>CALFPM010000155.1 GCA_937919155.1 uncultured Clostridia bacterium
TAAATTATATTTGTTATTATTATAGTAAATTCGGTTTAAATGTGTATAAAAATGCAAGGAGGATTAACGGATGAATATTGCCATACTCGCACATGATGCAAAAAAAGAGCTGATGATTCAGTTTTGTATAGCTTATTGCGGCATTCTGAGCAGACACAATATTTATGCAACAGGCACAACGGGTAAAATGGTTGCCGAGGCCACAGGTCTTGACATAACAAGATTTTTAAGTGGTTCTCAGGGCGGCGATGAACAGATTGCTTCGCGAATCGCCTGCAACGAAATTGACCTCTTGCTGATTTTCCGTGATCCGCTCACAGCAAAGCCTCATGAGCCCAACGAAGCAACACTTCTCAGGCTCTGCGATGTTCACAATATCCCTGTTGCAACAAATATTGCAACGGCTGAGGCGCTTATACACTCACTTGCCAGAGGTGACCTTGATTGGCGTGAAATCGCAAGGTCAAATGCCGGAAGCTTTTAAAAGCAAGGCGCTCCTTTTGGCAGAATTGCAGATTTTCAGGGGTCGTCTTATCAAAGACGACCCTATCAGTTTTTTGAGATAGGAAGATAAATTATGGCACTTGTAACAAAAGCCATCAAGGGAACTCAGGATATCCTGCCCGATGTGGTCTATAAAAATCAGTTTATTGAGCAGACTTTGCTTGATATTGCCGCAAAGTTCGGCTTCAGAGAAATAAGAACACCCGTTTTTGAACATACAGAGCTTTTCCAGAGAGGCGTTGGCGAAACAACTGACGTTGTTCAGAAGGAAATGTATACTTTTGACGATAAGGGCGGACGTTCAATCACCCTGCGCCCCGAGGGAACAGCAGGCGCGGCAAGAGCATTTCTTGAGCACGGCCTTTTCAATGAGGCTCTGCCCCAGAAGCTTTGCTATGTGCTTAACTGCTATCGCTATGAAAAGCCTCAGGCAGGCAGATGGAGAGAATTCCAGCAGTTCGGCGTTGAAATGCTGGGTGCCGCTCATCCTGCCGCAGATGCAGAGGTAATTTCACTTGCCAACGAAATTTTTGCATTCCTCGGAGTTGAGGGGATTCAGCTTCAGCTTAATTCAATCGGCTGCCCCGAATGCCGCAAGAATTATCACGCGGCGCTCAAGGAGTATTTTGAGGCAAAGAAAGACGACCTTTGTCCCACTTGTCTCGGCAGACTCGAAAAGAATCCCATGAGAATTCTGGATTGCAAAAGCCCCGTTTGCTCAGATATTGCAAAGGATGCCCCTGCAATCATTGATTATATCTGCGAGGATTGCTCAAAGCATTTTGAGAGTGTAAAGAAATATCTCGACAAAATGAATATTGAATATACCGTCAATCCCCGCATCGTAAGAGGACTTGACTACTATACAAGAACTGTTTTTGAGTTCGTTTCAACCGATATCGGCGCTCAGGGCACCGTGTGCGGCGGCGGACGCTATGACGGACTCATCGAAGAGCTTGGCGGACCTCACGTGCCTTCTCTCGGCTTCGGCCTCGGCACAGGCAGACTGCTTATGCTCCTTGAGGCTCAGGGTATTGAGCTTCCCAAACCCTCAGGCTGCGATATTTATATTGCTCCCATGGGTGAGAACGCTTCATATGAAGCGGCGGCAATTATTGCCGACCTGAGAGCAAACGGAATCAGCGCTCAGACCGATGTTGTGGGCCGTTCACTCAAGGCTCAGATGAAATTTGCCGATAAAATCGGTGCAAAGTACACAATGGTGCTTGGCGATGACGAAATTGCATCGGGCAAGGCAAAAATAAAGAATATGGACAGCGGCGAAGCAACGGAAACAGACCTTGCCGACCTCGGAGAAAACTTTATGGAATTCCTTCTCCGTCAGGAAACCGCGGCGCTTGGCGAAAGCCTCGGCGGTCTTGAGGGCGTTGACCTTTCCGCACTCCTTAATTTCAACGAATAATCTCCGAAAGGATAGAAATAAAATGGACTTCATGACAGGACTTAAACGTACAAATTATTGCGGAGATCTCCGTCTTTCAGATGCAGGCAAAAAAGTTACCGTTGCAGGTTGGGTGCAGCGTCAGAGAGACCTGGGCGCACTTATTTTCATTGACCTTCGCGACAGAGAAGGCATTGTTCAGCTTGCTTTTGACGAATCAACGGCAAAGGATGTTTTTGAAAAAGCCGCTTCCGCAAGAAGTGAATATGTTCTTATGGCAGAGGGTATCGTAAGAGAGCGTTCGGCAAAGAACACAGAAATTCCCACAGGCGAAATCGAAATTGAGGTCACAGACCTGAGAATTCTCGCAAAGAGTGAAACCCCTCCCTTTGAAATCATCGAGGATTGTCAGACGGCGGAACTCACAAGACTCAAGTACCGCTACCTTGACCTTCGCAGACCTGACCTTCAGAGAAACATTCTTCTCCGCCACAAGATTACAAAAATCACAAGAGACTATTTTGATGAAAACGGTTTCATCGAAATCGAAACACCTATTCTTATCAAATCAACTCCCGAGGGCGCAAGAGACTATCTTGTTCCCAGCCGTATTCACAAGGGCAAGTTCTATGCTCTTCCACAGTCACCCCAGCTTTATAAGCAGCTTTCAATGGTTGCAGGCTTTGACAGATATATGCAGATTGCCCGTTGCTTCCGTGACGAAGACCTTCGTGCAGACCGTCAGCCCGAGTTCACACAGATTGACCTTGAAATGTCATTTGTTGATATGGAAGATGTTCTTGCAATCGGTGAAGGCTATATGGCAAGAGTTTTCAGGGAAGCTCTCGGCGTTGATATTCAGCTTCCTCTGCCCAGACTTACTTACAAAGAGGCTATGGAGCGCTACGGCAGCGACAAGCCTGATACCCGTTTCGGCATGGAAATCTATGACCTGAGCGAAACCGTCAAAGGCTGCGGCTTCGGCGTTTTCACCGGTGCAATTGAAGCCGGCGGCAGCGTAAGAGGCATCACCGCAAAGGGTGCAGTCAACACACTCACAAGAAAAGAAATCGATAAGCTTACCGAAATGGTGAGAGGCATCGGCGCAAAGGGTCTTGCATGGGTAAGAATGAATGAGGACGGCACAATGGCTTCTTCATTTGCAAAGTTCCTTACCGAGGACGAAATGAATGCTCTCCTTGAAAAAGCAGATGCAAAAGCAGGCGATGTTGTTCTTATCATCGGTGACGGCAAGAATTCAACCGTTCTTTCAGTGCTTGGCGCGCTCCGTCAGGCAGTTGCCAAGAAACTTGACATTATTCCTGAAAAGCAATATAATCTCCTTTGGATCACGGAATTCCCCTTCTTTGATTGGGATGAGGATGCACAGCAGTTTGTTGCAATGCATCATCCGTTCACATCACCTATGGATGAGTGCCTTGATTATCTTGAGAGCGACAAGGGCGCTGTCAGAGCAAAGGCATATGACCTTGTTCTTAACGGCGTTGAGCTTTGCTCAGGTTCAATCAGAATCACAAATCCCGATCTTCAGGCAAGAATTTTCTCGCTTCTCGGTCTTTCTGATGAAGAGGCACACAACAAATTCGGATACCTGCTTGATGCGTTCAAGTACGGCGCACCTCCTCACGGCGGTATGGGCATCGGCCTTGACAGACTTGTTATGCAGATGCTGGGAAGTGAGTCACTCAGAGATGTTATTGCATATCCCAAGGTGCAGAATGCAAGCGAGCCTATGACGGAATGCCCCGCAATCGTTGACGGCGTTCAGCTTGATGACCTGGGAATAGCAATCAGCGCAGTTGAAGAATAATATAGTAAGGATAATTCTTTTTGGAAGGATGATATATAATGGCAAGAGTTTATAATTTTTCAGCAGGTCCCTCAATGCTTCCCGAAAGCGTGCTCAACAGAGCAGCTGCGGAAATGCTTGACTACAAGGGCAGCGGACAGTCTGTAATGGAAATGAGCCACCGTTCAAAGGTTTATGAAGAAATCATCTTCGGTGCCCGTGACCTTTTCAAGGAGATTATGGGTATCCCTGATAACTACAAGGTTATCTTCTGCCAGGGCGGCGCATCAACACAGTTTGCGGCTATCCCTCTCAACTTCCTCAACGGCAGCGGCAAGGCTGACTATGTTCTTTCGGGTCAGTTCTCAACCAAGGCATACAAGGAAGCTACAAAATACGGTGAAATAAAGGTTGTTGGCTCATCAAAGGATCAGAATTTCAGCTGCATTCCCGAGCTTGATAAAGCAAACTTCACTCCTGATGCAGACTATTTCTATATCTGCCAGAACAACACAATTTACGGCACTCGTTTCACCGAACTTCCCGATACAGGCAATGTTCCTCTGGTTGCAGACGTTTCATCCTGCTTCCTTTCAGAGCCTATGGATGTTTCGAAATACGGTGTTATTTACGGCGGCGCACAGAAGAATGTTGCTCCCGCAGGTCTGACAATCGTTATTGTCCGCGAGGACCTTCTCGGCAATGCAAGGGATTATACCCCCACAATGCTCGATTACAAGACCCTTGCAGATAACGATTCACTTTATAATACCCCTCCCTGCTACTCCATCTATATGTGCAAGCTTGTGCTTGAATGGATCAAGAATCTTGGCGGTCTTGAGGCAATGAAGCTTCACAATGAAAAGAAATGCTCAATCCTCTATGATTTCATTGATAACAGCAAAATGTTCCACAATCCCGTCAAGAAGAGCGATCGTTCAATGATGAACGTTACTTTTGTTACGGAGAGTGACGAACTTAACGCAAAGTTTGTCAAAGCCGCAACCGAAGCAGGCTTTGTTAACCTTAAGGGACACCGCTCAGTTGGCGGCATGAGAGCTTCAATCTACAACGCAATGCCCATCGAAGGCGTTGAAAAGCTTGTTGAGTTCATGGCTGAATTCGAAAAGAATAACTGATTGGGGGATTTTGAAATGTTTAATATTTTACTTTTAAATAAGATTTCAAAGAACGGTCTTGACCGCCTTGACAAGGAACTCTTTACCTGTGGCGATGCAATTGAAAATCCTGATGCAATTCTTGTGCGTTCAGCTTCAATGCACGAAATGGAGCTTTCGGATAACACCGTTGCAATCGCAAGAGCAGGTGCAGGTGTAAACAATATTCCCATTCCTGCTTGCAGCGACAAGGGCGTTGTTGTTTTCAACACACCCGGCGCAAATGCAAACGCAGTTAAGGAGCTTGTTATCTGTTCACTTTTCCTCGCTTCAAGAAAGGTTGCCGCATCAATGGATTGGTGCAAAACCCTTAAGGGCGAGGGCGAGAATGTTGGCAAGCTTGTTGAAAAGGGCAAGAGCAACTTTGCGGGCCCCGAAATTCTCGGCAAGACTCTCGGTATTGTCGGTCTCGGCGCAATCGGCGCAATGGTCGCTGAAAGTGCAAAGGCACTTGGTATGGATGTTATTGCATACGATCCCTTTGCAGCAGGTAAAACAGATATAAAGCTTGTTGAGCTTGACGAGCTTTTTGCAGAGAGTGATTACATTACACTTCACGCTCCTCTCAATGACGGCACAAGGGGAATGATTAATGCCGAAAGCATCGCAAAGATGAAGGACGGTGTAAGAATCCTTAACTTTGCCCGTGGAGAGCTTGTTGCATCAAAGGATATTGTTGATGCACTTGCAAGCGGCAAGGCAGGCGCATATGTAACAGACTTCCCCACCGATGAGCAGCTTGGTGCAGAGGGCGTAACAGCTATTCCTCACCTCGGCGCATCAACTCCCGAAAGTGAAGAAAACTGCGCAATGATGGCGGCAGATGAAGTTGCCGCATACCTCCT
The DNA here is from genome assembly GCA_937919155.1 of uncultured Clostridia bacterium. Lineage (GTDB taxonomy): Bacteria > Bacillota > Clostridia > Oscillospirales > Acutalibacteraceae > CAG-177. Next base: position 5,740 of record CALFPM010000155.1, read on the forward strand.
CAGAGGCGAAATCAAAAACTCGGTTAACCTTCCCAACACTTTGCTTGCAAGTGAGTTTGCAACCCGCACCTGCTTTATCCACAAGGAAAATGCAGATGAATTTGCCGCAAAGGCAGAGGCAGCTGCAAAGGCAGCAGGCGCAGAGGTTACCTCAATCTTTACTGCCAACAAAAAGGATATGGGTTACACCGTAATCGATACCGACAAAGCATTTGATGCAAATATTGATGGTGCAATCAGAGTAAGAGTTATCTGAACAGAATAAAAATCAAGACCTCCGAAAAATCGGAGGTCTTTTTTCATTTTTGATTTATGTTCTGCCACACAAAGGCAACATCTGCGCCCACCTGAACAAAGGTGTCGGGCGAATTGTTGTTGAGTTTTGAAACGCGGGTGAATCCGTTATTTTCAAAGGATTTGCAGAAAGCATCCGCCATTTCGGCATCTTTGAATGTGATGTGTGTTACAAGTCTGAATTCTGTCAGTGTTTTGCGGAGACTTCCGTTGGGGAAGCCGACAACAAAGCCCGTTGCCCACCAATACTTATCGTATTCGCGGTTGAAAACGGCTCGGTATTCGCCCGTTTCATATTCGTCCCACATAAATGCGGTTTCCATATAGAGCCAATCCTCTTTGTCGGCACAGATATAGTGTGAGCCGATGCTTCCGATTGGTCTGGTGTATACGCCAACCTCACCGCCGACAAACGCCATTCCGTATTGACCTTTCCAGGTCTGGATAAGCCATTCCTTGCCGCCGTATTCAAATGTGGTACGCACCGTGTCGTAATACATCATTGTGATGGGTGCAAAGGCATCATAAACCTCGTTGAAACCGAAGTTTTTCTGCCAGCACTCTTTGTCATCGGTATAGAAAAAATTGCCGTCAGGATTGTACTTATATGAAGCAAGATTGATTTTTGAAAAATCAAGGTTGGTGTCAGGCGGCACATACCGAGGAGCTTTCGGCAAAGTGAAAACATCCTTGAATGCCGCATTTATGACGGTTGTTGCCACCTGAGTGATTTTTTCTGCAAGGGTGGTTGATTCGGGTTCGGTTGTTGAAGTTTCGTCTGTTTTCTCAGTCGGTGCAAGTGTGGTCGGCACTGAATCTGTTGTTGTTTCGGGCAGATGGAAGCGGGTTTCCTCATGAACGGGGTAGGTAATTTCTGCGGTTGTTGCAAGGGTTTCCGTGTTCTGCACAGGCTCAATAACAGGTTTGTTGCTCATTTTAATGCCCAGAGCTGCAACGATGCACACAAGGGCAACCGCTACCGCTGCAACGGTAACGGGAATTGCTTTGCTTTTCATTTTTGTTTCCCCCAAAGAATATTCTTATTCAAAAGGATATTCACGCACAAAAGCGTTTATGAAAAGAGGACCCATATCCATTGCAATGAGAACAGGGGTTCCGTCTTTTGTTATAAATGTCATACCCTCGCCTTCGCTGCCGGAGGTCAGATTGCGGTCAAGATATTTTTCAACCTTGCCTGTGGCGGGGTCAATTTTATATATTGCCTGAGTGTCATCGTTGGTTGCCGCGTAAATAATGCCGCCATAAACCTCCGCACCCTGAATGGCGTAGGGTGAACTTTCAAGTGCAATCTCCGCAACGGGCGCCATCTCATTGGCGGTGTCATAAACCAACAGCTTTGTGGGAGTTTTGGAGTGGTCTGTGCAGTAAAGGTAGCCTGTTTTGCCATCAACACATACCCAAGGAAGACCTCTTGTGATTTTTTCACTGTCCATAATGTAATAATCAACAAGCTCAAGGGTTTCGGCATCGAAAACACCCACAATGGGATAATCCCACACTTTGCTGTCCTCAAGACCTGCATAAATAAAGCCGTTGTAATAGCTGAGGCCGCCGATGTGCTTTATGCCCAGTTCTTTAAGCTCATCGGGAATGGCAAAATAATTGGCATTCACAAGGGTTTTTGCATCAGCTTCTGTGCGGATAAGAGTTGTTTTGGATGAAAAATAAAGAGTTTCTCCGTCACTTGTCATGCCTTGTGAGCGGAAATATGCGCCGATGCCCACAACATTTGTCTTTTCCGTGTCTGTGCGTCCCGATTCGGAAATCAGGTCAATTCCGTGGGTGAGCAGGGAAAAGGGGATAAGAATAACTGCAAAAATCAGGGATAAAAATTTGTTTAACCCAAGTGAAAATGCGCTCATAACATCATTCCTTTTATGTATATATATTTTAAAGTATAACAAAAGTGTAAAAATTAGTCAACGATGATTTTCCTCTGCAGTCATTGACAACGGCGCACGAAAGGGTTATTATTTAGAGGATTGAAAATTAACGGGAGGAAAAAATGAAAGGTCATAATATGTTTGTTAGAGTTGTTGCAATTCTGCTCTGCGCAATTATGGTGCTGGGAGTTGTGACAGTTGCGTTTTATTCCTTTGCGGGATAACGGGTTTTGACACAAAAGGCTGTTTTCACGGTTTGTGAAAACAGCCTTTTAAAATTTTTATGAAAGTTTATAGCATCTCATAACGCCTGCTGCGTTGTCATCTGTGCCTGCAGGACTGAGACCTGCAAATGCACCGTCAGATGAGTTTGTGGAGCCTGCAACATAAAGCAGGTCACCGCTTGCGCAGATTGTTCTGGCCTGATCTGAAGCGGAGCCGGCAAAATCATAAATCTTTTCCGTTTCGCCGTAGCTGTTCAGGGTGTAGATATATGCATCATAATCGCCATTGCCCAGAATCTGGAAATCGCGGTTTGATGATGCGGAGTAGCCGCAGACAGCATAGCCGTTTGAAATCCTTGTGATATCTGTGATGTAATCACTTTCAAAGCCGACAAGAGGAGTGATCCAGCCTGTTGAGCCGTCTGCCTTGAACTTTACGATAATGCCGTCATAAGTGCCGCTGGTGCCGCCGTTGTATATCTTGCTGAAGCTGTAAATGTTGCCCTTCTTGGCTGAAATTGAATACTGACCTGCAACCACGCAGCCGCCGTCATTGGTGTAGGTGATGCCGGGCATGTTGGTGAGACCGCTTTCGTGAAGAGCCTTTGACCAGAGAAGCTTGCCTGATGAGCCGAATTTTGCAACAACTGCGTTTCTTGAACCGGGGAGATTGAACTGTGCAAAATCACCATCAGTGTTGTTGTTTTCCATTGCTGCAAAAACTTCGCCTGCAGGGTTAACTGCAAGACCTTTGACTGCACAGTGGATTGTGCCTGAAAGAGCATTCTTCCATTCGACAGTGCCGTTTGAACTGAGTTTCAGAACGAATGCCTTTGTTGTGTTATTGCCGAGACCTGAGAAATGGCCGTCCTTTGATGTTGACTTGCCGCCGATTACAAAGCCGCCGTCAGGTGTAGCTTCAGCAGCATAAATTATGTCGCCGCCGCTGCCGCCGATGATTTTGAGCCACTGTCTTTCGCCTTTTTCCGAGTACTTGACAACAACGCCTTCAACTGTTGCAGCGCACATGTATTGGTCGGGAGTGGTAAGGTTTGTTGCAAGAGTACAGCCGACAACAATAATGCTGCCGTCATTGAGGACTGTAACGCCGTCAATTGTAACAAGGTCGTTGCCTGAAATGGTATCCTGCCACTGCAGCTTGCCCTTTTCGTTATATTTCACAACCACGCCGGTGTTGCTTTCTGTGTCTGTTGATGTAACACCGACTGCAACTGAGCCGCCGTCTTTTGTAACTGCGTTGTCCACAAGAACTGTATGCTTGCCTGTGCCGAAATTGGTAATCCATCCGTCCGAGAGGGCTGAAACAACAAGCTGTGTTGATGAACCCATGGGAGCGGCTGTCATATGCTGAGGCTTATAAACAGAGGTTGTGCCTTTGGTTGTTTTGGGAGCGGTAACCTTTACGGTGGTTTCCTTGGGAGCCTGAGTAATAATTCTTGTGGTTGTTACGGGTTTAACGATAACAACATCACCGTCAGGCTTGGTGGAAACAATGAGTCCTTCGTTGCTTGCCACCTTTGAAAGCTCTTCATATTCCTCGGGAGAAAGATTGCTGGGATCTTTGATTGTGAGCTTGTTGAAAAGATCCTCAACCTCGTCCTTTGAAGCTTCGGTTACGGGAATTTCTTCCTTTTTGATAACGGTGTCGCCGTTGTTGTCTTTTTCAACAGTGAGACCTTCGTTCTTTGCGTGGTTTTCAACCTTTTCGAGCTGTTCGGGAGTGAGGGTGCTGAGGTTGCCGTTAAAGTTTTCGGGAACATCATCGCCCAGCGCATCCTCAACAAGGTCAACAAGCTCTGCCTGGCTGATTACAACCTTGTTGTAGCCGGAATCGGACTGCCATGAATCATCGCCGGGAAGAGTGGTTGAACCGCCGTTGTCAGGTTTGACTTTACATGCGGTGAAACAGGAAATTGCAAGGATGATGCACATCAGCACACAAAGCCTTGCCGTAAATTTATTTTTCATCTGGTAATCCCCCTATTTTAGTATTACGAGTAAATGGTAACATAAAACGCGGGTAAAATCAACAGTTTTTATCTTTATATAATAAAAATTAATATTAAGTTAAAAAAATGTCTTTAATTTGTCGGACAATTATAATATAATTGTTTTAGTGAAATACGGGAGGCAGAAAAAATGAACGACAAGGAAAGAGCGGTTCTGGCAGTGAATGCGCTGAAAGAAAAATATCCGCATTCGCTCTGTTCTCTGAACGCAGAAAATCCCCTGCAGCTGATTATTGCAACCCGACTTTCGGCGCAATGCACAGATGCAAGGGTCAATCTTGTTACGCCCGCTTTGTTTGCGAAATACAAGACGGTGGAGGATTTTGCCGCCGCAGAGGTGACGGATGTGGAGGAAATCATCCATTCCTGCGGATTTTTCAGGGCGAAGGCAAGGGATATAATCGGGATGTGCCAAAAAATGATTTCGGATTTTGGCGGCAATGTGCCCGATAACATTGATGATTTGACAAGCCTGCCCGGTGTCGGCAGAAAAACGGCAAACCTGATTATGGGCGAAGTAGCACCCTCGGGACGACTGCCTGTGACATTCCCACAAGCCGTCGGACAAATCCCTATGTACTACAACAAGAAGAACAGCGGCCGTCCTACCGCTAATCCTATTCTCTATGACGATATACCCGTCGGTGCAGCGCAATTTTCTATCGGTGCCGATAGTTATTGGCTCGAGTATGGTGACCAACCACTCTATCCTTTCGGCTACGGACTTACTTATACCACTTTTGAATATTCCCCCGTCACCTTATCCGACACCCTCCTCTCTATCTCCAATACCTCGGCCACCATCACCGCCTCATGCGTCATCAGCAACATGGGTAGCCGAGAAGCAGTGGCTGTGCCGCAATTGTATATTCGCGATTTGGTGGGTTCGCTCACACGTCCGATACGCGAACTCAAAGGATTCCAACGCATCAGCATTCCAGCAGGAGAATCGTGTACCGTACGCTTTGATTTGACGGCAGATGACTTAGCCTATTGGCATTTAGCAACAGGCGTGACCTTAGGTGCAGAAGGTGCATATACCTTCTCCGCCGAACCAGGCGATTTCCATATCTGGATTGCCCCAAATGCTGCGGAAGGTACACACGCCACATTCACACTGCAATAACCTCCGCGTGTGGTAAGAAGAATAAAGACATGCAAATTTTGAAGGCACTGAAAAAGTCCCTTCGTATCCTCTAAGTAGAATAGTCGCACATTTAGTGAGTGAAAACTTGCAAATGTGCGACTGTTTTTTCGGAATTATAAGGGTTTACAAGGTTTTGTGTCCCATAATACGTGCAACATTTGGTGGTTCACCAAACAGGAGGCGGTGAAGCAGGCGGAAGTCCTTGGAGTGAGCGTAAAGACGATAGAAGTTTGGTTGCAGAAATATATTCAATCGTCACATATAGAACGAGTTATGCACGGCAGTTACCACAAGGCAATAGGTAAAACAGCGTAAATAGGATTTATAGGTTTTTTAGGTTTTTCAGGATTTGCAAAACCTATAAA
>CALFPM010000156.1 GCA_937919155.1 uncultured Clostridia bacterium
ACAAGGTCATTATTTCAGGCCCCGACAAGCAGAAGGTCGGACAGTTTGCCGCTAACGTTCGTGAAAAGAGACCTCCCGAACCCTACAAGGGCAAGGGCATCAAGTATGTTGACGAACACATCCGCCGCAAGGAAGGCAAGGCCGGTAAGGGCGGTAAATAAGTCTAATTAAGGAGTGAAAAATTATGGTTAACAGACCGGACAGCAATAAGGCCAGACAGACTCGTCATAAGAGAGTCCGTGCCAAGATTTCAGGCACAGCTGAATGTCCTCGCCTTAATGTATTCCGCTCCCTCCAGAATATCTACGCTCAGTTAATAGACGACGTTAAGGGTGAAACCCTTGTGTCCGCATCAACTGTTGAGAAGGATTTCGTGGAATACGGCGGAAATAAGTCTGCAGCTCACAAGGTGGGCGAATTATTGGCAAAACGTGCCGCTGACAAGGGTATCGAAAACTGCGTTTTCGACCGTGGCGGCTATATCTATCACGGCCGTGTTAAGGAACTGGCCGACGGCGCCCGTGAGGGTGGCCTCAAGTTCTAAGAAGGGGAGGAATACTTTTGGCTAAGATTGATGCATCGGCATATGAGCTCACAGAGCGCGTAGTAGCCATTAACCGTGTTTCCAAAACCGTAAAGGGCGGTCGTATCTTTAAGTTTGCGGCTATCGTTGTAGTCGGTGACGGCAACGGCATTATCGGTTTCGGACTTGGCAAGTCAGGTGAAGTTCCTGACGCAATCCGTAAGGGTATCGAAGACGCTAAGAAGAACCTCATGAAGGTTGCTCTTAAGGGTTCAACAATCCCTCACGAAATCATCGGTAAGTTCGGAGCAGGCGTTGTTCTTCTTAAACCCGCTGCACCCGGTACCGGCGTTATCGCAGGCGGCCCCGTTCGTGCGGTTGTTGAAACAGTAGGTATCAAGGATATCCGTACAAAGGCTCTTCGTTCAAACAATCCTACTAACGTTGTAAGAGCTACTATTGACGGACTTTCAAAGCTTCGCAATGTAGAAGAAGTTGCTGCTATCCGCGGCAAGTCTGCAAAAGAAATTTTAGGTTAAGGAGGGCGGATAAAATGGCAGATATTCAGGTAAAGCTCGTTAAGAGCCTTATTGGAAGCACCAAGCCCCAGATTGCAACCGCCCATGCACTTGGTCTTCACAAAATCGGCGACATTTCAGTTCAGCCGGACAACGCTGCTACTCAGGGCAAGGTAAGAAAGATTTCTCACCTTATTGAGACCAGCGAGCAAGGAGGTGCAAACTAATGAAGTTGCACGATCTCTCACCCGCAGCAGGCTCAACAAAAGAGCGTAAGCGTATCGGTCGCGGCCCCGCATCAGGTCAGGGCAAGACAGCCGGTAAGGGTCATAAAGGTCAGAAGGCACGTGCAGGCAGAGGTATGCGTGCCGGCTTTGAAGGCGGTCAGATGCCCCTTCAGAGAAGAATCCCCAAGAGAGGATTCAACAACATCTTTGCAACAGAGATGGCAATAACCAACATTGCTACTCTTGATAAGTATTTCGATGACGGTGCAACCGTTACAATTGAAGCTCTTATTGAGAAAGGCATTATCAAAAAGACTTTGGACGGCGTTAAGATTTTGGGTAATGGCGAAATTTCGAAGAAGCTCACCGTTCAGGCAAATGCTTTTTCAGATAGCGCAAAATCAAAGATCGAAGCTGCCGGAGGAAAGGCAGAGGTGATCTAACGTGCTTCAGACAATAGTTAATGCATGGAAAATCGCCGACCTGCGTAAGAAGCTTCTTTATACAGCTCTTATCGTTCTGGTTTTCAGAATCGGTTCGGCAATTCCCGTTCCTTTCACCGCTATCGCTGAAACAGGCGTTCTCGGTGCTGAGGCAGCAACGGGTAATACTTTCCTCAACTATCTGAACATGATGACAGGTGATGCGTTCAATTACGGAACAATTTTCGCAATGTCCATCACTCCTTACATCAACAGTTCAATTATCATGCAGCTGCTCGCAGTTGCAATTCCCGCCCTTGAAAAGCTTCAGAAGGAAGGCGAGGAAGGCCGCAAGAAGATTGCAGCAATCACTCGTTTCGTAACTATCGCTCTCGGTCTTCTCCAGAGTACAGCTTACTTCTTCTATCTCAGAAGCCAGGGTTATCTTACAAAGAGTGCCACAGGCGCTGAGTTCACCGGTTTCGCAGCATTTTTCCAGGCTCTGGTTATCATCCTTTGCTTCACAGCCGGTACAGCTCTTATCATGTGGCTTGGTGAAAGAGTCAACGAAAAGGGTATCGGCAACGGTATTTCAATCATACTCTTCGCAGGTATCGTTTCAAGAATTCCTTCACTCATCTCTTCACTCCTCGGCCCCTCAACAGGTTATATCTCAAGAGGCGGCGCATACATCCCCTTCACACTTGTTATCACAGTTATCCTTGTTCTGATGATTGCGTTCATCGTGTGGATGGATAATGCAGAGAGAAGAGTTCCCGTGCAGTATGCAAAGAGAGTTGTCGGCAGAAAGATGTACGGCGGCCAGAGCACACATATTCCCATCAAGGTTAATATGTCAGGTGTTATGCCCGTTATCTTCGCTTCATCAATCCTTTCACTGCCCCCCACAGTAAAGATGTTCATGAATCCCTCAACTGTTTCAGAGAACAAGTTCCTTAACGGTTTCTTCGCAATCTTTGAGATGGACCACTGGGTATACAGCATCATTTACTTCGTATTCATCATTGCTTTCGCATACTTCTATGCAAGCATTCAGTACAACCCCATTGAAATGTCAAAGAACATCCGTGACAACGGCGGCTCAATCCCCGGCATTCGTCCCGGCGAGCCCACATCAAGATACATTGGTAAGATTATCCACAGAATCACCCTTCTCGGTGCTCTTCTTCTGAGCGTTGTAGCTCTTCTTCCCATTATCTATTCACAGATTGCCACATTTGTTCTCGAGAAGCTCGGCTATGCACAGGGCTTCACCGTTTCACTTGGCGGTACATCAATCATCATTCTTGTCGGTGTTGCTCTTGAAACTGTTAAGCAGCTTGAGAGCCAGATGATGATGAGACACTACAAGGGCTTCCTTGATTAATAAGCCCTTACCGTAAATCAAAGGATTTACACCTAACGGAGGATTAGCATGATAGTGCTCAAAACAACAAAAGAGCTGGCCCTTATGAAAGAGGCCTGCGCTGTGGCTGCAGGAGCATTAAAGGCAGCGGGCGCGGCTGTTGAACCCGGCGTAACAACCGAGGAAATCAACCGCATTGCCCATAACTTCATAATCAAAAGCGGTGCAATACCCACTTTCAAAGGTTATAACGGATACCCCGCTGCTACATGCATTTCCATAAACGATGAGGTCATTCACGGCATTCCGAGCAAAAGCCGAATAATCAAAGCGGGCGATATCGTCAGCATTGATGTCGGCGCAACCTTCAACGGCTATGTCGGCGATAATGCCGCTACTTTTGCGGCGGGTGATATTTCACCCGAAGCTCAGCGGCTGTGCGACACAACCCGCGAAAGCCTTTATGAAGGCATCAAGGCGGCTGTCGCAGGCGGCAGGATCGGCGATATAGGCTCAACAATCCAAAGGTATTGCGAGGAAAGAGGCTTTTCAGTGGTTCGTGAATTCACGGGTCACGGAGTCGGAAAGCAAATGCATGAGGACCCCAGCGTACCAAATTTCGGCACGCCCGGCAGAGGTGTGCGCCTGCTCCCCGGCATGACAATTGCCATCGAACCCATGATTAATATGGGAGGCGCAGGCATCAGGCAGTTGCCTGACGGTTGGACTATTAAAACAAAGGACGGTTCACTCTCCGCCCACTTTGAGCATACGGTAGCCATCACAGCAGACGGCCCCGTTATTCTCACGATGATATAAGGTGAGAGATATGCTTGAGAAAGGCGCAGTAGTAAGGTCGTCAGCAGGCAGGGACAAGGGCAAGCTTCTTGCAATAGTGGGAAGCGAGCAGGAAAGAGTTCTGGTCTGTGACGGAAAGGAACGTCCCGTTGAAAGACCGAAAAGCAAGAATATTCGCCATGTTGAGCCAACGGGTGCTTTGCTCAGCGAAGCGGAAACGGCAACAAACAGAGCCTTAAAAAAGGCGCTCAGGCGATTAAATGCAGAAATTAACGGCAACACTTAGGAGGTTACTATGTCTAAGCAGGACATGATCGAGATTGAAGGTACGGTAGTAGAATCATTACCCAACGCAACATTCCAGGTTGAGTTGGAAAACGGACACAGAATATTGGCTCACATCTCAGGAAAGCTCAGAATGAACTACATTAAGATTCTTCCCGGAGATAAAGTGACGGTCGAAATGTCGCCATACGACCTCACAAAGGGCCGCATCACATGGCGTTCTAAGTAAGTTCAAGGAGGTATTCTAATATGAAAGTCAGACCTTCTGTCAAGAAAATTTGCGAAAAGTGCAAAATCATTAAGCGCAAGGGAAAAGTAATGGTTATCTGTGAAAATCCCAAGCACAAGCAGCGTCAGGGTTAATCCCGACGAAAACCAATGTTAATTTGGAGGTGCAACTGACAAATGGCGCGTATTTCAGGTGTTGACCTGCCCAGAGAGAAGAGAATTGAAATTGCTCTTACTTACATCTATGGCATAGGTCGTAAGACTGCAAGCGACATTATCGCAGCAACCGGCGTAGATCCCGACCTCAGAGTTAAGGATATGACTGAGGACGATGTTTCAAAGCTTCGTGACTATATCGAGCATAACCTTACTGTAGAAGGCGATCTTCGCAGAGAAACCGCATTCGACATCAAGAGACTTATCGAAATCGGATGCTACCGTGGCGTTCGTCACAGAAAGAATCTCCCCGTAAGAGGACAGAGATCAAAGACAAACGCACGTACACGCAAGGGTCCCAAGAAGACCATTGCAAACAAGAAGAAGTAAGATTAGGAGGGATATTATGGCTAAAGCAGCAAAAAAGACAACAGGTACCCGCAGACGCCGTGAGCGTAAGAATATCGAACGCGGTGCAGCCCATATCCAATCCACCTTTAACAACACTATTGTTACAATCACTGACACCCAGGGCAACGCAGTTTCATGGGCAAGCGCAGGTGAGATGGGCTTCAGAGGCTCAAAGAAATCAACTCCCTTCGCAGCTCAGACAGCCGCTGAAACAGCAGCAAAGGCTGCTATCGAGCACGGCATGAAGACTGTTGAGGTCTATGTTAAGGGCCCCGGCCAGGGTCGTGAAGCGGCAATCAGAGCTTTACAGACAGCAGGTCTGGAAGTTAACATGATTAAGGATGTTACTCCCATTCCTCACAACGGATGCCGCCCGCCTAAGAGAAGGCGCGTGTAACCAGAATTATTTGGAGGTGTAACACAATATGGCAAGATATACAGGTGCTGTATGCAAGCTGTGCCGCCGTGAAGGCAAGAAGCTTTACCTCAAGGGTGAGCGTTGCTACACAGGCAAGTGCGCAGTAGAGCGCAGAGCATATGCTCCCGGTCAGCACGGCCAGAGCCGCAAGAAGGCAACTGAATACGGTCTTCAGCTTCGCGCAAAGCAGCAGGCTAAGCGTTACTACGGTATTCAGGAAGGCCAGTTCTACAAGTATTTCCTTATGGCTGAGCGCAAGCAGGGCGTAACAGGTGAAAACCTGCTCCGTATCTGCGAAAGCAGACTTGACAATGTTGTTTATCTTCTTGGCTGGGCAAACTCCAGAGCAGAAGCAAGACAGCTTGTTACTCACGGCCATTACAAAGTAAACGGCAAGAAGGTTAACATTCCTTCATACCTTCTCAAAGCCGGTGATGAAGTTTCAATCAAGGACAAGAGCCTTGACAGCGACAAGATTAAGGCAACTCTTGAAGCAAATGCTTCACGCCCTGTTCCCCAGTGGCTTGACCTTAATGCAGAAGCTCATTCAGGCAAGATCCTTGCTCTGCCCACTCGTGAGCAGATCATGGTTCCCGTTGAAGAGCATCTCATCGTTGAACTTTATTCAAAATAATGCCCTGCTTGATTTACCTTTCAAGGTTTATCAGCAGTGCGTTGCAACGACGCACGTTTTTGAATGCATTTTGAGCAGGATATACCTGCCTGTTTTAAAGGAGGGTTTTGAATGATTGGTATCGAAAAGCCCAGAATTGATACAGCCGAAATTTCCGAAGACGGAAAGTACGGTAGATTTGTTGTTGAACCTCTTGAGAGAGGTTACGGCACAACATTGGGTAACAGCCTGAGAAGAGTTCTTCTTTCTTCTCTTCCCGGCTACGCGATAACCTCCGTTAAGATTGACGGAATTCTTCACGAATTCAGCACCATCCCCGGAGTTAAGGAAGATGTAACTGAGATTGTTCTCAACCTCAAGAACGTTATCCTCAAGATTCACGGTGACGGTCCCAAAACAATCTACATTGATGCTAACGGCGATGATGAAATCACTGCAGGCAGCATCAAGACCGATTCAGAGGTTGAAATCCTCAACCCCGAGCTTCACATCGCAACTCTTAACTCAGACGCACACGTAAGCATGGAGCTTACCTGCGACAAGGGCAGAGGCTATGTTTCTGCAGACAGAAACAAGCAGATGATGCAGCCCATTATCGGTGTTATTGCAATTGATTCAATTTATACACCCGTATTAAAAGTTAACTACACAGTTGAAAATACCCGTGTAGGTCAGATTACAGACTATGATAAGCTGACTCTCGAGGTGTGGACTAACGGAACCATCAGCGCGATGGAGGCCGTTTCTCTCGGCGCCAAGATCCTCAACGAGCACCTCAACCTCTTCGGTGACCTCTCAGGTGAGGCATACGACACAGAGGTTATGGTCGTAAAGAGCGACAATGGCAAGGAAAAGGTCCTTGAGATGACCATTGAGGAACTTGACCTTTCTGTTCGTTCCTTTAACTGCTTGAAGAGAGCGCAGATTAATACGGTTGAAGATTTGATCAACAGAACCGAGGAAGATATGATGAAAGTTCGTAACCTCGGCAGAAAGTCTCTTGACGAAGTTGTTGCAAAGCTCAATTCACTTGGCTTTGACCTTCGCAGAGACGAGGAATGATCCACTTTTAGTAAAGGAGTGTGAACTAAATGCCCGGTACCAGAAAGCTTGGCCGCACAAGTGACCATCGCAAGTCGATGCTCAGAGGCCTTGTTACCTATCTTTTGGAAAACGGCAGAATAGAGACCACCGTTACAAGGGCTCAGGAAGTTCGTGCAATGGCTGAAAAGATGATCACCATTGCTAAGGACGACTCTCTTCACTCAAAGCGCAAGGTTCTTGCTTACGTTACAAAAGAAGACGTAGTTAAGAAGCTCTTTGATGAGATTGCCCCCAAATATAAGGAAGTTAACGGCGGTTACTGCCGCATTATCAAGACAGGTCCCCGTAGAGGTGACGCTGCAGAGATGTGCATCATCGAGCTTGTATAAGTCTTGATAAAAGATAGTTAATAACAACTTATAAAAGAAACCCCCTTGGTTTTTCAACCGAGGGGGTTTTTGTTATTGTTTATTATTCGGGAATTGCAAAGTTGCTTGTCAGCTCAAACCAGGTGAATGTCATTCTGAAATTGCCGCTGAGTCTTTCATCAACGAGGACTTTGTCAAAATAGAATCCCATGCCGTTTTCGGTGAGATAGAAATTTTCGGGACTCATAATTTCGTCAAGTCTGTCAAGCACATCATCCGTTATGTATGCCGAAACGTGAAATCTCTTGGGCAGAACTTTTGCAACTGTGTCGGAAACAAAAAGGTCAAAACAGCTTTTGGGGTCGTCCTGATTGATTGCAAAATCGCGAAGTTTGCAGGTCGCACCGTTGCGGATATCAAAGCAAAGAGTTTTGAGGGTGGGGATGTCGCCGTTGACGCTGAAAACATCATTGACAAGGAAACAGGCGTAACGATTATCAAGCAATGTGGTTTCAAAGGTTATTGTTTTTGCCCAGGGTGTGGAATCTTTGCTTGCATATTCAAGGTTGCTTTGCGCAAACTCGCAGGCTTCATTGAAAATATCGAGAGCAACGCCGTTGATGTATTCGGCAACCTTGGGGTCGCAATCGTCAACAATTTTGGGAATAACAACATCAACCGTAAAAACTACTCTGCCGCTTTCGTCCTTGAATTCCTTTGAATGTGTGCTTTCTTCAATGACAGGCACTGCGTAAGTGGTGGTTCCGGTTTCATCATCGCCTTTCCCTTTGCAGGATGCAAAAGTAAGCAGCGCTGCCAATATCAGAATCACGCAGATGAATTTCTTCATAAAAATCAATCCTTTCACTCTAAACATTCTATCAGCAATTACGGCTGCAATCAAGGGTGTAAATATAAATTTTTATGGTTGATTTTTGTCGTTGTGTGTTATAAAATGAAGATAAATTACCCGAGGAGGAGAAATATGAAAAATATTCTTAATGCGCAGTGGATAAAAAGCCCCAAGACGGCAGTCGGCCGTGAAATTGTGTTTTCAAAGAATTTTGATATAGAAAAAGAAATTGTCAGTGCAAAGCTTGAGGTTACTGCGCTGGGCGTTTATGTTGCAAAAATCAACGGTGAGCGTGTGGGCGATTTTATTTTTGCTCCCGGCTGGACTTCATACAAGAGCCGTGTTCAGGTTGATACATACGATGTAACCGATATGCTGAAGGATAAAAACACAATTGCTCTCGGCGTTGCTCCCGGCTGGAAGGCAATGAGCTATTTCGGAATGCATTCGGGCGATTCTTACCTCGGATTCAATGAGGTTGCGGCAATCTGTGCCCTTACGGTTGTTTATGCCGATGGTGAAACAGAAATCATCACCAGCGGCGGTGACTGGAATTGCGAAAACGGAAAATATGTTTATTCAAATCTTTACAACGGATATATCTATGACCCTGCCTATGTTGATATTTTCCCTGCAAAGGCTCAGGTTTTTGAGAAGGACAGAAAGGTTCTTCTTGACCGTCAGGGCGAAAAGGTTATTGAGCAGGAGTGCCTTGAAGCAAAGGAAATAATCATTACTCCCAAGGGAGAAACCGTTATTGACTTCGGTCAGAATATGACGGGTTATATTGAATTCAGAATCAAGGGCAACAAGGGCGAGAGGGCTGTTATCAGCCACGCCGAGGTGCTTGATGCAGAGGGTAACTTCTACAGAGATAATCTGCGCGATGCAAAGGCAGAGGCGGTGTTTATCTGTGACGGCAAGGAGCATATTCACAAGCCTGATTATAATTTCTACGGTTTCCGCTACATCAAGCTTGAAAACTGGAGTGACGAGGTCAGGAAAGAGAATTTCACCGCAATAGTTGTTTATTCCGATATGAAGAGAACGGGTTATTTTGAGTGCTCTGATGAAAGAGTAAACAAGCTTTTCTCCAATGTCATCTGGGGTCAGAAGAGCAATTTCCTTGATGTTCCCACGGATTGTCCCCAGCGTGACGAGCGTCTCGGTTGGACAGGCGATGCACAGGTGTTTGTGAAAACCGCATCGTATAACTACGATGTTGAGCGATTCTTTATAAAATGGCTGGCTGACCTTCGTGCAGACCAGACCAATTGGGGAACGATTCCTCATGTCATTCCCGGCGTTTTCGGGCCTGACGAGGATTGCTCTGCTGCGTGGGCGGATGCCGCAACAATCTGTCCGTGGCAGATTTATCTGACCTATGCCAACAAGGATATCATTGCCGAGTCCCTTGATTCAATGAAGGATTATCTTGAATTCATTGAGACCCGTATGGATGACGGCATATGGAGCAGAAGCTGGCATTTCGGCGATTGGCTTAACCTTGACGGCAGCAGTCCCGAGGATTGCTCAAAGGGCACGGAAAAGAGCCTTATTGCAACAGCATTTTATATTTATTCAAGCGCGATTTACGCAAAATCGCTGGAGCTTTGCGGCAAAGATGCCGCAGAGATTCAGGCAAAGAAAGAAAAGTCAATTGAAGCATTCCGCCGTGAATTCATGGAGAACGGCAGAATAAAAGCGGAGTTTGAAACTCAGACTGCCGCGGTGCTTGCACTGCACTTCGGAATTACCGATAATGCCGCCGAAACCGCAAAGCAGCTCAATGACCTCGTTACAGAGTGCGGTCACCTTAAAACAGGTTTTGTCGGAACACCTTATCTTCTTCACGCTCTCAGTGATAACGGTTATGCCGAAACGGCATACAGCCTTCTTCTCCGCGAAGAATATCCCTCATGGCTCTTCTCAGTCAAGATGGGCGCCACAACAATCTGGGAGCATTGGGACAGTGTTCGTGAAGACGGCACAATGTGGAGCACATCAATGAATTCCTTTAACCATTATGCATACGGAAGTGTTGCCGATTGGCTTTACGGCGATGTGGCAGGTATTAAGATTGATGAAAGCAAACCTGCATTTGAACATATTGTTTTTGCTCCCGTTACAGACGGCAGACTCACTTATGCCAAGGCTTCAATCGAAAGTCGCAGAGGTCCCGTGAAATCTGAGTGGAAAACCGAAAACGGCAAAACTGAGTATATATTCACAGTTCCCGATGGCGCAACAGCGACTGTTCTGCTGGGCGGAAAAGAAACTGAAATAGGTGCAGGTGAACATAAATTCTATGAATAATATTATCATAAACGGCATAACCGCCGTTTGCCTGATTGCTTTGGTGGTGCAGGCGGTTGTCTGGTTTGTTATGCTTTTTTGCAGAGGACGAACAAAAGATATAGAGTTTCTTGAAAGTTTCAAGAAAGGGCAGTTTGCCATTGTTTATGTGACGGCAATTCCGCTTTATGTAATCGGCTTTATGTATGGCGGAAAAGATTTTATCAACGCTTTTTTTAACAGTGTTTCCAAAATCATTGAACTTGTTGTTTTGAAATATGATTTTGAATGTATTGAGCCTTTGATGGATGCAAATTCATTTTATAAAGTGACGGTTTTCATCTGCTTTGCTATGGCGGGACTTAACATTGTTTTTGTTGCTCTTTCCGTGTTGAGCCGCCGCATCTGGGAGTTTTCAAGAAGAAACAAAATCAGATATTGCCCCAAGGACAGACTCTTTATTTTCGGCAGCAATCCCCAGAACAGGGAGATTTATGAGAGCGAAAAAAAGCGCACCAAAACAATAATTGACAAAATATCCGATGACGAACGCGACAACTATTATCTGAATGATATTTCATACATTGAAATGTCGGATGACGAAATGGTCGTCGAAATATTTAAATGCAGAAAACCTGCTGTTGTTTTACTTAAGCTTTGTAAAATTCTTAAGCTAAAAATTTCCGAACGAACTGACACAGTCGTAATCAATACGGGGTCGGATGAGCGCAATATGCTTATATGCCGCAAAATCATAGGAGAAATAAACAACAAAAGCGAGGGTGACAGAGAAAAGATTTTCAGAACACTCCGAGCCTTTACTTTTGGCGAGGCAAAGTACGAGGCGATTTATGATGACATTGAATCTGCAGGTTTTGGTTGTATTACTTATTTAAACAAGTATAAGACCATAGGATTTGATTTTGCTCAGAGATATCCGCTTGCATCTTTTATGGATGAAAGGCATATTGATTATGATACTTTTCTTGTCCGCCGGGAAACTGATATTAATTTCTTTATGATATGTTTTGGCAAAGTCAGCAGACAGATTTTTCTCACTTCTGTTGCAAACAATCAGTTTTTAACAGAGGGAGAGAATGGTCCCGAACTGAAGAAAGTAAAATATCATATTTTTGATAGGGATATTTTAAACAACAACAAAAATTTGAATCATAATTATTATCGCTTCCGCGATGAAGTCAATGCAGAGGATAAGGATAAATATTTGCCACTGCCCTCGCTTCCTGCGGAGGAAGAATACCACCATCTTGATATCAATGACGGCAAGCTTTATTCCGTGCTTAAGAAATGCGTATGCAGAAGCAAGAATGATCTGAATTTTGTGCTTGTCAGTTTTGGCGATGACCTTGAGAATATTGATATGGCACAGAAGCTTGTTGCAAAGCGCCGCGAATGGGGTGCGGAAAATCTTGTGATTTTCGTCAGGACACGTACTCGCACAAAGGAGCAGGAGGTACTCGAAAAGGAAGGGTGTCTGTTTATTGGCAACGAAACGGAAATAGTCTATAATATCGGAACAATCCTCTCTGATGTTAGGAAAATGGCTATTACGACAAGTGAGACATATGACCTTGAATACGCACTCTGCACGCTTCCTCTTGAGATTATTACAGATGACTTCGTAGAAAGTGAAAAAAATAAATCTCTCAAGAGATGGTATACTCACACGCACCGCCTGATGCGCGAATCCAACATCTACGCTGCCCTGAGCATAAGGGCAAAGCTTAATATGATGGGTCTTGATTATTGTAGGGTGGATGCCAACGATGAACCTGCCGTTACGGAGAAGGAATACCTTGCGATTTATGCGGCAAGTGATATGCCCCGATACACGGGCGAAAACACCGCTGCAGGAAGAAAAGTCATTGAATACGGCATTGATTTTGCTGAATCAGGCAGACGTAACCTTGCAATTCTGGAGCATTATCGCTGGAATTCATATATGATTACAAGAGGTTTTGTTCCCGCAACCATTGAACAGATAATGAATGAAAAAGACGAAAACGGTAAGCACACTAACGGTAAGAGCTATGTTTTGCGTCGACACGGTAATCTGACTACATTTGAGGGACTTGAACTTTACAGAAAAATGGTTGCCCAAAGAGACAGAAAAAGTGAAAAAGATATGGACGTTATCAAATACGATTATCAAATGCTTGATGACCTCTATTATATACTTACCATAAGTGGAAATAAGATAATAAAAAAGCGGAAAAATTAGTGTTTCACTAAGACGAAAAAGCCGTTTTCTTCCGATGGGAGACGCAAAAAAATACGCAAAATCAGGAAAAAGCTAAAAACAAAGAAAATATTTGGCGGCTACACGAAAAAATAAAATCGGCTTGGACGGATTTGTTTATCCATCCAAGCCGATTCTGTTTATAGTGTTTCTTTTATTTCTGCCTATTTTTTAATCAAGTTCGAACTGACCCGTATAAAGCTGATAATATTTGCCCTTCTGTTCAATAAGGTCATCGTGGTCGCCACGCTCAATGATTTCGCCCTGTTCAAGCACCATGATAGCGTTGGAGTTGCGCACGGTTGAAAGACGGTGAGCAATAACAAACACCGTTCTGCCCTCCATGAGCTTATCCATGCCTTTTTCAATAAGGCGCTCGGTTCTTGTGTCAATGGAGCTTGTTGCTTCATCGAGGATGAGCACGGGCGGGTCTGCAACTGCCGCACGGGCAATTGAAAGAAGCTGACGCTGACCCTGCGAAAGGTTTGCGCCGTCACCCGTAATCATTGTGTCGTAGCCGTCAGGCAGGCGGGTGATGAATGAATGGGCGTTTGCAAGCTTTGCCGCTGCAACAATTTCTTCATCCGTTGCGTCAAGCTTTCCGTAGGCAATGTTGTCTCTGACTGTGCCTGTGAAAAGGTGAGTGTCCTGAAGAACCATTGCCATAGAGCGTCTCAGAGCCGCCTTTTTAATCTTTTTGATATTGATGCCGTCATAGGTTATCTTGCCTTCGTTGACGTCATAGAAGCGGTTTATGAGGTTGGTAATAGTGGTTTTGCCTGCACCTGTTGAGCCGACAAAGGCGATTTTTTCGCCCGGACGGGCATAAAGCGACACGTTTTTGAGAACGGTCTTTTTGCCGTCATAGCTGAAAGTGACATCGTGAAAACGCACATCGCCCTGCCATTCGGTGAAGGTGATTGTGCCGTCTCCGTGGGGATGCTTCCATGCCCACATACCTGTTCTTTCGTCACATTCGGTGATTTCGCCCTTTTCGTTTTTCTTTGCATTCACAAGGGTAACATAGCCTTCGTCCTCTTCGATGGGGGTGTCAATAATCTCAAAAATTCGTTCGGCACCTGCAAGAGCGGCAATGATATTGTTGAACTGCTGTGAAATCTGGGTGATAGGCTGGAAAAACTGCCTTGTATAGAGAAGGAAAGTGAAAAGTGCGCCGACCGTAAGACCGAAGAATGAGGTTTCAGGCACTTTCATAATGATAAGTGAGCCGATTGTTGCCGTTGCGGCATAGGTGATATATGAAATGTTACCCATAATGGGCATAAGAATGCTTGCAAAGGTGTGGGCGTTTGTTGCGGCGTGGCGCAAATCGTTGTTTATGGATGCAAAGTTTGCCTTGGCTGTTGTTTCGTGGCAGAAAACCTTGACAACCTTAAGACCTTCGATATATTCCTCGATATATCCGTTAACCTCGCCTACGCACTGCTGCTGCGCTCTGAAATATTTTGCGCTCTGCTTGCCCAGTGCTTTAATGATGAAAAAGGCTGCAATCAACATTGCAACAACGAAAAGGGTCAGCAGAGGACTGAAATAAATCATCATCGCAAAGGTGCCCAAAACCGTCACAACCGAGGAAACAAGCTGAACAAAGCTCTGACTGATGCATTCACGCAGCACATCGGCATCGTTTGTGTAGCGGCTCATCAGCTCGCCGTGGGTATGAGTGTCAAAGAAGTTAATGGGCAAATCCATCATATGATTGAACAGGTCGGAACGGATGATGTTGAGGGTTTTCTGTGCAACCTGAAGCATAATTCGTGAATATGCATATGAGGATATTGCGCCGAAAGCGTAAATAAAGACGAGAGAAAGAAGAATATTTACAAGGGGAGCGAGAGCATCGGCTGTTGCTTGTGTGCCGATAAGGGGTATGAGAATTTCGTCTGTTATTTTTTTGGTGAAAGATGTGCCGATTATGCCTGCAAGTGCGCTGAAGGCAACAAAAATAAAGACGAGGAGCAACAGATGCTTGGATTTGCCGAGATAGCCGAGGAGCCTTGAGAAGGTTCTTTTTGTGTTTTTGGGCTTTTGAAATCTGTTGCCGCCGTTTTCAGGCGGTTTTTTTGCTTTTTCTGCCATTATTCCTCAACTCCTTCCTGCTGCGACTTGTAAACTTCGGTGTAGATTTCGTTGGTGCCGAGGAGTTCTTCGTGAGTGCCGATTGCATTGATTTTGCCGTCATCGAGAACAATTATTTTGTCTGCGTGCTGAATTGAGCTGATTCTCTGAGCCACGATAAGGGTTGTTACATCGCCGTGGTTCATTTTGAAACCCTCACGGATTTTTGCATCTGTTGCGGTGTCAACGGCGCTTGTGCTGTCGTCAAGAATAAGCACTTTGGGTGATTTAAGCAGTGCTCTTGCGATGCAGAGCCTTTGCTTCTGACCGCCCGAAAGATTAACGCCGCCCTGACCCAGATTTGTCTGATATCCGTCAGGGAATGAGGTTATGAAATCGTGAGCCTGAGCGATTTTGCAGGCGTTTTCAATTTCTTCCATGGTTGCATCTGCGTTACCCCAGCGGAGATTATCTTCGATGGTGCCGCTGAAAAGCAGGTTAACCTGAAGCACCATTGCAACGCTGTCACGCAGGTTTTTGAGCGTGTAATCCGCAACGGGTCTGCCGCCAACCTTAACAACGCCCTCGGTCACATCGTAAAGACGGGGAATCATCTGCACGAGAGTTGTTTTTGCCGAGCCTGTGCCGCCGATAATGCCAACGGTTTCGCCAGATTTAATGTGAAGATTAATGTTATCAATAACATTCTTTTTGCCGTTTTTCTTGTATTTGAAGCACACATTTTCCATATCGATGCTTCCGTTTTCGACAAGGAGAGAATTGTCCGCACCGTCATCGTTTATTTCGGGGATTTCGCTTATGACTTCAAAAACACGGGTGAGAGAAGTTCTTGCCATTGTTGCCATAACAAAAATCATTGAAATCATCATCAGCGACATAAGAATGTTGTTGATGTAAGTTATAAATGCGGTAAGCGAGGCAAGCTCCATTGAACTGCCGATAACAAGCTGGCTGCCAAACCAGAGAATTGCGATTGTGCAGCCGTAAACAGTTATCTGCATAAAGGGACCCGCAAGAATAACCAACTTTTCGGCTGCGATTGATGCATCACGCAGCTCATCGTTGGATATTTTGAATTTTTCCTTTTCGTGCTTTGCTCTTACAAACGCCTTGACAACTCGTGCACTGATGAGAGTTTCCTGAATTGAGCCGTTAAGTCCGTCATATTTTTTCATCAGGCGTTTGAATCTGGGCATTGCGAAAATAAAAACAACGCCAAGCAGCGCAAGCAGGGCAGGGGCTGCAATTGTGAACACTGTTGCAAGTTCGCCATTGATTGCATAAGCATAGCGGAATGCCATTGCAAACATCAGGGGTGAGCGCACAACAATACGGATAACCATTGTGTAACCCATCTGAATTGTGTTCACATCCGTGGTCATTCGGGTTATGAGTGAGGGTGTGCTGAAGCGGTCAATGTTGGCAAATGAGAAATCCTGAATCTTTGAGAAAATGGCGTTTCTCAGGTTTGCGCCGAAGCCCATACCTGCCTTTGCGGCGAATCTTGCCGCACCTGCGCCGCTGAGCAGCGAAACCAACGCCATTGCAACCATTTTCAGTCCTTCGCGGACAATGTATTCGATGCCTGCGCCGCCGAGAATGCCGTTGTTGACCATATCTGCCATAACAAAGGGTATCTGCACTTCCATAAGAACCTCAACCAGAATCAGCAAAGGCGAAAGGAGCGAAAGCAGGCGGTATCCCTTTGTGTATTTAAGCAGAGAAAAAATCATTTTATCATCTCCGTTCTTGATATTATCTGCAATATTAAGTAAATATAACCTGTAACAAGTTAATATTTTAAAACCCCCCGACCGCAAAGTCAAGGGGTTTGATAAAGTTGTATAAATCCGAGTGAATATTACATACTTTCGGGAACGGTAATGCTGAACATTGTGAGAATGTTGCAAAGTACATTCTTAACGCAGATGCAAAGGTTGAGTCTTGCCTGCATAAGAGCCTCATCCTCGCAGTTAACGCGGCATGCATTATAGAACTTATGGAACAGAGTTGCAAGGTCAACCGCATAGCGTGTAATCTTTGCGGGGTCGTAGTTCTTTGCGGAGTTTATGATTTCATCAGTAAGTGATGCAAGGTGCTTGATGAGAGCCTTTTCCTCGGGTGCGTTGAGAAGAACAAGCTCGGGAATTGTGCACTTTCTTGCCTGCTTGCCTTCTTCTGCAAGCTTCTTGATAATGCTGCAGATTCTGGCGTGTGCATACTGGCAATAGTAAACGGGGTTCTGCGAACTCTGCTCAACTGCAAGATCAAGGTCAAACTCCATCTGTGAGCCGGGCTCTCTCATATTGAAGAGGAAACGGACTGCATCAATGGGGATTTCTTCAAGCAGGTCAACAAGAGTGATTGCCTTGCCTGAACGCTTGCTCATACGAACAATTTCGCCGTCACGGGTGAGGCGGACAAGCTGCATAAGAATAACATCAAGGTCATCGCCGTTGCAGCCGATGGCGTCAAGCGCGCCCTTCATACGGGCAACATGGCCGTGGTGGTCTGCGCCCCAGATATCAATAGCCTTGTCAAAGCCTCTCTTTTCGAGCTTGTTGCGGTGATAAGCAATGTCTGCGGCAAAGTAGGTGGGATTGCCGTTTGTTCTGATGAGAACTTCATCCTTGAGTTCAAGACGCTCGATTTCCTCGGGAGTTTTGCCCTCTCTTGCAAGTCTTGCGCCGAGAACTTCCTTGTTCTTATACCAGAGTGCGCCGTCCTTTTCGTATGTAAGACCCTTGCTCTTCATGATTTCAAGAGTTTCCGCAAGCTCGCCGCCGTTGTGGAGAGTGCTTTCAAGGAACCAGGTGTCGTACTCAATGCGGTACTTTGTGAGGTTTTCTTTCATTGCGGCAATGTTCTTGGGCAGTGCATAGTCAACAAGAGCCTGCTTGCGCTCTGCCTCTGTTGCGTTCATATACTTATCGCCGTGAATATCCGCAAATTCCTTTGCTCTGACAATGATATCCTCGCCGTGGTAGCTGTCCTCGGGAAGCTCAACTGCATCCTCGCCGAGATAAAGCTGACGGTATCTCACGTCAAGTGAAAGAGCAAATTTATCAATCTGATTACCTGCGTCATTAACATAGAATTCGCGGCTTACATCGTAGCCTGCAAAGTCCATAACAGCCGCAAGGCAGTCGCCGAGCGCACCGCCTCTTGCGTTACCCATATGCATGGGGCCTGTGGGGTTTGCGGAAACGAATTCAACATTTATTTTTCTGCCCTTGCCGAAATCGGAACGGCCGTAGTCAGCGCCCTTTTCAAGAATATCTTCGATTACGCAAGCGTTGAAACTGTCCTTAAGATAGAAATTCATAAAGCCGGGGCCTGCGATTTCGCATCTGTCAAAGAAAGTGTCCTCAAGGAAAAGTCTGTCTGCAATTGCCTGTGCAATTTTGCGGGGTGCGCTTCTGAGGTCCCTTGCCCATGCCATGGCGGCATTTGATGAATAGTCACCGTTTTCCTTGTTTGCAGGCACTTCAATGATGAAATCGCTGAGGGGAGCCTCGGGGAATTCGCCGTCTGCAACCGCTCTGCCTGCAGCCTCGATGATTGCGGTGCGGATTTCCGTAACAGCCTGCTTAACTAAAACTGACATTTTTTATTCCTCCTGTATTTTTTCTGCAACGGTTATACACAATTCGTTTTCCGATGCAGGTGAATTGTTGAAATCAATGGTGTATGAAAAGCTGAGTGTGCCGCCGTTTTCGCCTATGTTGTTGATAACGGAATTCGCATAAATACCCATTATCAGCTCGCCGAAAGGTGTTGAATAAAAGCAGGTGTGGCGGCGATCCTTTTCAATTATCATTTCGGTGTTATATTTTCCTGTGCGGGTCATTGTGACCGTCTGTGAGCCTTCAACATCAAGGCGTGTGACGCAATCTGTCATTTCCTCATCGGTTTCTTTATAGATGACAATGCAGCCTTTTTCGGTCAATTCAAAACTGCCCGATGTGGTCAGCTCTGCGGTCAGTTCCTCTCCGTCCTGAAGGGGACGGTCTTTTATTGTTATAATAGCGTTTTTCATAGTTTATCTTTCCATCGCAAGCTGAAGGAGCTTATCAAGCAATTCGGAATAGGGGATGCCTGATGCGGCAAACAGCTTGGGATACATGCTGATTGATGTGAATCCGGGGATTGTGTTGGGTTCGTTGAGCATTATTTCACCGTCACTGCGGCGCACAAAGAAGTCAACTCTTGTGAAGCCTGAGCAGCCCAGTGCTCTGTATGCATTGACAGCTGCATTCTGCACTGCCTTGAGCTTATCCTCGGGAAGTCTTGCGGGGATGTGAAGCTCGCTTTCGTTTGCAAGATATTTTGCCTCATAGTCATAAAAATCGTTGCAGGGCACAACCTCGCCTACAACCGATGCAACGGGATTTTCGTTACCCATAACTGCAACCTCAACTTCAACGCCGTCAATGCCCTCTTCGAGAACAATTTTTTCATCGTGCTCAAAAGCATTTTTGCAGGCGGTTGCAAGCTCATCAATGTTTCTTGCCTTGCCTACGCCTACGGATGAACCTGCGTTTGCGGGTTTCACAAAAATGGGGAAGCCGAGTTTTTCTGCCGCGGGAGCGAGCAGGGATTCATTGTAGCTGTATTTTTCAAAAGCAACCCATTTTGCCTGAGGGATGCCGTGGTAGTCTGCCATTGCGTTTGTGTATGCCTTGTCCATGCAGATTGCGCTTGCAACCGTGTTGCATCCGACATAGGGGAGACCTGCAATCTCAAGAAGACCCTGCATTGTGCCGTCCTCGCCGTTTTTGCCGTGAAGCACGGGGAAAACAACATCGATTTTTTCGGTTTCCGCGCCGTCTGCAAGGCGGATAATGCCGTGGTGAGCGCGGTTTGTTGAGATTACGGCAGGCACAAGGTTTGCCTTGTCCTCAAGCCATCTGCCCCCGGGGAGCATATCAGCATCGCCGCAGTAAACATAGCTTTCGCCCTGCTTTGTGATGCCCATTTTCACAATGTCATATTTATCTGACGGAATATTTTTGATTACGGAGCAAGCAGAGTTCAGCGAAACATCGTGTTCACTTGAAACGCCGCCGAAAAGAATGAGAACTTTTGTCTTCATATCGGATATCTCCTAACGCATTTTTACCCATTATAGTTTATTCTATCAAAATATATTATCACAACAGGCAGGAATAGTCAACAACCAAAGCTTATGCAAAATGAACGAATATTATGTTTTATTTAATAAAATATTTATAATATAAAAAGGCTAATATTCTAAAAAAGAATTATTTTTCTTTATATATATGTTATACTAAACTATAATTATAATATAAGATAATATAAAGGAGTTATATTATGGCTGATTTCTATACCGCTCTTGCGGATATCACGGGTGCATTGAGCGAAACTCTGAAGGATTGCGGATTCACCGCGGTTATTCCCGATGGAATTGAAAAGGGCGAGCTGCCTGCAGTGACCGAGTCGGGAAGAATCATTATCCGTTACAAGGGTGAGAACAAGGCTCTCAAAATTGAGCATTTCAACAACAAGATTGCTCTTTTCGGCGCGCAGAAAGAGGGCGAGGTTGCGGAGAACGATTACTCAAAGCTGATTGAGACTCTCCTCGGTGAGGAAGATTGCGAACCCAGAAATCTCAAGTCGGTTGCAAATCAGCTTTCAGAAACTCTTGTTGAGACTTTCGGCACGAAAACAATCAAGCCTGCAAAGACAAAGCTTCCTCCTCCCGTGTCAAAGGCGGCGGTAAAGAGCGGTGCTGTTTCATATGACCCCAACACTCTTGCAAACAGGTTCACAACCGTTTATCCCGAGCTTCGTGAGGAATACAAAGCAAATTGCGACAGATACGGTCAGTTCCTTGCAGAAGATTTCTTCATCAATCACGGCGCACCTGTTGTGATGGCAACAATCAGAGAGAACAATCCTCAGAAGATGAAGAAGCTTTTCAACCTGCTTAATGATATCTATGATGACGGCACAAGCGAAACACAGGGACTTGTTGCAGTGACAATTCTCGGTTCGCTTCACAGCGAAGCAGGTCTGCTTGATAACTGCGTTGAGTATATGAGCGATGATATGAAAGATATTGTTATCAACATCAACAAGTATCTCGGCTCAAAGTCGGGCAAGGGCGCAACAATGCGTCTTGAAAATCCCCCCAAGTATAAGCCCGGCAAGGATAAGAAAAAAGGCGCAATGAACCGCCTTGGAATGTGATTGGAGGGCAATCAAAGTGAGCATTGAAAACAACAACGAAATGGAACTTCAGACCATCCCCGAGCTGTCGGAAGAAGTGCCTGCGTTTGACGGTGATTCCGAAGAAATGAACACCGTTGTTACCGAGGAATATGATGCCAGCCAGATTCAGGTTCTTGAGGGACTTGAGGCTGTCCGCAAAAGACCCGGTATGTATATCGGTTCAACAGGCCCCCGCGGTCTGCATCACCTTGTTTATGAGATTGTGGACAACTCCATTGACGAGGCACTTGCAGGCTACTGCACCCACATTGAGGTTGAAATTGAACCCGGTGATGTAATCTCCGTTCGCGATAACGGACGAGGCATCCCCGTTGGCATTAACGAAAAAATGGGTCTGCCCTCAGTTACCGTTGTTCTTACCGTTCTTCATGCAGGCGGCAAGTTCGGCGGCGGCGGATACAAGGTATCCGGTGGTCTTCACGGTGTTGGTTCATCGGTTGTTAACGCCCTTTCCGAGTGGTTTGAGGTTGAGGTTTCTCAGGCGGGCCACGTTCACCGTCAGCGCTTCGTGAACGGCGGTAATATTGAAACAAACCTTGAAATCATCGGCGATACCGAAGAAACAGGAACATTCATCCGCTTCAAGCCTGATGCAAAGATTTTCCAGGAAACAACGGTTTATGATTTTGAAACTCTTGAGAGAAGACTCAGAGAGTCTGCGTTCCTCAACGCAGGTCTTTCAATCAGCCTCAGGGACAGCAGAGATCCTGAAAACATAGTTGAGAGAGTTTATTGCTACGAAGGCGGTCTTTCATCCTTTGCCGAGTATCTCACAGGCACAAGAGCGCTCACTCCTCTCCACGAAAAGCCTGTTCATTTCTCAGGCGCAAAGGGCGACAGATACGCCGAAATCGCTCTTCTTTATAATGACAGCTACAATGAGCTTATTCTCTCATTTGCAAATAATGTTCGCACCGTGGACGGCGGTACTCACGAAACAGGCTTCAAAAATGCCCTCACAAGAGTATTCAACGACTATGGTAAGAAATATAAAATCCTCAAAGACGGCGACAAAAAGCTCAGCGGCGATGACGTAAGAGAAGGTCTTACCGCCATTGTTTCCGTTAAGCTGACCGAAGCTCAGTTTGAGGGTCAGACCAAGGGCAAGCTTGGCAACACAGATGTTCAGTCACTCGTAAACGCTCTTGTTTATGACAAGCTGATGACATATTTTGAAGAAAACCCCGCAGTTGCAAAGGCAATCTTCTCCAAGGCACTTGATGCCGCAAGAGCAAGAGAAGCTGCGAGAAAGGCCCGTGAACAGGCAAGAAGAAAATCGGGTCTTGAGAGCAACTCGCTCCCCGGAAAGCTTGCAGACTGCACCGAAAAGCAGGCTGAAGGCACAGAAATCTACATCGTAGAGGGTGACTCTGCGGGCGGCTCTGCAAAGGAAGGCAGAGACAGAACTTATCAGGCAATTCTTCCTCTTTGGGGCAAGATGCTTAATGTTGAGAAGGCAAGGCTTGACAGGGTTATCGGCAACGACAAGCTTCAGCCTGTTGTTACCGCTTTGGGAACGGGCATAGGCGATGAATTCGATATCAGCAAAATCCGCTATGAAAAAATCGTTATCATGGCCGATGCTGACGTTGACGGTGCCCACATCAGAACGCTTCTTCTTACATTCTTCTTCCGTTATATGCGTCCCCTTATTGAAGAAGGACATATCTATCTTGCTCAGCCCCCTCTTTACAAGGTAAGCAAGGGCAAGAAGTTTGCATATGCATTCTCCGACCAGGAGAGAGACGAGAAAATTGCCGAATTCGGCGGCAACTGCGATATCCAGCGTTACAAAGGTCTTGGTGAAATGGACCCCGAACAGCTTTGGGAAACAACCATGGACCCTGCCACAAGAATTATGCTCCGCGTAACTCTTGAGGATGCAATGGAAGCAGACGAAACCTTCTCCATCCTTATGGGTGACAAGGTTGAACCCAGACGTGAATTCATTGAAACAAACGCAAAGTATGTTTCAAATCTTGATATTTAAGGAAAGGACTGATTGAATATGAGTTTTGGTGACGCAAGAGATACCCAGAAAATTATTAATGTTGACCTTAACAAAGAAGTACGTCAGGCTTTCCTTGACTACTCAATGTCGGTTATTGTGCAGCGCGCTTTGCCCGATGTTCGCGATGGACTAAAACAGCGCGCGGTAACAATTAGAATTGAAGGGTTTGACGAAGACCTGAAACCTATCGATATCGGATCTTTTCTTCTTACGTCAAGAAGCGGTCGAAGAGTACGCCTTGACGATGTTGCGCGTATTTTTCCGGAGGACGCAAGCGATTTGATGTTACGCGAGAACGGTCGAAGAAAAGCTCTTATCTCCCTAAATCCTGCAGAAGGAATTGATACAGGCTCTCTCGTCGCAAAACTTAAATCCATCCTCGATCCAATCGCTTTTGACGAAGGTATGAGTGTCGATTACGGCGGAAGTTATCAAGCGCGTGAAAGC
>CALFPM010000157.1 GCA_937919155.1 uncultured Clostridia bacterium
GCAAAAGGTCTGGAAAACGACGGCAGCTACTAATCAAAAAAGGAGAATGACTATGAGCAAGAAAATGCCCCCATTATCAGTTTTAAAAGAATTAGCAGGCGAAGGCGTTGAACTTCCCGAAGAAATCCTTGATGCAGTTGCAGGCGGCGCATACTCAGTTGAAGAATGGAATCAGATGTCAACAGAAGAACGCGAAGCAGCTCAGCAGCGTTCAATTTTTGCAAAGGTTTTTCTCAATGCCCCTTGCGAACTCGACTAATCCATAACCATAAATAAGGAGAAAAAATCATGTATCAGAAACCCGATTTTGTTCAGGTATCAGTTAAGGTAGCAGACGTTTTTGCTAACTACCTTGCAACAGGTTGCCCCGAAAATGAATTTTTACAGTGGCAGTTCACTGTTCCTTGCGAAGGCACAGACGACTATAAGCAAGTTGCCAACACCTATACAGGCATGGGCTACGATCATCAGTGTTATTCAAAATTCAACCCCTAATTAACTGATGTCATTTATATTCACTAATAATGATAATTTCAACTTACCCCGCATAATGATGCAGTTTGAGCCGTTTATGGCAAGCGGGGATGAGTTTCCTTTTTGTACCATAAATTTTATGGAAAGAACCAAAGACAGCTTAAAAAACAGGAAACTTATCAAAAAAGTCGGAGATCATTATTTTCATCAATTGGATGATAACATTGTGGTCGCTAATGCGACCTCTTTTGTTTTAATCAAGAATAATTTCTCAGAGATGGATGTTTTTCTTCCGCCGAACGGATTCTTTGTTGAAACCCAGCTTGCTTTTCTTCTTTTACAGGGATACAGATACATCCTTGCTCATCATGGTCAGTTCCAGATGCACAGCGCGGTTGTTATTCATGATGGCTGCGGAATTGCATTCTGCGGTCTTCCCGGAGCGGGGAAAAGCACGCAATCACATCTTTGGGAAGAACATCTCGGAGCGGAAGCATTGAACCTTGACCAGCCTTGTATATTCTTTAAAGATGACGAGGTTTATATCAGCGGTTCACCGTGGAGCGGCAAAGAAGATTGCTACAAAAACAAGCAAGTTCCGCTCAAAGCCATATTCTTTGTTGAACAGGCACCCGAAAACTCTGTTCAGAAAATGTCTGTTGCTGAAAGCTTTTCTCACCTTTATCTCAACAACTATCTTGTTCCGTTTGATAATAAAATAGAAAAGAAGCATCAAGATGCGGTTATAAAGCTTGCGTCAAATGTGCCCGTCTATCATTTGAAATGCACGATATCAAAAGAAGCGGTCGAAGTGGCACACAACATTGTTTTTAACAATAAATAACGAGGTTACCCCTATGAATTACAAAAGAAAATCTAACTATGAACTTAAAGAAATCGGCGGCGAAACTCTTCTTATTCCCAGAGGCGCAGAAACCGTTGATTTCAACAACGTAACGGTATTCAACGAAGCAGGAGCTCTTTTGCTCAATGTAATGAATGAGGCAACAGATGTTGATTCTCTTGCACAGATGCTCGTTGAAAAATATAACATTCAGCCTGACGAAGCAAAAGCAGACACTGAAGCATATATTCAGAAA
The DNA here is from genome assembly GCA_937919155.1 of uncultured Clostridia bacterium. Lineage (GTDB taxonomy): Bacteria > Bacillota > Clostridia > Oscillospirales > Acutalibacteraceae > CAG-177. The sequence continues at coordinate 1,575 of CALFPM010000157.1, forward strand.
ATGCTTGATGCAGGCATTATTGAAGCGGTGTAAAATATGTCTCTTTATGATGCATTAATCAACTCAAAAAACAAAAGCGGTGATTTTACAAAGCTATTTGATAAACTCACCGTTGAAAACGATATTCTCGCTAACTGCACATTGGAATTAACACCGCTTTGTAATTTCAGATGTGCTTTTTGCTATTCACGTGTTTCCCCCGAAGAACTGAAAAAGCGCAACGTTTCCGTTAAGAGATTCGACGAATGGAAGCGTTATATTGACGATGCGGCTCAAATGCAGTGTATGACTCTTATTCTGACGGGCGGCGAATGCACTCTCCACCCCGATTTTTGCAAAATTTATTCTTATGCTTATGACAAAGGGCTTACCATAAGCGTTTTCACAAACGGTTCAAATATTACAGATGAAATATTTGAGATGTTCGCTCAGAAGCCTCCCTTCCGCATTTTCATAACTCTTTACGGCAATTCGCCCGAGACTTATGAAAAGGTTGTGGGCGACGGCAAATATTTTTCAATTGTCACAAAGAATGTTGAAGCTCTCGTTTCAAAGAATTTTGACGTTGTTCTTCAGGGAACTTTTGTTTCAGATAATGTTGAAGATGTTGAACCGCTTTATGATTATGCGGCTTCTCTCGGTTGCGAATTCCGATACTCTGCAGATTTATTTACACTCGGCAACAACACCGTGGAGTTAAACGAAAAAATTC
>CALFPM010000158.1 GCA_937919155.1 uncultured Clostridia bacterium
TTCATCCGCATCATATTCCTTTCCTGTGCTTACAAACTTCACCTTGTCACCAGGCTTGATGGAGCCATTCATAACCTTGAAGTATGCAATGATGCCTCTGAAAGAATTGAACACAGAGTCGAAGATAAGGGCCTGAAGAGGTGCGTCAGGATCTCCTGTCGGAGCCGGCACCCTCTCTACGATCGCATCCAGGACTTCCTTTACGCCCTGGCCTGTCTTGCCCGAAGCAAGAAGGATGTCCTCAGGCTTGCAGCCGAGAAGGTCTACGACCTGATCAGTAACCACATCTACCATCGCAGACTCCATATCGATCTTATTCAGGACCGGGATGATTTCGAGGTCATGCTCAATAGCAAGGTAGAGGTTTGAAATCGTCTGAGCCTGAATACCCTGAGTGGCATCTACAATGAGCAAAGCTCCCTCGCAGGATGCAATAGCTCTTGACACTTCGTAGGAAAAGTCAACGTGACCCGGAGTGTCAATGAGGTTGAGCACATATTCCTCGCCGTCCTCGGCAAGGTAGTTGAGCTTAACGGCGTGAGCTTTGATGGTGATGCCTCTTTCCCTTTCAAGGTCCATTTTGTCAAGAAGCTGTGCTGTCATATCACGGGTTGCAACAGATTTGGTCTTTTCGAGAAGTCTGTCTGCGAGAGTTGACTTGCCGTGGTCAATATGAGCAATGATTGAAAAATTTCTGATTTTATCTTTTGAAACTGCCAATTTGATTTTCTCCTTGATTTATAATACATTTTCAAGACTTCTGCTGACGGAACTCTGTCCTATCCACATATCGTCCCATTTCTGACCTGCGATTTTCTCGATTCGTTTTTTGCTTGATTCGGTGATTTCGCAGGTTCCTGTTTCGTGTTTTTCCTGAATGACTCTCTTGATTTCTTCGTGATCGGCTTTTGTCATTGAATATCTGTAAACCGAGATTATGCAGAAAAGAGCCAGTATTGCTGGAACAACTGAATAGCAGGCACGCAAGCCGAAGTTTGTTCTTGCGGACTGAAGGTGAGGTGCTTTGACTGCGGGATCATAGCCGAACCATTCAAGTGCAGTGCCCACGGAGTAACCCATTATACTGCTTACTGTCTTTTTGCAGAATGTGCTGAAAGTCGAGATAACGCCTTCGCGGCGTCTGCCTGTTATGAGTTCATCAACATCTGTTATGTCAGGCTGAATAATGTCGATTGCAAATCCGGGACCCGAGAAACCGATGTTGTAGCAGATTGATGAAAGAATAATAACCGCATAGCGGATGGGCTTCGGTGTTGTGTAGTTGATGAAAGCGTTGATTGCAATTCCGAACACCATAAGAGGTCCGAGCAGCTTTCCGCAGGCTGTTTTGCCTTTGTATCTTGAAAGAATATAGTTGATGGGGGAACCCATGAATTCCGATGTGCCTGCCACGATGTTCATTGAAATGAACAGGTTGTATGTGTCCGTAACGCTGGTCATAAAGTATTGGTCAGCGTAGTTGCAGAAGTAGCGGCTCATTGAGAAGAACAGGGACATAATGAAATATTGCCTGAATGCTCTGCTTTTGAAAACCAGCCTGTATTCGTTTATGAAATGATGCCAATCAAATTTTTCGTTTATCTGGTCTGCGGATGACGGCTCTTTCGTTTTGAAAAAGCTGACTATGGGCGGCCATAAGAACCAAACTGCAAGAACAATGCCCACCAGAGTGTATTTTGAGCGGTCATCGGGGGTCGGCACGGGCAGACCTACAAGAGCGGTTTTGATGTTGAATCCGCTGAGCACAAGACCTGCAAAAACATATGACAATACCTGACCGACCGAGTTCATCATATACTCAACTATTCTGTACTGCGAGCGTTCGAAATATGAGGGAGCAACCGTTGGCAGCATTGCCGTGTGAGGTATGCTCATCATAGTCATAAAAGTGCTGTACATAATGGCGGCGAAAAGATACCACCACCAGGTTGCAGAGTCGTTGCCGCCGGATGAAATTCCGAACGAGGTCCATTTCAATATGTAGACAATGGCAAAGGGGATTGCAGAGATAATCATATACGGGCGGTGTCTGCCCATTTTTGATTTTGTTCTGTCGGTGATTATGCCCATTATCGGGTCACTTATTGCGTCCCACAGACCGGAAATGAGAGAAATCTTGCCTGCGGCACCTGTTTTCATTCCCTCAACATATGCAAGATACTGCTGATGAAATTGATTGATGGGGTATCCTGCGCCACCGATGGTGATGTTGGCACAGGTGAAGTTAACCATAGGTCGGAGCATTTCTTTTGCATTGCCCTCAAAGCCCGTGACTTGCTTTATTTTTTCACCCAGTCCCATTCCGTCACCCTTTCTTATAATTATATTCATTAATAATACCAAATAATAAGGTCAAGGTCAAGAATTTTTGGCAATAAAAAACCCCCGGCTGAGTGCCGAGGGTAAAAATTTAGATTCCGTTTACTTCTTCAAGCTTTCTTTCAACATCTCCGCTTCTGCCTATCCACATATCTTCCCATTTCTGACCGGCGATATCTTCAAGGCGTTTTTTATCGCTGTATGAAATATCGCAGGTGCCTGTTTCGTGCTTCTGCTTGATAACTTGCTGAATGACTTCGTGGTCTCTCTTCCTCATTTTGTAGCGGAAGGTAAGGAAGAGCGAGATTGCCATGAATATTGCGGGAAGCCAGCTGACTGCAAGGCGGATGCCAAGTTCAGCAGTGCCCGAAAGCATTTCGTAGCTGGGGTTATTAACATCATAACCCATATAGTAAAGCATATATCCGAGAGCACCTGAAGAAATGCTCAGGCTGGTCTTTTTGAGGAATGAGTTAAAGGTTGCGATAACACCTTCGCGGCGTCTGCCGGTGATAAGCTCGTCAACATCGGTAACATCGGGCTGAATGTTGTTAACAACAAAGCCGGGGCCTGAGAAACCGAAGTTATAAAGAATGGATGCAAGGTAAATGAAAAATACGGGGGTTGCGGGAGTTGCAAAGCCGTTGATGAGCAAGCCTGCAATCATAAAAGGGGTGAGCGCAAGACCGCAGAAACGCTTGTCCATATATCTTGAGAGGAAATAGTTGAAAGGTCCGCCTGCAATCTCGGCAACGCCTGCTATTGTCTGGAGCATTGCGAAGTGGCTGTATTTATCAGCTACGCTTCGCATGAATATCTGGTCGGCATCGCCGTAGAAATTCTTTGCAAAGCTATAGAACATTCCGATGAAGAAATACTGTCTGAAAGCCTTGTTCTTGAAAACCTGAATGTATTCTCTGAAGAAATATTTCAGATTGAGTGGCGGATTTTTCATGTCCAGAGAACTTTTTTCTTTTGTTGAGAAGAAAGTTACAATGGGTGACCAGAAAAAGTAAATAATGAAGCAGATACCGCAAAGCAGATATTTGCCTCTGTCATCTGCCGAGGGATTGTCCAGATTTGTTCCGCCGAGAACAATACTCATAAAGATGAATGACGGGAACATACCGAACATATTGAATATGTACTCAACTATCTTGTACTGCGTTCTTTCGAAGTATCTGGGTGCAATGGTGGGCAGCATTGCGGCGTGGGGAATGTTCATCATTGTGTAGCCTGTGCTGTAGATGAACGAAGCCATAAGATAATAGAAAAACAGAGCTGTTGTGTTGCCTGTTCCTGAAATGCCGAACGAATACCATTTCATAAAGTAACCGATAAGCAAAACGGGAAGAGCGGCGATAATCCACACTCTGTGCTTGCCAAGACGGGATTTTGTTCTGTCTGTTATGAAACCCATTGCAAGGTCGGTGATTGCATCAAAAACGCCTGCGATGGCGCTGATTCGGCCTGTCATTCGGGTGTCAAGACCTTCAACATAGTTAAGGAATTGCTGGTGATATTTGCTCAGCGGATTGGTTACACCGCCGATGGTGATGTTAGCAACATTATATCCGATAATCGGTCTGAGATATTCCCATGTGTTGCCTTCAATGCCTACGGCATCTTTGATTTTGTTTCCGAGTCCCAAAGGTAGACCTCCTTTGCAGTTATACAAATATTATGATACCAAATAATAGTGTTCAGGTCAAGCCTTAAAAACAAGTTGACAAAAGACGGGCATTGATTTATACTTTTTTATATCTTTTCATATACTTGAATGGGTGATTTGTTTATGCAAAAATCATTGAAATATCACAGAAGCTTTGCCAAAATCGATTTGTCGGCTATCAAGGAGAATTTTATTGCACTCAAAAATTGCATTCCCGATGGCACAAAAACAATGGCGATAGTCAAAGCCAATGCTTACGGTCACGGTGCGGTGAGAGTTGCCAAAGTGCTTGAGAATATGGCGGATTATTTTGCCGTTGCCGATATTCAGGAGGCATTGGAGCTTCGTGAAAACGGGATAAAAAATCCCATTCTTATTTTGTCTTACACAAGTTCATATCATTATGAAGAACTTATCGCAAACAGCATTATTTCAACAATATACAGCCTTGAGGATGCAAGAAAGCTTTCTCAGCTTGCGGTGGAAATGAATAAAAATGCCCTTGTTCATATTGCGGTGGATACAGGCATGAACAGAATCGGACTTAAAGATACCGATGAAAGTGCGGATGTGGTTAAACGCATTTCACAGCTTTCCAATATTGTGATTGACGGCGTGTTTACTCATTTTGCAAGTGCGGATTGCAAGGATAAATCTTTCATGCACATTCAGCAGAAACGATTTGCGGATTTCCTTGCCAAGCTTGAAAGCAGGGGAATTGATATTCCTCTCAGACATTGTTGCAACAGTGCCGCAATCATTGATTCCGACTGCCACTATGACATGGTCAGAATGGGAATTGCCCTTTACGGACTTTATCCCTCCGATGAGGTTATGGCAGAAAAGGTTGCGCTGAAACCTGCAATGGAGGTTATCAGCCGCATTATCCACATCAAGGATGTTGAGGCAGGCGAGGGCATAGGCTACGGTCACGCATATGTTACCCCTGAAAAAAGAAAAATTGCAACCGTGTGTATCGGTTATGCGGACGGCTACAGCAGATCTTTCTCAAATAACGGAGTTGTTCTTGTCAGCGGAAAAAGAGCGCCTGTGGTGGGCAAAGTCTGTATGGACCAGATAATGATTGATATAACAGGAATAGACAATGCTTCGGTCGGTGACAGAGTTATTATTATGGGCGAAGATAAGGGCGGAAAAATAACCGCAGAAGAGCTTGGCGAAATGTGCGGCAGCTTTAACTATGAAATGATTTGCACCTTTATGCCCAGAGTAAATAAAATCTATTACGAAAACGGCGAATTGGTTTGAATATGATTTATGGGACAGCCTTTACGGCTGTCCTTTTTGCTGTTAACGGAAAATTCATACATTTTAACAACTTATTTACAATTGAAATATTGACAAATCCGTTTTCTCGGGGTATAGTAATAGCAGTGATTAGCACTCCAAAACAAAGAGTGCTAAAATTAGCACTCAAGGAAAGAGGTGTGGCAAGTGTCCGAACTGAGCGAGAGAAAAAAACAGGTTCTTGCAGCTGTTGTTGAGCAGTATATCAAAACAGGAGAGCCTATCGGCTCAAAAGAGCTGATTGCGCTGACAGGTATGTCCGTTTCGTCCGCAACGGTGCGTAACGAAATGAGTGATCTTGCCGCTATGGGTTATCTTGAACAGCCTCACACCTCGGCAGGAAGAGTGCCGTCCCAAAAAGGTTACAGATATTATGTCGATAATCTTATGAAATCAAGAGAGATTGATGAGCTTAACCGCAGGATGATTGAGGCAGGGGTTTCCTCTGCGGCGGGCGATCCCGAAAGGCTTATTGCCCGTGCAGGTGAAGTGCTTGCAGACCTGACAAAATGCGCTTGCGTTTCCACAGCGCCCGGCGGCGAAGCAATGCTTATCCGCAGAATTGAGCTTGTGCCTGTCGGTGTTCACTCGGCAATGCTTGTGCTTCTTACATCCAACGGAATACTCAAAAGCAGACTTTGCAGGCTCGATTGCGAACTTACCGCAAAAATATGCGAGCAGTTTTATAACATTGTGCAATCCTGCATAATCGGAAAACCTGCATCGGATATCAGCGTTGCTTCAATGCAAACCGTTGCCGCGTCCGTTGACGGCGATGTTTTTGCAATGCTTCCTCTGATTGCCGCTGTTTGCGAACTTGCAAAAAGCACGGCAACATCAAGAATAATGGTTGGCGGAAGTTCAAATCTTTTCACAAGCTACGGAAGAGACGCATTTGAACTTCTGGATTTCCTGAATAAAAAAGAACCGCTGACTGCGGTTATCAGCGGGACAACAGAGCCTATAAATGTTAAAATCGGCAAGGAAAATATTTACAGACAGCTTGAAAATTCAAGCGTTATTGTGGCTAAATATTCCGTGGGCGGCAGTGATTCAGGTTCAATCGGAATCATCGGTCCGACCCGCATGGATTATGAAAATATAATTCCCAGCGTTAAGTATCTCACCAATCTTGTCGGCAGACTTATAACGCAGGCTATTGAAGAATAGAAAGGACAAAGGCATGAAAAAAGAAAAAAACAAGCCCGAAACGGCAGAGGAAGTTAACGAAACCGCGGCAGAATCAACCGAAACTGTGGAAGAAAAACTTCAGAAAGCTCTTGATGAAAAGAATGAGCAGTTTCTGAGACTCTGTGCCGAATACGATAATTTCCGCAAGCGTTCACAGAAAGAAAAACAGGATGTTTATTCTTCGTCACAGGCTGAAATAATCAAAGAACTTCTTCCTGTTCTGGATAATTTTGACAGAGCGGCGGACAATAAAAACTGCAGTTTTGAAGATTATCAAAAGGGAATTGATCTTATTTTTGCGCAGCTTGGCGAAGTGCTGAAAAAGCTCGGTGTTGAGTCTTACGGTGCAAGAGGCGAGGATTTTGACCCCAATATCCATAACGCGGTTATGACTGTTGAAGATGCCGAACTCGGCGAGAATCAGATTGCCGCTGTTTTTTCAAAAGGCTATAAAATGGGCGACAGAATCATAAGAGAAGCTGTTGTTCAGGTTGCAAATTCATAAATTAAGTTTATAATTTTTCATTTATTATAGGAGGAAAATTTATTATGGCAAAGATTATCGGTATTGACTTAGGTACAACAAACTCATGCGTAGCAGTAATCGAAGGCGGCGAGCCCGTAGTTATTGCTAACGCTGAGGGTGCAAGAACAACTCCCTCTGTTGTTGCTTTCGGCAAGACAGGCGAGAGAATGGTTGGTCAGGTTGCAAAGAGACAGGCAATCACAAACCCCGACAAGACAATTGCATCAATCAAAAGACAGATGGGTTCAGACTACAAAGTAGCTGTTGACGACAAGAAATACACTCCCCAGGAAATTTCAGCAATGATTCTTCAGAAGCTTAAGACAGATGCTGAAGCTTACCCCGGCGATACAGTTACAGAGGCAGTTATCACTGTTCCCGCTTACTTCACAGACGCTCAGAGACAGGCAACAAAGGACGCAGGTAAGATTGCTGGTCTTGAAGTTAAGAGAATCATCAATGAGCCCACAGCAGCAGCTCTTGCATACGGCATTGACAAGGAAACAGACCAGAAGGTTATGGTTTATGACCTTGGCGGTGGCACATTTGACGTTTCAATCATTGAAATGGGTGACGGTGTTCAGGAAGTTCTTGCAACTGCAGGTAACAACCGTCTCGGCGGTGACGACTTTGACCAGAGAGTTATCAACTGGCTTGCAGACGGCTTCAAGGCAGAACAGGGCATTGACCTCAGAGGCGATAAGATGGCTATGCAGCGTCTTAAGGAAGCTGCTGAAAAGGCAAAGATTGAGCTTTCAGGCGTAACAACCTCAAATATCAGCCTTCCCTTCATCACAGCTGATGCAACAGGCCCCAAGCACCTTGAAATGACTCTCACAAGAGCAAAGTTCAACGAACTCACAGCAGACCTCGTTGATGCAACAATGGGTCCCGTTCGTCAGGCAATGAACGATTCAGGTCTCAAGACATCAGAAATCGACAAGGTTCTTATGGTTGGCGGTTCATCAAGAATTCCCGCTGTTCAGGAAGCGGTTAAGAAGTTTATGGGAACAGAGCCTTTCAAGGGCATCAACCCCGATGAATGTGTTGCAATCGGTGCAGCACTTCAGGCAGGTGTTCTCGGAGGCGAAGTTAAGGGTCTCCTTCTTCTTGATGTTACACCCCTTTCACTCGGCATCGAAACAATGGGCGGTATCAATACAAAGGTTATCGAAAGAAATACAACAATCCCCACAAAGAAGAGCCAGATTTTCTCAACTGCTGCAGATAATCAGCCTTCAGTTGAAGTTCATGTTCTTCAGGGTGAAAGAGAATTTGCAAGAGACAACAAGACTCTCGGTGTGTTCCACCTTGACGGCATTATGCCCGCACCCAGAGGCATTCCTCAGATTGAAGTTACATTTGATATAGACGCTAACGGCATCGTTCACGTTTCAGCAAAGGATCTCGGCACACAGAAAGAGCAGTCAATCAATATCACATCTTCAACAAATATGTCCAAGGAAGATATTGAAAAGGCTGTTGCAGATGCAGAGAAGTTTGCACAGGAAGATAAGGAACGCCGTGAAAATGTTGATACACGCAACGCAGCTGACCAGATGGTTTATCAGTGTGAAAAGCTTATGAACGAAAACGGCGACAAGTTCAGCGATGACGAAAAGGCAGGCGTTAATGAAAAGATTGACGCTCTCAAGGAAGCACTCAAGGGTGAGGATATCAACCTTATCAAGACCCGTCAGGAAGAGCTTACCGCAAAGTTCCATGAAGTATCAGAGAAGCTTTATAAGGCTGCTGCAGAAGCTGCACAGGCTCAGCAGGGCGACTTTAACGGCGCTGACGGCAACGGCTACACCGAAGCAAACTACACTGATGTTGATGACAACAACTAAAGGAGATAATCCCCTTGGCAGATAAGAGAGATTATTATGAAGTCCTCGGTGTGTCCAAAGGCGCAAGCGATGACGAAATAAAAAAGGCATACAGAAAAAAAGCAAAGCAGTATCATCCGGACCTCAATCCGGGTGATGCTGAAGCTGAGGCTAAGTTCAAAGAGGCTAACGAAGCATACGAAGTCCTTTCCGACAGCCAGAAAAAAGCTCGCTATGACCAGTTCGGTCACGCAGGTGTTGACCCCAATTACGGCGCAGGCGGTGGCGGAGCTTACGGCGGCGGATTTGGCGGCGGAGGCTTTGATTTCGGCGACCTCGGTGATATTTTCGGCTCGTTTTTCGGAGGCGGATTTGGACAGGCTAATCCCAACGCACCCCAGAAGGGCGAAACGGTACAGACGAGAGTCACAATTTCTTTTGAAGAAGCCGCAAAAGGCTGCAAGAGAACGGTTGATATCAACCGCGTTGATTCCTGTCCCGATTGTCACGGCACGGGTGCAAGCGCAGGTTCATCACCGAAAACCTGTCCCGACTGTCAGGGCAGAGGTTATGTCAATGTTCAGCAGAGAACACCTTTCGGCGTAATTTCAAGCCAGAAATCCTGTCCCAAATGTCAGGGTAAGGGTAAAGTTGTTGAAAATCCCTGTCAGAAATGCCGCGGAAACGGCAGAATCAATAAGAAAGTTTCTGTTGATGTTAACATACCTGCCGGTATTGATGACCGTCAGATATTTGTCGTGAGCGGTGCAGGTAATGCAGGCGTGAACGGCGGACCTCAGGGTGACCTGAAAGTAGCTGTGTTCGTCAGACCTCACGCTTATTTTGAGCGTGACGGTTATAATGTGTGGCTTGAACAGCACATCAGCTTCACACAGGCGGCACTCGGTGACAGCATCAGAATTCCGACTCTTGACGGTGATGTCAAGTTTGATCTGCCTGCGGGTACTCAGTCGGAGGCAGTCTTCAGTCTTAAGGGCAAGGGTATTCAGGTGCTCAACGGCAGAGGCAGAGGCGACCAGCTTGTGCGTATTGTTGTTGATACACCCAAGAACCTGACTCAGAAGCAGCGCGACCTGCTTATGGAGCTTGAAAAGGAGCTGGGAGTTAAGCGCGGTTCACCTGCAAGCAGCGGAAAAGAAGGCTTTTTTGATAAGTTCAAGAATAAGAAATAAACAAAAAACGCTGTGTCATTGGCACGGCGTTTTTGAGGTATATTATGAATTTAAAAGCAGTTTTATTTGATCTTGACGGCACTCTGACCGATACTCTCGGTGACCTCACAATCAGCGTAAATCACGCACTTGAGAAATGCGGATTTCCTGCAAGAAGTGCGGAAGAAGTTCGTTCGTTTGTAGGAAACGGAGTGAGAAAACTTATTTACCGGAGCGTGCCTGCGGATACACCGGAGGCCGTTGCCGAAAATTGTCTTGATATTTTCAAGGAATACTACAAAAATAATTCTCTTGTTGAAACCAAACCATATGACGGTGTTGTTGAGTTGTTGGCGGAACTGAAAAACAGGGGAGTTAAAGTTGCGGTTGTGACAAATAAAATGCACACAGCCGCCGTTGATATTGTTGACCATTTTTTCGGGAATCTTGTTGATTTCACAGTTGGTCAGATTGACGGTGTTGCGCAGAAACCTCAGCCTGACGGCATTTATCTTGCTCTCGAAAAGCTTTGTGTTTCAAGACAAAGTGCCGTTTATGCGGGTGATTCCGAGGTGGATTGCATAACTGCCCGCAATGCCGGTATACCCTGCATCGGTGTGACCTGGGGATTCCGTGACCGCGATGTGCTTGAAGCTCACGGTGCAGATTTTATTGCGGACAAGGCTGAAGAAATCCTTGGAATCGTTTCAAAGTTTTGATAAATGTAAATTTACGGTTTGTTCATCGTCAGGTGTTGACAAAATTCGAACAACATATTATAATAAAGTGTCAATAGAATATGTCCTTATTGAGAGCGGCTGAGGGACAGGCCCTGTGAAGCCCGGCAACCTGTGTTATGCAAGGTGCTAAATCCTGCGGCGAAAAGCCGGAAGATAAGGTGTTTTCGCCCGCTGAAGACTCCTTCGGTGGGTTTGTTTTTTGAGGACAGAAGATTGATAAATATTATTTAAAGAGGTTATGAAAATGGCTAATTACTTATTCACATCGGAATCCGTAACCGGCGGACATCCCGATAAAATCTGTGACCAGATTTCCGATGCAGTGCTTGATGCTATTCTTGCAAAAGACCCCATGGGCAGAGTTGCCTGCGAAACCTGCTGCACAACAGGTATGGTTCTTGTTATGGGCGAAATCACAACAACAGCTGAGCTTGATATTCCCAAAATCGTCAGGGATGTTGTTAAC
>CALFPM010000159.1 GCA_937919155.1 uncultured Clostridia bacterium
GGAAATTCCAGTCGTTAATATCTGTTGCCGTTGCGTCAAGCTCTTTGCCCCAGCCTCCGAAAAGGTCAAAGGTTGTGAAATCGTGCTTGATGAGTTTGTAACCCCACTCCCTGATTCTTTCGATATCTGACTTTATGTATTCTTTAACCGCAGGGTGGGTAGGGTCGAGATATTGTCTTTTTCCGTTGCGGAGAATTCTCATATCTTCGGTTATTGCGGTGTCTCTGTTGTGCAGCAGTCTTACCCATATTCCGGGTCTTGCACCGATTTCTTTGATTTCGGCGGCAAGCTTTTTCATGTCGCCGAATTTTTCGTTGGGTTGCCACGGACCTTCGCAGGAATGTATCTGCCAGCAGTCGTCAATCACCTCGAAAGGCTTGTTCGGAATGCCTTGCGCAAGCTCAACCTGAAGCTTTGCATCGGATATTATTTCCTCATAACTGCTTTTGCCGTATGCATAGTACCAATTGTTTCCGCCGTATATTCTTTCTTTCGGTAACAAAGGAGACTCACAAAGTTTTGAACAATAATCCTTGAGGCAGGTCAACACATCGCCGCTTTCATATTCTAAAAGAACAAAGGTTGCAAGAAGGATTTTTCTTCCGTTAAGGTGAACGCCGTTTCCGCCGTTGCGGCAGTCAACAAGAGCATAAATTCCGTTTGTGTCATAGCGGAAGCTTACGAATGAATTGGGCTGTGTTCTGACGCCGAAGCAGAAACAAAAATTGCTTTTGGCTGCAATGAAATACCACGGCATACACCTGTTGTTATCGGATAATTTTCTGAATTCAAGGTCGCCGTAGCTTCTTTCCCACACATCACCCAAAATGCTGAAATCTTCGTCTGACGGGGTGTTCCAGTGAAGCTCGATGAATTTCGGTTTATCATTATCCGCGGTGATATATAAATCAAGTTCATTGGCTCTTTTTTCTGTTTCAACGGCAGCATCCGTAATTTCGTTTTCGCAAATTATTTTTGCGGTAAAATCATTCAGGTCAAAAAACATAACAGAGCTCCTCTCATATGCTTTATATTATTATACATAAGCACATTCGCAATTGCAAGTGCTGTGAAACCGTATTTATTTTTCTTGTAATTGTTTTCATTACGGGTTATAATGAAAAAAACGTATCGAGAAGGTGAAATGAAAATGAAAAGTTTTCTTTGCGTGATTCTTGCTCTGGTGATGTTGTTTGTGTCTGTGCCTTTGAACGTGTTTGCCGCTGAAAAGGTCAATAAAATTTCAGATGCGGTGATAGTTGTTCCTTGCAATGCTTCGGAAACGGATGCTTATGCTGCCGGAATGCTGAAAAAATACCTTGACAGAATTATCGGCGGAAATATTTCCGTTGTTACCGATGAAGCCGATGCTGCGGTTTATGAAATTTGCGTTGGTTCAACCAACCGCACGGAATGGGAGTCGTCAAATTACGTTGACGGCAGTTATGTTATCAGATCGTCAGCTGAAAAAATAATAATTTGCGGCTCGGGAAACAAAGGCACAATAAACGGTGTTTACGCATTTCTTGAAAAATTCTGCGGATGCCATTGGTATGAATCGGAGATTATTGTTGTTCCCGAGAACAAAGAACTTTCCGTTCCCGATGATATCGATGTGGAATACACACCGTTTTTTGAATATACGGAAGCGGATACGGTAAGTGCCTGTGATCCTGAATTTTCAATTGCAAACGGTCTTGTCGGCGGCGTTTACAGATATCTTACTTCAGAGCAAGGCTCAACTGTCGGCTATGCAGGCAGATTTGCTCATACACTGACAACCCAATTCTGCAAGTCGGAGATGTATTTTGAGGAGCATCCTGAATATTTTGCACTGAGAAACAGAAAAAGAACCCCGAATCAGCTTTGTCTGACCAACGAAAGTGTAAAAGAAATTGTCGCATCTGAAGTGCTTGAGCTTCTTGCGACTGAACATAATCCCGATGCGGATATTCAGATTGTTTCCCTCACTCAGCACGATAATTTTGATTATTGTATGTGCGAAAAGTGCAGTGCCGTTGATGAAGAAAACGGTTCTCAATCGGGAACAATGATATCTTTTGTGAACGATATTGCGGGCAGAGTGAAAGCACACGGATATGAAAATGTTGTTTTCGACACTTTCGCATATCAGTACACAAGAAAAGCACCGTCAAAAGTCAGACCCCGTGAAGATGTTATAGTCAGGCTTTGTTCCATTGAATGCTGCTTCGGTCACACCCTTGATGACCCTGAATGTGAGCAAAACGTTGATTTTATGAACGACCTTAAAGAATGGGGTAAAATCTGCAACAGAATTTATATCTGGGACTATGTAAATAACTACAGAGAAACGCTTTGTATTTTTCCGAATTTCGGTGTAATGCAGAGAAATGTTCAGATTTTTTATGAAAATAACGTAAAAGGTCTTTATGAGGAAGGCAACTATTACATAAGTTCCTGTGACGGTGAATTCGGAGAAATGAGAACCTATCTTCTCTCAAAACTTATGCAGAATCCTTATCTTGATTATAGTGAGGAGATGAACGGATACCTTAACGGTGTTTACGGTCCCGGCGGTTGTTATATCCGTGAGTTTATTGATATTATCACGAAATACGCTGTTACGGACAAAAAGCATCTGACGATTTACCAGTCATCATATGAAACACTTTATAATATATCTGCTCGGGATATTGAGCGTTGCAACGAACTCTGGCAAATGGCAAAGGATGCCGCTCAGACAGATGAACAGCTTCAGCAAATCCGCAGGTCTGAGCTTTCCTGGAGATACTGGAAAAGTGCAAACAGACGAGGTGAATTTTCAAGACTTCAGTTTCCTTATATTTATATGAAAGCAGGCGAAGATCTTCACGGTGACCTCAAAAAAATGGGCATTGAGGTGTTTTCCGAGGGAGGTAAAGTCGGTGTTTCAGATTGCGAACTTCTCTATCTTTATCGTGAAGTTTACAAGTGGGGAGTAAACTACGAAGAATGGTTCTGGGATATTCTCAATCCCTTCGCCGTTGGATTGTATAAGTTTTTCGGAGCAATCTACAACGCAATTCACAATTAAAGCAAACAAACCGTTTCATTGATTGCAAATGAGGCGGTTTGTTTTAAATTTGTACATTATTTTTGTCAGTTGTGCAAATGTGACAATATATATTGAAAATAGATTTTTTGTGTAATATAATTTCAGTGTATAAAAATATTTCATGTCGGAGGCGCGCTATGAGTGTGAAATATCCCAATCTTTTATCACCCGGAAAAATCGGCAAGGTCGAACTTCGAAACAAAACCGTTATGGCGGCAATGGGAATGAGCCAGGCTGAAAACGGGTTTGTTAATAAAGCTGTACTTAATCACTATGCCGAAAGAGCCAAAGGCGGTGTGGGTGCAATAATCGTTGAAGTTACCTGTGTTGATTCACCCCTCGGCCTCAACACAAAAGGTATGCTTGTGATTGATGATGATAAATATATCCCCGGCATGGCACAGCTTGCAGATGTTATTCACAAAGGCGGCTCAAAAGCTTTTCTGCAGATTTCTCACACGGGCAGAGGCGCAAGGAGGAAGATTATCGGTGATCAGCCGGTGGGTCCCAGTGCGGTTGCAATGCCTTATTCATATATGATGGGTCTTGCAAACGAAACTCCCCGTGCTTTGACAATTGATGAAATAAAGAATATTGAAGAAAAATATGCGCAGGCGGCGTTGCGTGCAAAGAAAGCGGGTTTTGACGGCGTTGAAATCCACGCTGTCGGCTATTATCTCGGTCAACAGTTTCTTTCAAAAACCGCCAATATCCGCACCGATGAATACGGCGGAAGCCGCGAAAACAGACTTCGTTTTCACCTTAACATAATCAAAAGAATCCGCGAGCTTTGCGGTGAGGATTTTGCGGTGATCGTAAAACTTTCGGTTATGGAAATGGGCAAAGACGGCGGAATTTCAATGATAGACGGTCTTTATTATTGCAAAGAGCTTCAGAAAGCTGGCGTTGATGCAATTGAAGTGCTTGCGGGAATTTGGTCGGATGAGGCAGGGAAAAATCAGAAACCTGAATCTGCATATTCCGACTGTATGGCGGTTGCACTCTGCCTTGTTATGAAAATCGGTCTTATGCTCACGGCAGGAAAGAAAAAAATTACCCTTATCGGCGGAGGCAGAGCGCAGAATCCCGTTGCGTCTGAAAAAGCCCTTGCTTCGGGTCAGTGTGACCTCATATTTATCGGTCACGGCTTGCTTGCTCAGCCTGACCTTGTTAATCTTATTGCCGAAGGCAGGGAGGACGAAATCCGTCCCTGCATCGGATGCGGACATTGCATCAACCATCAGCTTCAGCATGGTGAAAGAGCTGTCTGTTCGGGCAACGCTGTTCTTGCAAGAGGGGATAACGACCACACAATTATCCCTGCGGAAACAAAGAAAAAGGTTGTTGTTATCGGTGCAGGTGTTGCGGGCGTTGAAGCGGCAAGAATTGCAGCTATGAGAGGTCATACCGTTGATATTTACGATGCGGCAAACGAGGTTGGAGGTCAGCTCAATCTTGCCTGCAAACCTCCTTTCAAACAGCATCTCGGACTTATGAAGCCTTATCTTGAAAGGCAGCTCGAGCTTCACGGAGTCAATGTGTATCTGGGCAAAAAAATCACAAAAGAAGATGTGCTTGCAATGAATGCGGATGCGGTTGTGTGTGCAACGGGTATCAAACCTGCAACCCTCCCTGTTGAGGGTGCGGAAAGAGCTGTTAACGCTCTTGATATTCTCAACGGCACATCAAGCGGAAAGAATGTTGTTGTTATCGGCGGCGGTTCAATCGGATGCGAAACTGCGGAGTTTCTTGCAAAGCAGGGCAAAAAGGTGTCTGTTATTGAAATGACCGATGCCCTTGCGGGAAATACAGGCAAAACCGCGCAGACAATATTACTCGGACATCTTAAAGGAAACAAAGTTGATATTCTTACAGAGTGCAGAGTTGAAAAAATAACCTCAACAGATGTGGTTTACAAATCAAAAGACGGTAAAACCTGTTCAGTTAAAGCCGATACTGTTGTTGTTGCAACAGGCACACGTCCCGAAGCCTCTCTTTATGAATCACTCAAAGATGAGATTAAAGAAATTTACAACATAGGCGACTCAAACGGGGGAGGAATTATCCCCAACGCAGTTTATGACGGATATACTGTCGGAAATATGATATAAAAAGAAAAAACCGTGCAGCTTTATCGGCTGCACGGTTTTGGTATGTTATGCGAATATACCTGCAAAGAAATTGTACACAACAGAAATTGCATTGAATATAAATCCAGCAATTCTGAGAGTGGATGTAAATATTGCCGAAATCTGAATATCCTTGCCTGTTGCAGCAATGACGGGAGCTGCGTCACTTCCGAGATTCAATTCGTAAAGCTTATCAAGAATGGTTTCTGCAATTATCTCGTTGCCCTTTGCGCTGGGATGAATCTCATCATCGGCATAGTTTGCCATGTCATCGCCGAGTGCTGTGGCAACATCAACGATAACAATTTCGCCGGGGTTTTCTGTGTTATATCGTTCTATTGCAGCGTTTATTCTGTCTGCGCCCTGCTGATAAGGTGCTCTCAGATAACCCGACTGAGGGTTGTAAAGAGTCTGCATAAGAATAACGGCATCCTCGTTATGAGAATTTATTATTCTGATTATTTCGCAGAAATTTGTGTAGAAGCCTTCTGCTATTCTGTCAAACTCGGAGTGGTCGCCTTTAACAATAGAGTCAAACATAAGACCGATAAGATTGCTCATAAGGAAATCGTTTCCGCCGATAGAAATGCTGATGATATCGGCTTTTTCAAGGTCGGCAATAACTGCTTCGTTTGAAAGGCGGTTTATGAGGTTGGTTGTTGTGTGACCCGGAACGGAATAGTTTGCGTAATCATATCCGTTTGTGTCTGCAACTATTTTGCCGTAGCAGGCATCCTTTGAGTTGGAGATTCCCGAGCCGTAAGCGATTGAGTCACCGAGCACAAGATAAAACGGTTTTTCGGCCTCCGCATATCCGCAAACGCTGAACAGGCAGAGAATTAATGAAATGCTGAGGATGAGTGCGGTTAATTTCTTCATAATATTCCCTTTCTTTTTTTACTTTTTTCTATAATATAGCACTGTAATGAAATTAAGTCAATACAACTAAATCATACATATATGAGCTGAGATGAATAAAATCGAACAATTTTGCATTTCTTTCTTTGTTGAAATTCTGTAAGACTTACTGTATAATTGAATTAAAGAATTCAAGGAGAGGTGTTAAAATGAAAAAGAGATTCTTAAAAATTATTTCTCTTGTGCTGATGCTTTCAATTCTTATCGGAAACACTGCATTTGCAACAAGCGGCGATGTTGACCCCGAAATTATAGCCGAAACCCGAGAAACTGCGGTGCAGATTGAAAGCGAAGGTATTGTTCTTCTGAAAAATGAAGACGAATTTCTTCCTCTTGAAAATAAAAAGGTTAATATCTTCGGTGCAGGCTCAGTTTGTCCGTTTTTCGGCGGAGCAGGCTCAGGAGCAATAACAACCGATGACCCCGTAACTCTTTATGAAGCTTTTGAAGCCGAGGGTATTGAATACAACGCAGAGCTTCGTGCTCTTTATGAAAAACACTGCCTTTCAAACGAGCTTCCCAAAACCGATAACACGGTTATCAACAATCTTCTTCAGGTGCTTCTTGCAAAGAACACTCTTGAAGAAATGGATCCGAAGCATCTTACGGATGAACTTCTTGAAAATGCGGTTGAATTTTCAGACACCGCAATAATCGTTATCAGCCGCACCAGTGCGGAAGGCACAGACCACACCGTTGAAACTCTCAGCATTTCAGACGATGAAAAGGCAATGATTGAAAAAGTAACTTCCGCGTTTGAAAATGTTGTTGTCCTTTTCAATATCGGCAATGTTATGGAAATGGGATGGATTGACGAATATGAGAGCATCAAAGCGGCGGCGATTATATGGATTCCCGGTGAATTCGGCATGACAGCTGTTCCTCAGATGCTTGACGGCAAGGTTAATCCTTCGGGAAAGCTTACAGACACAATTTCCTATAAGATTGAAGACCATCCTTCAAGTGAGTGTTTCGGCAGTAATTCGTATGATGGCGGTGAGCATTTTGTTGAATATTATGAGGGAATATATGTAGGCTACCGCTATTTCGAAACCTTTGCAAAAGATAAGGTGCAGTATCCTTTTGGCTACGGACTTTCGTATACAACCTTTGAAAAGGAAGTTGTGTCAACCGAATTTAATGCAGATACAATAACCGTTGAGGTTGAGGTCACAAACACGGGTGATGTGGCAGGCAAAGAGGTTGTTCAGCTTTATTACAGCGCGCCTTATACCGAAGGCGGCATTGAAAAGAGTGCAATCTGCCTTGGCGGCTTTGCAAAAACAGAAATGCTTGAACCCAACGAAAGCAAAGTTCTCACAATTTCCTTCAAAACAGATGATATGGCATCCTATGACTACAAGGTCAACGAGGCTTGGGTACTTGAAGAGGGTACATACGAAATTATTGTTGCAAACGATGTCAGAAATCATATTGCAACCTATGACTATGAAATTAACGAAACAAAGATAATCAAAAACGATTCTGCAACGGGAACGGAAATTAAAAATCTTTTCGAGGATGTTTACAGCGGATATGAAATTATGTCAAGAGCGGATGTCGAGAATACATATCCCGCACTCCGTGAACTTGACAAAGACGATTATCTGATTGATGTTGACAAAACTCCTGACCCTGTAACTGAAGGCGAAGCTCCGAAGATGGGTGTTAAATACGACAAAACCATCACTCTTCAGGATGTTGCGGAAGACGAAAGCTTATGGGATTCATTCCTTGACCAGCTCACTCTTGATGAAATGACGATGCTTGTTATCAACGGCGGTTATGAAACTCACGGAGTTGAGCGTCTCGGAATCCCTCACACAATGGATAATGACGGTCCTTCCAGCGTCAAGGGCAGAAACGGTCTTGTTTATACCGACAGCGGTACGGCTTATCCCTGTGCAACTGCAATCGGTTGTACCTGGAATGTTGAACTTGCTTATGAAATGGGCAAGGGAGCAGGCAAAGAAGCTGCCGATATGGGCACGGACACATGGTATGCGCCCGGTGCAAACATCCACCGAAATCCCAGAGGCGGAAGAAACTTTGAATATTTCTCCGAAGACCCGATTATATCGGGTATTATGGCAGCCGAAATAATCAATGGCGCAAATTCCGAAAACCTTGTCACAACCATAAAGCATTTTGCGCTCAATGACCAGGAATCTCACAGAAACGGTATTTTCACCTGGTGTGACGAGCAGGCAATGCGCGAGATTTATCTTAAGGCGTTTGAAATTCCCGTAAAAGCAGCTCAACCCAAGGGCATTATGTCTGCATACAACAGAATCGGAACAAAATGGTGCGGTTCAAGCTCCGCACTTCTCAAAGCGTTGCTCCGCGAGGAATGGGGATTTGAAGGCTTTGTTGTTTCTGACTATTCATCAAACTTCACGGGCAGCGGATATATGAGCCCCGTTCTTGCGGTTTATAACGGCAACGATACAATTCTTTCGGGAATGTGGGCATTGCAGGTGGTGCAGCACAAAGCTGCCGTCAAGATTGCATATGCAAAAGACCCTGTCGGCTTTGGCAATGCACTTCGCGAGGCCTGTAAAAATCTTTGCATAATGAAAATGGAAACAAAGGCGTTCAAGCACCCCGAAATAACCTATGATTCATCGCTCATCGGCACCCTTGATACCTTTGATGACTGGGAATTTGAATTCCCCTATGTTTTCACATTCGTCAGATTTGTTTTCAACAACATTCTGAACATTATAATTTACGCATTCAGATTTATTCTTTAACAGTATTTAAACCGAAAGAAATCACCGCAGAAGATAAGTTTTTATCAACTGCGGTGATATTTTATTTTATGCATTTTTTATCGAACACCGGAATGAACAAATTCTCTTGTGCGAAGGAATCTGACAAGCTCTCTGAAATCGGGGGTGTCAACAATCAATTCCGTTATCGCTTGGTTTATACACTGCCAATGCTTCTTTTTGCATTTTTGAAATCAAGAATCAGGCGGTTTTTGCCGCTGTCAACCGTTATTGAATCTGCTTTTCTTTCAGCCTTACAGAACTTGCTGTCATAACGGTCAAATATCTTTTCGGCAGGTGTGCCGTTTATTTCGAACTTCCCGTCATACGATACCGATAAAACACCTGAATCGGTTGAGTAATCTGCAGAGCCGTCACACCCGAAATTAACGGCGTTATTTTTGATTCGGGTTCTGAATTCATCAAAGGTTTCTTTATCTGAATCTGAAAGCTCGGTGATATAAATATGATAATCACCGCCGAATCGGCAAAGGTCAAACTCACATTTGAACTCTTTTTTATCGGGAAATTTTCTGCCTTTTAAAATGCCGTTTGCGGAATTTTGGTCAAACGGCTTGAATTTCAGTTCGCCGTTTGAAATTAACGCAACAAAAACATCGTTTTTTCTTGCAAAGACCGTGCTTCCGCAAAGCTCGAATTCATCATAAAAATCTTTCGGCATATAAGCATGGGTTATTGATGCAACAGCTGATTCTCCGAGGCGTTTTTTGACGGGTAATTTATATATTGTTATGTTGACATTCTCGTTCTGAACGCTCATGGGGCGTCTGCCGTTGCCGACCCAATAACCGGGTGATGCGCCGTATTTACCGTTGCCGTTGCCTGCGGGGTGAGTTGTGAAAAGAGCAAGGTCTTCTGCGATGTTTGCACTCCACACATGGTCCTGTGCACCGCACACTCCGACATCCTTGCAGATATCGGTTGACATCGAATAATGTGCATTCCGGAAAGTGTAAATATTTCCTCTGCCGAGTGCAATGCCGTGAGGCATAATATCGTTTTTGCGTGCAAATTTCTGCCAGTTAACACATTTAAAAACTGTCAGATTAAGAAATTTAAAATAGGCGAGAAATTTGTTTTTATAAAGGTTGTTTTTACGAAGATATTCAAGTGTGTTTCGGATAACCTGATGGTTTGTGAAGGTTTCGGCACCTGTCTGAGCCATGATGCACTCGTCGCTCTGACCAAGAAGATTTTCGGTTATCATATCATCGGGCGAGAGTCCGCAGCTCATTTTTGAAACAAAGGTTTCATCTGAAAGAGCAATGTCCTTTATTGCTTCGGGCAGGGAGTAAAGACCTTTTTCAACCGCATCCGTAAAACAAAGAACGATGTAATTCGGTTTTTTTGCAGCGGAATTTCCCCAAAGAATATTCATTGCACTCTGAATACTGTTGCCGATGCAGTTTGCCGCCTTGTTGTTGCCGTACATTCTTGAGCTGACCGCAACAAAGCGGTTGTTGACGCTGTTGAGAGCAACATCGAGCCAAAGAATATCCATAATAATTTTCATCTGCTCAACAAGATTCTTATCGTCTGCATATGCGATAAAATTTGCCATCGGCGCAATGTCCTCGGCGAGATAGTTGTTGCTTAAATATTCCGAAAAACCGTAATTGAACCGTTGTTTCATCCATGCTTCAATTCTTGTTTCTGCAGTTTTTTTATGCTCTTTTCCCGTCTTGCCGTTGTTTTTGAAAACTTCTTCGGGCCATTCTTGACCTGCAAGATATTCGCTGACTGCAAAAAGAATCTGATGATTTTCCGACCAATAGCACATACTGTCGTCACCCGGCTCATCAATGAAATACTTGAAACCGATGAATGCTTCTTTAATAAGATTTGAGCATTTGTCACTCAAGTTGCAATCTTTATAAATTTTAAAAAGCATCTGCGCTCTGAAATCGGCACAGTCAAATCGGCTCTTCATATAATCAGCTTGTTTTGAAAGCAAAGAATAAATCTCATCCTCGGTGAATGAAGTCTCTGTCTGTTTTCCTGAAAGAAACAGATACAAGTCCTCGAGGTTTTTGCCGTTGATGTTAAGTGAATATTTATCCTCATCCGATTTATCGGGCAAATCAGGCAGAGGTTTCATTTTTATCAAACGGTAAAGTTCAAATGCCGTCAGCAGTACCAAAAGAAGCAGAACGGCAAAAATTACATATAAAACCGTCATTGATTTATGCCATCCTCTCAAGGGATTCAAGAGTAACTTCGTATTTTGTGGGTTCGTTTGCAACGAACTTTTCCATTTCTTCCATCATATAATAAGCCATTCTCTGCGGCTCTTTGCCCGTGCTTCCTGCAATGTGAGGAGTCAGAATTGCATTGGGGCACCAGAAAAGCGGAGAAATATATGGAAAGAACTCGTTTTTGATGACATCGGCAACAAAAGTTCTTGACGGATGAAGCAGAAGTGACAGCGCAAGCTGATATTCCGCAACCTGTGCACCTCTGCCTGTGTTAATGAAGGTTGAACGCTTTTTCATCTTTTTGAAAAGCTTGCCGTTGAATATGTTTTCAAGCTCGGGTTTGTTTGCAAGGTGGTTGCTGATGATATCACATTCACTGAAAAGCGTTTCCATGTCAACAAGAGTAACGCCCAATTCTTTTGCGGTTTCTTCGGGAACAAACGGGTCACAGGCATAAACTTCAACATCGAGAGCTTTCAGCTTTTCAGCTACCATCTTACCGATTGCACCGAGACCGACAAGACCGACTTTGCAACCGAAATTGCCTGTTGAAGCATTTGCAAAGATAAGCGAACGCATGGGTAAAATGCGGTAGTTCTTTGCGGATTGGAAATAGCCTTTTGCTGCAAGAGTTATCTGGGCAAAGGTGTATTCAGCAACGGGAACGGCGTTGGCGGCAAATGCACTGAAAACCTTTATTCCGCTTTCGAGAAAAGGTTTTGCAAAATACTGAACAGTGCCTGCGGAATAAAAAACTGCTTTGAGCTTCGGCATATATTTTGCAATTTCTTCTTTTGTGAACTTAGGCATACCCCATGTTGAAAATGCAATTTCACAGTCAGCAAGAAAATCTGCATGTTCTTCGATATTGCTCTGATTGATTTTCTGCGAAAGTTCACCGTATTCACCGAGCTTTTTAAGCACTTCGGGGGTATAAACTTTAGAAAACTGAATTTGATTTGTGCCGAAAAGTGCAATTTTCATTATTTTGTTTTGTTTTTTGATGCTTGATATAACTTCTCCATAGCCGTAGCGATTCGTTCTGCTATGATGTTCATAAATGAGTGGCGGCCAAATTTTTCGTAAGCAGTAATACCTTGATACGTAACGTATAATAATTCATCAGCACGTTCAGCCTCCTCAATTCCAAAATGTTCAAACACAACCTTTAAGCCTATATGTTGGCAGGCTGCAATGGCCAATTTGCTCTCTACGGAGTGTTGTGTCGTGGGCGAAAATATTGCCGTATATTCTCGAATCATTATCAGGGGTTTTGTTGCATCGGATATTATCTGCCCCTTGGGGGTAGTTATCAACGCCTCATACACTCCTCTTTGTTGCACAACAGTGTCGGCAAGCGCTTTAGCCTCAATCAGTGCCGAAGTGGGAAATGCTGGCCAGGGTATATCTCCTGCTATGCACAAAGTTGTTGGGCGTAGCATCCGTAGTGTATAACCCGCATATATTGTAGGCTCCAAATCCTCCAAGCGATAGTTGCCATCGGCATCCAATGAGAGTCGTATAGCAACTGTCGCATTACGGGTTGTGCGATTCTTCTCGAGTAAATCTTTTACTTGACTATCTATCGCCTCGGCATTTTGCTTGAGTTTTGTGCTGAATAGTTTGTCGGCTGCAACGTTTAGGAAATCAATGTGTTGTGCTGTGTGGCGACAGCGATGGTCAAGGGAGTGTATGTCTTGGTAAACAAAAGGTTTGGTGACGGGTTGCCAAAGAATCAACTCGCCATTTAGAATCATATATTTATCCTTTTTTACCTGAAGCATTGCTTTAACTTATTGCATAAATATCTTTAGCAGCAATT
>CALFPM010000160.1 GCA_937919155.1 uncultured Clostridia bacterium
AACATGGCTGATGGCGTGGTGAAATATGAGTCTATGTCTGATGGTGTGGTGAAATATGAGTTTACTACCATCACCCCTGCCGCTTAATCAACGGCATAACTAAAAAAACAGCAACCGCCTCGGTTTTTACCGAGGCGGTTATTGTTTTTATATCCTGTTGTTTGCTTATTTTTCGATGCCGAGCTTTTTGCAGCAGTCGGCAACAATTCTGTTCATCTCATCCATCTTCTTTTCCATATCGGCAACAAGTGTGAGCTGGGTGTGGCAACGGTCAAGGTTGTGCTCGGGATAAGCGGTCTTGAAATATGTGTCGCCGTTGATATAGTCGCCAAGGAAACGCATACCGCATTCAAGAGTCATAATCTTTGCCGAGAAGGCAAGATTTTCAATCTCTTTTGCAGTCAGGCTTTCACCTGCGGTTGTGAGGTAGCCGAGAGTATATGCTTCAAAAAGTTCGAGGCTCATTGAAACCTTTGAAAGGTCTTTTTCGTCTTCGCTTGCGGTGTTTGCGCTGAAGCGGATGCTGTCGCCGAAATCATAGAGCGAAAGACCGGGCATAACGGTATCAAGGTCAACAACGCAGATACCTTCGTTTGTTTCATTGTCAAACAAAACGTTGTTGAGCTTTGTGTCGTTATGAGTAACTCTCAAGGGGAGCTCACCTGCGGCAAGCATATCAACAAGCACGGAGCAATCGGCTTCTCTTGCAAGCACAAACCCGATTTCGTCCTTAACGTTTTCTGCTCTGCCCGAAAGGTTATCGGCAACCGCCTTTTTGAAATCTGCAATTCTTGAGCGTGTGTTATGGAAGTTGGGGATTGTTTCGCTCAGAGTTTCGCCGGGATAATCTGCAAGCATATTCTGGAATTTGCCGAAAGCCTTTGCAGCATTATAGAATGTTTTTGCGCTGTCAACAAACTGGCAGGAATGGGTATCATAAACAAAGTTATAGCATCTCCAGCAGCGTCCCTCACCGTCAAGGTAGAAAGGCTTGTCATCCTTTGCAGGATAAACGCAGAGACATTCTCTCTTTGTGTCACCGCCGCTTGCTGCAACCTTTTTCTGCATATGAGCAGTAACACCCAGAACATTATTCATAAGACCCTCGTGGTCCTTGAAAACATAGGTGTTCAGCTCCTGCACAAGGTATCTGTTAAGAGTGCCGTCTGCGGCGCGGAAGTCAAATCTGTAAGTGTTGTTTATATGTCCGTCATGGAGCTGTGTCACATTCTCAAGTTCACCGTCAAATTTGAATGCGCCGAGAAGCTCTTCAACATTAATCTTGTTTTCCATTTTAAATCATACCTTTCCGATGATTATTTTGCCGAAACATTCGGGATTATGAAAGCCCAATGCGGCGGTTGTAACGGGGAAATGCGCTCCGTAGTGGGGAGTTACCGAGAAATCGGCGCATTTATAGAAATTGCCCTTGATTTCGCAGGGTTTCACGGTGTATTCCGTGCCGTAAAGCGAGGAGATGAACTCCTCTGTCAGCAGAATTTCGCATCCCCATGCCTTGCCTTTTTCGTCCTCAACTTCCATAGGGGTGATAACAGGCTCAAGGCTTGTTATGTCCCTGACGGGAGTGCGCTCCTCTCGGTTTTCACCAAGCTGAGCAAGGTAAATGCCCTTTGGATTAACCTCAATATTGAGGTAACGGTTGTCACCCTCAACAGGCATCACAAAAAACTCAAGGCAGCTGTCTGTGTAGACAGGTTCATAGTTTTCTTTGCATTCGCAACGGATATTTTCCTCATATGACCATAGCAATGCGTGCAGACCCTCGCCCTCAACGGCAAAGAGTGCGGCATAGCTTTCGGGGCGGGAATATCCGTCCTTTTCCCAATGAAAAGAGTTGATTGCCGCAACGGAAAAATTATGCACTTCTGCGGAGTTTCTGAATATAGGAGCAAAGTATTCCAAAACAATCCCTCATATATTTATAATTATTAAAACATTATACTATACCGCCGCGGAATAGTCAATAAACAAAAAAGGAGCACGGCGAAAACCGTGCTCCCTGAAATTACATAGCTTCAACGATATCCTTTGTATCTCTTGCGATAACAAGCTCTTCGTTGGTGGGAAGAACAAAAACCTTAACCTTTGAATTTGCGGTTGAGATTTCGCCTTCCTTGCCTCTGCGCATAATCTCGTTTGCTTCTGCATCAAGCTCAACACCGAGGTAGCTGAGGTTGTTGCAAACATCTGCACGAAGGTCAAATGTGTTTTCGCCGATACCGCCTGTGAATACGATAGCATCAACGCCGTCCATAGCTGCAACATAGCTGCCGATGAGCTTGCGTACCTGATACTTCTGAATGCTTCTTGCAAGATGTGCTCTTTCGTTGCCTTCAGCTTCAGCGGCTGAAACGTCTCTGTCGTCACTGCCTACGCCTGAAATGCCGAGAACGCCTGATTTCTTGTTGAGGATGGCGTCTGTTTCTGCAGGTGTCCAGCCTTCCTTCTGCTGAAGATAGGTAACAACTGAGGGGTCAACTGCGCCGCAGCGTGTGCCCATGATGAAACCGTCAAGGGGAGTAAGACCCATGCTTGTGTCAACGCACTTGCCGCCCTTGACTGCTGTGATTGATGAACCGTTGCCGAGATGGCAGGTAACAATCTTGAGGTCTTCGATGTTTTTGCCCATA
>CALFPM010000161.1 GCA_937919155.1 uncultured Clostridia bacterium
TCTACAAGGGTTACTGCACGCTTGACTGGAGCAAATTTGCGTATCAGCGCGGTCCGTTCCTGCTCGGTGAAGCGCATCCCCGTCTGATCGCACACGATACCGCGCTTCGTGCCCAGAGATGGCGGTTCCTGCAGGGACAGTGGATGCAGTACGGCGGCGCGGCACAGAAAATGACACAGCTCATCCACGAACTCGATCCGGAAGGTAAGGTCGCTCTCAGTATGGCAGGGATGTTTGACGACGGCATCTGGTTCCCCGAGGCGGTTACGGCGCATAGGTTCTGGAATTCGGACGGTACCTACGAACGCACCATGCGCGAAGTATACCTGAAGCCGTTCGAACACTGCTTCAAGGACGGCGGCGCAATGTCCGTCATGGCGGCATACAACAGCTGGGAAGGCATTCCCTGTTCCGCAAACGAACGTCTTCTGACCGAAATTCTCCGCGGCGAATGGGGTTACAATGGCAACATTATGACCGACTGGTGGA
Source organism: uncultured Clostridia bacterium (assembly GCA_937919155.1). Classification (GTDB taxonomy): domain Bacteria; phylum Bacillota; class Clostridia; order Oscillospirales; family Acutalibacteraceae; genus CAG-177. The sequence goes on from CALFPM010000161.1 coordinate 490, forward strand.
TGCGCTCATCGGCATCACCCGAATTCCCCTCAATCCGTGACCAAGGCTACAGAGTCAGGGCAGGCGTTAATGTGCTTATGCCCGGCGGCGGCAGAACAGGCAAACGCAAACCTGACGGCACATTGCTGAAAACACTCGGAAAGCCTGACGGCATCACTCTCGGCGAGCTTCAGCAAAATGCAATTCACGTTCTGAATTTTGTTATGAACAGCAGTGCAATGAAATAAGAAAAAGGCTTGAACAGGTTTCTGTTCAAGCCTTATTTTTATGCTCTGAGAGTTACGCCGATGTTTGCGAGATTTGCAAGGATTGTGTCAATCCAACCCTGGACTTCTTCCATTTCAAGAGTTCTGTCCATTGCAGCAAACACAAGACGAACCGTAATGCTCTTTATGCCGTCTTTTTCATAAGTATCGATTACCTTTGAACTGTCAAGCTCTGCAAGGTTGAGAGCGTTCCAGCAAGCGGCAATATCAGAATACTTTGTGTTTTCTGCAAGAACAAGCGACAGGTCATAATAAGTTGACTGCTGTGTGCTGGGTTCGCAGAAAAGAATTGAGTTTGCATCGATTGCGCTGAAATTATCCATATCAATTTCAAAGCAGACTGCAGCAGCTGTCTTATCAAGCTTTGCACGGCTTGAAGGATGAAGTGCGCAAAGAACACCAACCTTCTTGCCGTCAATAAGAATTTCAGCAGTATTCTTGGGATGCTGCCAAGCGTGCTCGGGAGCAATCTTTGCGTAGCCTGCCTGCTTCTGCTTGATGTTACCGACAAGACAGTTGATAATTTCAACGGCCTTGAGATATGCTGCCTTTTCGTTGCCGCTCTTATCATAAATAACAGCGCCGAGGCGATTTCTTTCGTTGCAAAGTCCGTTAACTGTTCCGTCAACCACTCTGCCGATTTCGAAAATGCTGTATTTATCAGCAAAGTCCTTGTTTTCCTGTGCCATAACAAGAAGTGTGGGAAGCATTGAGTTGCGGAGAACACCGTTATCGGAGCTTTCAATATTGAGAACCTTTACGTTATCCTCAACTTCAATTCCGAGCTTCTTGAACTTTCTGCCGTCACACCACACATATGAGTGAACCTCGTGGAAGCCATACTTCTTGACAAGGATATCTTTGATTTCCGAATCTTCAAGTCTTGCATAGTCATTGGGAACAGGCTTAAGAGGACTTGCTGTTGTTGAAATCTTAAAGTTATCGTAGCCGTAAATACGGGTGATTTCTTCAATGATATCAGCCTTGATTGTAACATCCTTTGTTGCGCGCCATGAGGGAACTTTAACGGTATATTCACCGTCAACGCAATCAACCGCAAAGCCAAGAGCTGTGAGGGTTTTTGTTATCTGCTCATCGCTGATATCAATACCTGTGTAGCGGTCAACATATTTCTTATCGAATGAAAGGCTGATTTCGGGATATTTTCTCACATACTTATCGGTAAGCTTTGATGCGACTCTTGCGCCGCTGTCAATATCCTTGACAAGCTTTACGAATCTGCCAACTGCATCGAGAGTAAGCTCGGGGTCAAGCATTTTCTCATATCTTGCGCTGGCGTCCGTTCTGTGACCGAGTCTTGATGATGACTTACGGATGCTTACGCCGTCAAAGTTTGCACTTTCAAGCACAACGGAGCCTGTGTCCTCAACGATTTCCGACTCAAGACCGCCCATGATGCCTGCAATACCTACGGGGATATCGCCGTTGCAAATCATAAGGGTTTCTTCATCAATTTCTCTTTCAACACCGTCAAGTGTCTTGAATGTTGTTTTCTCCTTGGGAGTTGTGACAACGATGTTATCAATTGCACTGCCTGCAAAAGCATGAGTAGGCTGACCGATTTCAAGCATAATGTAATTTGTTACGTCTGCAAGAAGATTGATGCCTCTCATACCGCAGTAGAAAAGACGGATTCTCATTTCAAGAGGACTCTTGTTCTTTGTGATGTTATCCATCTTGATGCAGGAATATCTGTAAACAAGATCTTCTCTGCCGATTGTTACATCAACGGCTTCATCGCCGTCATATGAAAGGTCACCCATTTCGAGAGGCTTAAGATCTCTGCCAGCAAGAGCGGCAAGCTCTCTTGCGATGCCGTAGTGACCCCAGAGGTCAGGACGGTTTGTGAGTGACTTGTTATCAACTTCAAAAATAATATCATCAATGGGGAAGATATCCTTGATGCTTGTGCCGTTCTTAAGTGAGGGGTCAAGCTCCATAATGCCTGCATGGTCATCGCTGATTCCGAGTTCTTTTTCGGAACAGCACATACCCTCAGACTCAAAGCCTGCAACGGTTGCAATGTTGATTTCACCGCCACATACTCTGCCGCCTGCAAGTGCAAGAGCAACCTTCTGACCGACCGCAACATTAGGTGCACCACAAACGATGTTGCAAACCTTTTCACCTGCATCAACCTTGAGAAGATGAAGTTTCTTTGAGTTGGGATGATTTTCAACTGAAAGAATTTCGCCGACAACAACCTTGTCGATGTCCGCGCCCTTTTCAATAATATCTTCAACCTCAGCGGTTGCAAGAGTGAAGCTCTCAATGAGCTTTTTAATATCTATTCCGTCAAGGTCAACATAATCTTTAATCCAGTTAATTGATACAAACATTGCTTATGCCTCCTTGCTTTCTTCGGGTCTTGTGAATGATTTTTCAGTAAACTGTGAAAGTGATTTAAGGTTACCGCTGTTGAAAACGCGGATATCCTTGACACCGTATGTCATCATTGCAAGTCTTGTCATGCCAAGACCGAAAGCAAAGCCGATATACTTTTCAGGGTCAATTCCTGCAGCGGTAAGAACATTGGGATGAATCATACCGCAGGGGCAAAGCTCAAGCCAACCTGAATCCTTGCAGGAGGGGCAACCCTTACCCTTACAGATTGTGCACTGAATATCAAGCTCAAAACCGGGTTCAACGAAGGGGAAGAAACCGGGACGGAGTCTGACGGTGATATCCTTCTGGAACACTTCTGAAAGCATTGTTTTCATAAAGTAGATAAGGTTTGAAATTGAGATATCCTTATCAACCATCATACCTTCCATCTGGAAGAATGTGTTTTCGTGGCAAGCGTCAATCTTCTCGTTTCTGAAGCATCTGCCGGGGAAGATTGCGCGGATGGGATTGCCGTTTTCAAGATTCTGAGCATACTTGCGAAGAATTGTGTTCTGAGCGGCAGAAGTGTGTGTCTTGAGAAGCTGTCCCGTGCTCAGGTAATAGGTATCCTGCATATCTCTTGCAGGGTGATGCTTGGGGATATTGAGAGCCTCAAAGCAGTTGTAGTCATCAGTGATTTCCGAATAGTCCTCAATGGTAAAGCCCATGCTGAGGAAAATGTTCTCAACTCTGCGGCGAGTGAGGGTGATGGGATGGTATGAGCCGAGGTCTGCATCTGTGGGCATTGATTCATCGTAGCTTTCTGCAGCATCGATGAGTTTCTGCTCCTCAAGTGCCTTAAGCTCAACGATTTTAGCAGCAATGGCGCCTTCAATAAACTGCTTTGTTTCGTTTATTATCTGACCTGCCTCTTTCTTCTGGTCATTGGGTACGTTGCGGAGCTCCTGCATAAGAGCCGCAACAGAGCCTTTTTTGCCGAGGAATTCGATTCGGAGCTGTTCAACCTCTGCGGTCTGTGTAACAGCTGCAATCTTTGCCTCAAAAAGCTGCTTGAGTTCAAGTGATTTCTGAGTCATTTTTATATCAATCCTTTCATAATTTACAAAATAAAAAATCCCCCGTCAGAAGACGAGGGACGAATTAATTCCGCGGTACCACCCTGCATTCACGGCAAGCCGTGCGCTTTGAAACCCGTAACGGAGGCAACCGTTGCACCCTACTGAAATTTCAGGCGCACCGCTAACGGGTGAACTTCAGACATCTTATCTCATAATCCGCTTCCAGCCGATGACGGATTTTCTCTGGAATGAGCATCGGAGCTTACTCTCCCGATCATTGCGTTTTTATATATCCATAGCATTTTAGCATAAGGATGTAAAAAATGCAAGTATTTGAAAAAATAAAATTAGAAAGGATTATAAATTCTAAACAAAGATGTCAACAAATAAAAAATTTCTGCCACAGACGGAATGTAAAAATATGACAAATTAAAATTGCCCGAATAATTAATACCGTTTTTAAATCCGTCAATTACTATCGTTTTTATATTAATGCCCGGAGTTTTGATTTCCATAGTGTCAAACAAACCATAATAGACATAAAAATCACCTGCAACATATTCTGAAAAATCATTATCCGATCTCTCTAATGTGACTTTTTCGCTTGTACCATCTGAATATGTTATTTTAATGATACTACCTTCCAAAAAAGGACCAAAACCCGCAAAGGAAACAAAACTTTTCAAAGGTCGGTAAATTACAGAAACTTCAACATCTTCGCAAGGTGGAAGAGTTGGCATAAACCCTTCATTATATCCGGGTTCTTCAATGTTTTCTTCAGCCGAAGCAAATACAGTTAATGAACAAAGACACATCGCAAAAACAAGGACAACCAACAAAAGCTTTTTGATTTTCATAGAGGTTTCTTCCTTTCATTTTTATTTAATTATACTCGTTTTATCGATAATTGTCAATAGTAAGAGCATAAAATATAATTTACTAGGTGATAAAAATGATAACTTACGAGCCTTTTTATGAAACAATGAAGCTCAAAGGCATAACCACATACAAATTAATAAAAGATTTCAACGTAAGCCGCAGTCTGATTGACCGCCTTAAGCACAACAAACCTATCAGCACGGTAACTCTTAATGACCTTTGTAAAATTCTTGACTGCACTCCTACTGAAATAATAAGATACACAAAAGATTAACCGCCATTCACAGATTGTGAACAGCGGTTTTTTTATATTCATTTTCACTCATCAAGGGCAGCGGATACGAAACACACGAAAATTCTGCAAGCCACACATTGTTTTCAAGCAAAAGCTGAGGTTTTTCAAGCACTTCATCATTAACTCGCAAAACTCTGCCGCTGACGGGAGCGATTATATCAAACCAATCGCAGGATTCAACATCACCCATAACTTCCCCTGCCCTGATTTCATCATCTTCATCGCAAAGGTTGATTATAAAATTTTTGCAAATTCTGTTTCGGAGATAATCGGTTATTCCGATTTTTGCTCCGTTTTCGGTTTTTTCAACCCAACAATGGTCTTTGGAATATCTCATTTTATCATCTCATTGAATTCTTCTTCCGTGAGGATTGTTACACCCAACTGCTGTGCCTTGACAAGCTTGCTGCCTGCCTCCTCACCAGCAAGCACATAGCTTGTCTTTTTGGAAACGGAAGATGCGGTTTTTCCGCCGAACTTTTCTATTATTTCACTTGCTTCGTTGCGTGAATAGGTGGGCAAAGTACCTGTCAGCACAAAAGTTTTGCCCTCAAAGCGGTTGTCAACAGTCTCTTTCTGCGAAACCATATTGACACCGTAAGCCGAAAGAGCTTCAATCTCTTTCCTTGACTGCTCAAGCGCAAAGAAATCCGCAACGCTCTGTGCCATAATTGCACCGAAGCCTTCAATGGAAGTGAGCGCATCCATATCCGCATTCATAATGTTTTCCATGGTGCCGAAATGGTCGGCAAGAATTTTGCCCGCTTTCTGTCCGACATGGCGGATACCCAAGGCAAAAACAAGCTTTGAAAGGTCATTTTTCTTTGAATTTTCAACCGCATCAACAAGATTCTGCGATGACTTATCCTTGAAGCCTTCAAGGGTCATAAAGTCCTCTTTCTTGAGGGTGTAAATTTCGCTCGCTTTGGTCAGAAGTCCGTTTGAAACAAGCTTTTCAAGCACGGCATCGCCCATACCCTCGATATCCATTGCATCTCGGGAACAGAAGTGAATAAGATTGCGAAGAAGCTGTGCAGGACATTCGGGATTGACACATCTTACCGCCGCTTCATCCTCTTCGCGGATAACATTTGCACCGCAGGAAGGACAAGCAGAAGGCAAAGTGAACTTTTCACTGTTTTCTGCATGAGATACAACTCTGATTACCTCGGGAATGATATCGCCCGCCTTGCGGATAACAACTCTGTCTCCGAGTCTGATATCTTTTTCATCAATAAAATCCTGATTATGAAGAGTTGCCCTTGAAACCGTTGAGCCTGCAACAAGCACGGGCTCAAACACGGCTGTAGGAGTCAGGACACCCGTTCTGCCCACGGCAACCTCAATGTCAACAACTGTTGTTTCCTTTTCTTCAGGAGGATATTTGAACGCAAGCGCCCATCGGGGGAATTTGGCGGTGCTTCCGATTTCCGCACGCTGAGCGAAAGAATCTGTTTTGATAACCGCACCGTCAATATCAAAAGGAAGTGATGAACGGATTCCGCCGATTCTGTCAAGCTCTGCAAGCACACCATCAACAGTTGAAAATTTATTATAGAACGGAATGGTTTTGAATCCGAGAGTTTTGAGATAATCTATCGACTGCTTATGCCCTGTTATATTTCCGCCTTCAATACGCTGAATATTGAAAACGAAGATATCCAGACCTCTTGTGGCGGTAATTTTCGGGTTTTTCTGGCGCAACGAACCTGCGGCAGCATTACGGGGATTTTTGAAAGTTTTCTCGCCGTTTTGCTCCTGCTCCTCAACAAGTGCGGCAAAAACCTTTTTGGGCATATAAACCTCGCCCCTGACCTCAATTGTCACATCTTCTTTGAGGCGCAGAGGAATTGAATTAACGGTGCGCAGGTTTGCGGTAACATCCTCACCCACATTGCCGTCACCACGGGTTGAGCCTCTCACAAAAACACCGTTTTCATACTCAAGAGCAACGGAAAGTCCGTCAATTTTGGGTTCAACAACATATTCAGCCGAGTCAAAGACAGCCTTTACCCTTGAATCAAAAGCACGGACTTCTTCAATGCTGAATGCATCCTGCAGGCTCTCAAGAGGCACGGAATGAACAACAGGCTCAAACATACCGTCTGCACTTCCGCCTACACGCTGTGTGGGCGAATCAGGGGTTATAAGCTCGGGATATTCCTTTTCAATTGCTGCAAGCTCTCGCTGAAGCATATCGTATTCATAATCCCCTATTTCGGGGTTATCTTCAACATAATATTTATGGCTGTGATAATTGAGCAAATCGCGAAGCTCCTTTGCTCTTGCCTTTGCGGATTCGAAATTCATAAAAAACTTCCTCTGTATTTTGATAATCATATTATATCAATTCTGCGATGCAAAATCAATAAAAATCTATTCAACCATAACATCAGGCACTGTGCCGACTATAACTGTCTGCGCCACACAAAAAGAGGTTGAAATATTCTTTGTTATCCGCCTGCCCGACATAGTTGCAATAACCTGCGTATCCAGATTGAGCATAACACTGTGCTGAGTCTGATTGATGCCTGCACTTTCAAAAACATTGCTGAAATCAGATCGGGTAGACGATGACATTTTTATTTTGACGTCAATGCACGGCCCCCAACCCGAAAAGAAAACAACACCCGTTGCACTGCCCAACGGCACGGTGACGGTTATTTTTTCATTTTTCACAAAAGCATCGTCAACGGCATTTGTCACCTGCGATTTAAAAAGGTTCATTTTGACGATATCCGTTGTTATTCCCGTGATTGAACCGTTTTCATTGCGGCTGATTTCCACTATATCCGAATACGACACACCTTTTTGAAAAAGAGTTTTTTCAACCGCAGCGTTTATTGTTTTGGCGGCATATGCCTGCGCCTCAAGCGCTGCAAGTTCATAGATTGACGGACGCAGTTTCGCATCGGTTAAAAGAACACCTGTAAGTGCCGCGATTAATATGCTCAGAATTCTGAAAAGCCATTTATTATTATGCCTGTAAAACCGCCTGCGTCCCATAACATCACCCTTTGCATTATATGATACACAGCCTGTGCAAAGTGCATTTGCACCAAAAATCGATAAATAATATTTATTTGTTTTTTAATATTTTATGTTGAATTTATTCACATAAAGTGTTACAATTAAAAAAAATTGCGAAAGGACAATGCAATTATGGAATACAAAATGATTCTTACTCAGGAAGAGCAGGACATTCTCAACGGTTCCAAAGGCGAGGCAATGGCAAAGGTTATGAAAACCCTTGTGCTTTACGGCGAAGCCTTCGGCGCAACAAAGATGGTTCCTGTTGAAAGCAAAATGGGTCACCTTGTTACAAGCTTCGGCCTCAAGGTTATGAAGCCTGTTTATGAGCTTATGGATAAGCTTATCGAGGGCGGCGCACTTTCACAGCAGAAGTTCTCTGTTGACCCCAAGCCCCTTGACCCTAAAGTTCCCGCAAACTTCCTTCAGAAGCTTATTTTCAACAAGTTCATGTACAGCATGCAGAACAGCTATGATGCTCAGCTTTCAAAGCTCGGTCTTATTGACGACAAGTCATACACCTGCACATGCTACATGGACGAGGTTGGCAACGTTCCCAAGAAGGGCGAAGTTCTTTCATGGGCAGAGTCATCAGCTGTTGTTTACGCTAACTCCGTTCTCGGTGCACGCTGCAACAGAAACTCAGGTATCATCGAACTTTTCGGTTCAATCGTTGGCAGAGTTCCTTATTTCGGTCTTGTTACCGATGAAGGCAGAAAGGCTACATGGATTGTTGAAGTAAAGACAACCAAGAAGCCCGAAGCTCAGATTCTCGGCTCAGCTATCGGCATGAAAGTAATGGAAGATGTTCCTTACATCAAGGGTCTTGACAAGTGGATCGGCACAGAGCTTGACGGCGACACCAAGGCTTACCTCAAGGACTTCGGTGCAGCTACAGCATCAAACGGTGCCGTTGGTCTTTATCACGTTGCAAACCTTACTCCCGAAGCAGTTGAAATGGGCGAAAGCATCATCGCAGAGGATGCACAGGTTTATGTTGTTGACGATGCAGAACTTGAAAGAGTTCAGGCTAACTACCCCGTAATGTGGAAAGACAAGGATGCAACTCCCAAGCTTTGCTTCGTTGGTTGCCCCCACCTTTCACATGCTCAGCTTATTGAGTGGACAGACAACGTTGTTGCAGGTCTTAAGAAGAACGGTCTCAAGAAGGTTGATCTTGGGATCACGGATCTCAAACTGTGTGGTGTGAACTGCAACTGCAAGTCCGCCAACGCCGGAATCAAGATAGTATCTTACAACCGCTCTCTGGCGCTTTTCGTCAAATTTGCGGTTTTCGTCAAGTGCAAGGGGGGGTGCGGGGATGATTGTGCCTTCGTGAAGTTTTTGAAGGGCTTTTTCGTGTCTAGTCATTAGTAGTTACCTTTCCTTTCTTCAAAGTGAGTGGGCTTGCCCAGCTGGCGGCCGCCGGCGAGCACCCATTCGGCCTGCTTCTCGATCATCTCGTCCAGGCCCATGTCCGGGTAGCCGTAGTTGCGGATGCACTTGGAGGCATTGCACAGGATGCCGCGCTCGCCCTCTTCGCCCTCGAAGATGGGCTCCTTGCCCAGGAGCTTGCGGATGGCCGTCCGGACGGAGTTGAGGACCTGGGGGACCACGGAGGCGATGATGACGCCCTCAATGGTCTCCAGACCGATGCCATAAATTTCAAAGAGGGTCTTCA
>CALFPM010000162.1 GCA_937919155.1 uncultured Clostridia bacterium
AAATGCAAGGATTTCTTTTGCAGTGTTGAGCTGACTGCCTTCCCAGCTATCCATAGCATCGATTTCCTCAAGAGGAAGGAAAGTGAGCATACGGATGCACTTGAGAACATCATCGTCAGCAACATTGCGCCAATACTGATAGAATTCGTAGGGTGATGTCTTTGCAGGGTCAAGCCATACTGCGCCTGATGCAGTCTTACCCATCTTCTTGCCCTCGGAGTTGAGGAGAAGAGTGATTGTCATTGCATAAGCATCCTTGCCCAGCTTTTTACGGATAAGCTCTGTGCCGCCAAGCATATTTGACCACTGGTCATCGCCGCCAAACTGCATATTGCAGCCGTATTCCTTGAAGAGATGATAGAAGTCATAGCTCTGCATAATCATATAGTTGAACTCAAGGAAGCTGAGACCTTTTTCCATTCTCTGCTTGTAGCACTCAGCGCGGAGCATATTGTTAACCGAGAAGCAAGCGCCGACTTCGCGGAGAACCTCAACATAATTAAGGTCAAGAAGCCAATCGGCATTATTGATCATCATTGCCTTGCCTTCACCGAACTCGATGAAACGGCTCATCTGCTTTTTGAAGCATTCAACGTTGTGCTCAATTGTTTCCTTTGTGAGCACCTGACGAAGGTCGCTTCTGCCTGAAGGGTCGCCGATCATGCCCGTGCCGCCGCCAAGGAGAGCGATGGGTCTGTTGCCTGCCATCTGAAGACGCTTCATAAGGCAAAGTGCCATGAAGTGACCAACATGGAGGCTGTCTGCAGTGGGGTCAAAACCAATGTAAAAAACAGCCTTACCGTTGTTGATAAGCTCCCTTATTTCTTTTTCGTCTGTTACCTGTGCAATAAGTCCTCTTGCAACAAGTTCTTCATAAATCTGCATATTTAACATTCCTTTCGGTAATTAGTTACTTTTTAATCCAATGTATGATACATTATTATTTTATATCTTGTCAAGTGCTTTCAGCCACTCATCGGCAATAATTGTGTGGCCTGCAATGCTGGGATGAGTTCCGTCCCAGATGAAATACTCGATTCTTGATCTTGCTGCATTTTCCTTAATCTTATCATAGAGAGGAACAAAAATGCAGTTGAATTCCTCTGAAAGCTTTTTTGTTGCAGCTCTGATTCTTTTGTTTGTCGCTTCACGGTAAGCAACGGAATCCTCAGGGTCATTGCTGTCGGGTCGCTTGAACGGGCCCTCAACGCCATCGGGATGAGGCGTATACTTATAAGAATAATCCGACTTATCAAGCGGAAAATAAAATGGCTCACAAAGAATTATTTTTATGTCTCCCAATTCTTTTCTTGTAAGCTCAAGGATTGCCCTGAGCCCTTTTTCATGCCTTTCACAGGCTTCATCGGGAGTAATTTCATCAAAATATCCGCGTCCGCCATCGTTAACACCCACAAGAATGCTGAGCAAAGTGGGCTTATTATCAATAACATCTTTCTGCCAGTTTTCAAGAAGACCTTCCGCCACATCGCCCGAATAGCCTTTGTTGATGAACTTGGGCATATTCTCAGCATTTTCAAGCGCAAGCCTGCCTGCAACTATGTACTGATAGCCGTGACCCATAATGTGGTTGCAATCCATGCATTTGCCTCGGTTGCCGTCTGTTATGGAATCACCCGAAAATAAAATCACTTCATTTTTGCCGAGTTTCATATAATCACCTCAATGTTTTGAGTATATCATAGGCGTCTTTGGCATCGCTCTCAAAATCAATCACATCCGCTTCGATTGAGCAATGCTCAACACCGATTGCCCTGAGAGCCTCAATGAAATCCGCCTGGCTGAATTTATCCCCTGCCTTGGGATAAGTTCTCTTTTTATTGAACGCGGGGTCAGGGTCGGGATTTGATGTGTGGGCGTGAACAACAAAATCCTTATAATCAAGCAATTTATTCATATCCTCGCCCTGCACAAACATGTGCGCAACATCGGCAAGCACTTTGACATAAGGCGAATCAACGGCTTTTGCAACCTCAACGCCTTCATCAACCGTGTTGATTGCGTTGCATTCCTCAGGGCGAAGAGGCTCGATTGCAACAGGCAAATCATATTTTTCCGCCACAGGCAAAACATGATATTTAATGAATTCAACAATCTGACTTCTGCCCTCTTCAAGGCTCATTCCCTCGGGAATTCTTCTTGCGCCTGACGAGCCGAAAACAAGGTACTTAAGACCGAGATATGCCGACTTTGAAAACAAAGTTTCAAGGTATTCGTCAATAGCGGCAAAATCTCTGTTTTCACCAACAACAGGCATACCGATAAAGCAGTTCGCCGCAACAACAGGAAGACCCGTTGCTTTCATTTCGTCAAGATATTCCTTATCTTTTTTTGCAATTTCCTGACAGTGGCTTTCCGCATAATCATAGCCGAGACTTTTTATGTACTTCATTTTTTCAATGTCCGTGCCAACACAAACGCCGAATTTCATTGTTCATTTCTCCTTGCATTTTTCAGCATTTCTTTTGCTGTTTCTATCTGCAGAGCGGTTACGCTGCCGCCTGCGGTTATCCTTGCAATTTCGGCGGCTCTGCCGTCAAAATCAAGGGTATCTATCTTCGTATATGTCTTTTCATCATCGGTGGTTTTCAGGATTTTCATATGCTTGTCTGCCTGAGCGGCAATTCGCGCAAGGTGGGTTACGCAGATAACCTGCCTGCCCTTTGAAACCTGATGCAGCTTGAGGGCAATTTTCTCCGCCGCCGAGCCGCTGACACCTGTATCAATTTCGTCAAATATAAGAGTTGCAATGCTGTCCTTATCTGAAAGCACATTTTTGATTGCCAGCATAATTCTTGAAAGCTCGCCGCCCGATGCAATTTTGGCAATGGGTCTGGGCTCCTGACCGAGGTTGGCACTGATGAGGAATTCAATTGCATCCGCGCCCTTTGAGGTAAGTGCGGTTGCCTTTCGGTCAACAACAAACTCAACCTTGGGCATATCAAGAAATTCAAGCTCCGCTTTGACGCTTTTTTCGAATTCCGCCGCCGCAGTCATTCGGCTTTCCGTAAGCTTTGCGGAAAGAATCTTGATTTCATCGGAAAGAGCATAAAGCTTTTCTTCAAGCTCACCGATTCTTTCGTCCGAAATTTCGATTGCATTGCGCTCTGCAACCGCTTTTTCATAAGCGGCAAGAATATCAGCCTCGGTTGCGCCGTATTTCATTGAAAGACGGTAAAGAAAATCAAGCCTTTCGTTTATTTCGGAAAGCCTTTCAGGGCTGTAATCAAAGCCCTCAATAAGGTCTCTTATTTCCGCAGTGTAATCCGCAAGCTCATAAGAAATTCCTTTTATTCCCTTTGCGGCGGATTGGGCATTTTCATAGTATTTCGATGCATTCTCAAGCTCGCCCGCGCAGTCTTCAATGCCCGTAAGTATGCCGTTTTCATCATTGAGGGCGACATATGCCTTTTCGAGAGCCTTTATGACTCTGCCGCTGTGCTGAAGAAGTTCTTTTTCTTTGGCAAGTTCGTCCCTTTCGCCCTCACGCACGGACGCCTGCTCAATTTCATTGATCTGAAAGTTGAGATAATCCAGCCTTGCCGCCTTTTCATCCCTTGTGTCATAAAGGGAATCAAGCTCTTTTTTGACGGAAACGAGGTTTGAGAAAACCTGCTTGTATTCCGCGCGCAAAGCCTCATTCTCCGCAAGCAAATCTATGAAACCGCAATGCTTATCGGGTGAAAGAAGAGCCTGACTGTCGTGCTGACCGTGTATGTTGATAAGACCCGCGCCGATTTCCTTCAATGCGGAAACCGTTGCAGGGCAACCGTTGACACGGCACACATTTTTGCCGGAAGCATTGATTGAGCGGCTGAGAACAAGGGATTTATCAGGCATTTTCTCAATGCCCATTTCGTCAAGAATACGCTCTGTTTCGCCGCTTACACCGGCAAATTCGGCATAGACCCTCGCGCTTTCCGCACCCGTGCGGATAAGCTCCCTTGACGTGCGTTCACCGAGCACGGCATTGATTGCATCAATAACAATCGATTTACCCGCACCCGTTTCGCCCGTCATAACATTAAGTCCGCTGTCAAACTCAATCTCCGCGCTCTCAATGACGGCAATATTTTCGATTTTCAAACCGACAAGCATAAGCTGAAATTCCTCCGAAAATTAACCTACAAGCTCTGCAATAGCCTCTTTCATCTGATTTGCAAGCTCGGGTGTTCTGCAAAGGGCAAAGATTGTGTCGTCACCTGCAAGTGTGCCCACAAGGCCCTCCCAATGCATTGAGTCAAGAGCTGCACAAGCAGCCTGTGCCATACCTGTGTAGCAACGGATAACAAGGGTATTGCCTGCGTAATCCGCAGAAATAACAGAGTGGCTGAAGATGCTTCTGTACTTGCCGAGAAGCTCTCCTGAATCACCGTTGTCAACGGCATAGCGGCTTCTGCCCATCTCGTCCACTTTCTTGATGAGTCTCAGATCCTTGATGTCTCTTGAAATTGTTGCCTGAGTTGTGTCAAAACCCTCTGCTCTGAGCATTTCAAGAAGCTCTGTCTGAGTTGAAAGGCAATGACGGTCGATGAGTCTGATAATAGCCTCGTGTCTTTTCTTTTTCACAATCCTTATCTCCTTATCTATCTTCTTTGTGCAAGTTTTTTGTAGAGTATGTCAATGAAATTATCTGACTTGATTCTGATGAAATTTGCCGTGAATTCCGCTCTCCGTATTTCCGCATAACAACCCTTTTCGATGGTTACTGGCTGAACTCCGTCTGACGAAACACAAAGGGTATTGCCCTCCGCCGATTCAACGGTCAGCATCGCATCAGGTCTGAAAACAAGCGACCTGTCCACAAGGGAATGAGGGCAGAGCGGAGTGAGAAGTATGCTTTCAAGCTCAGGGTCAACAATGGGTCCTCCCGCAGAAAGGGAATATGCCGTTGAGCCTGTGGGGGTCGAAATCAGCACACCGTCACAGAGATAGCTGTTGAATCTGCTGCCGTTGAGAGCAACATCAATAGCCGTCATCCTCTGCTTTTCTTCGTTGGTGACAAGACAATCGTTGACGCAGTAGTCGCTGTCAATGATTTCCTCGCCTTTCTTTATATTCATTTTGAGCATCAGCCGTTTATCGAGAGTGTAGTCGCCCTCAATAAGCCTTGAAAGCAGATGAAGCTCATTATCCTCAAGACCAGCCATAAACGCAAGCCTGCCTGCATTGATGCCGAGAATCGGCTTCTGCCTGACGGCAGCAAGCTTTGCGGCGTGGATAATTGAACCGTCACCGCCAACGGCAATCACGGCATCGCAGCCGTCAAGTGCCTCGGCTTCGGGCAGAAATGCCGCGCCCGTGTGCTCAAATTCGTTTTTAAAATCATCCGAAAAACAGAAATCCGCACCCAAAGCCTTAAGGCTTTTGCAGATTCCGTCCGTTACCCCTGCAGCTTCCGCACGGGTAAGGTTAGGTATAAGAGTAATTTTCATATCGTTACCCTCTTATTTATCCAGATTTTCGTGTGAACGCTCAACAAGCTCCTCAACAGAGCCGTCCCAGAGCATTTCACCCTCATCGGTTTTCTCAATATACATAAGATACTCAATGTTTCCCTCGGGGCCTTTGATTGGTGAGAAATCAACATTCAGTACCCTGAAGCCGTTTTCCGCCGCAAATGCGGTTATGCTGCGCACAACATCGGTATGCACGGATTTATCCCTGACAACACCTTTTTTTCCTATGTTTTCCTTGCCTGCTTCAAACTGAGGTTTTATGAGGCAGACCGACCTGCCACCCGATTTAAGGAGAGTGTGCATAACGGGCAAAATAAGCTTAAGAGAAATGAACGAAACATCAACGCTGGCAAAATCCACCTCATCGGGCACCTGCTCACGGGTAACATAGCGGAAATTTGTCCTTTCAAGGTTGACTACTCTTTCGTCACACCTGAGCTTCCATGCAAGCTGACCGTAGCCAACATCAATGGCATAAACCTTTTTCGCGCCGTTTGTGAGCATACAGTCGGTAAAGCCGCCCGTTGACGCACCGATATCCATGCAGACGCAATCCGCAAGGCTGAGACCGAAGCACCTGACCGCCTTGTCAAGCTTCAGACCGCCTCGGCTGACAAAGGGATTCACCGCTCCCCTGACCTCGATAACATCTGTTTCTTTTATGTTAACGCCGCCTTTGAGCGCCTTCTGACCGTTAACATAAACACTGCCTGCCATTATCATTGCTTTTGCCTTTTCTCTTGTTTCGGCAAAGCCTCTTTCATAAACGGCAACATCGAGCCGAAGTTTTTCACTCATTTCGTAACCTCATCAAATATTTTTTCTGCCATTTTTTTGCCGCTGAGAGCATATTTCTCCATCAGGCTTTCAATGCTTGCGTGAGACACAAATTCACCGTCAACGGCGGTGAGTGACCACGAGCCGCGGTAACCCGATTCAAGCAGCTTTGACGCAAAATTCTCGCCCGTGCCGCCTGCCCTCATTCCTTCCTCAAAGAAGAAAAGCTTTTTGCATTTCATTGCCTCATCAACCGCGCCGCAGGGCAGAGGCTTTATCTTATGGAGTTTGATTATTTTAACATTTATTCCCTTTTCGGCAAGCATATGAATTGCCTTGACGGCGTTGAAATACAGCCTGCCGTAGGTGATGATTGCAATTTCCGCATCCGCATTGCCGATAACCTCATAATCCGCTCCGCTTGTGTTGCAGAAATCGCCTGCATCGGGCATACTGCCCCTCGGATAGCGCACGATAACAAGATTTTCTTCTTTATAAAATGCGTTATACATCGCCTTTGAAAGTTCATCGTAGGTTGCGGGAGAATAAACCGTTGTGTTGGGCACGCTCTGCACAATGGAAACATCAAAAAGACCCTGATGGGTTTCTCCGTCCTCGCCGACAAAACCTGCTCTGTCAACGGCAATCACGGATTTTCTGCGCTGAAGCGCACCATCGTGGATAATCTGGTCGGCACAACGCTGGAGGAAGGTTGAATAAACCGCAAAAACGGGAATCATGCCTCCTGCCGAAAGACCGCCTGCAAAGGTTACTGCATGCTCCTCCGCAATGCCCACATCATAGAATCTGTCCGAATATTCCTTGGCAAAATTATCAAGTCCCGTACCCAGAGCCATTGCCGCCGTTATGGCGCATATGCGCTTGTCCTTTGACGCAAAAGCGCAAAGGGTTTTTCCGAAATAAGAAGAATAGCTTTCTCCCGATGAAATCGATTCGCCCGTATTGATATCGAACTTTGAAATGCCGTGGAACTTTTCGGGCGAGGTTTCCGCAAAGTCATATCCCCTGCCCTTGAGGGTATTGATATGAATGACAACGGGTGCGGCAATCATCTTTGCGCTGTCCATTGCCTCGCAAAGCTTGCCGATGTTGTGGCCGTCAATAGGGCCTATATACTTGAATCCCAGATCCTCGAAAAATGAACTGGAATAGATTATATTCTTCAGATTCTGCTTTATTCTCAGAATTCCCTTGGAAAGAGGTTTGCCCACAACGGGGATTTTGCGAAGAGTCTTTTCCGTGCCCGCCTTGAATCTGTAGTATTCGGGTTTTGCACGGAAAGCGGCAAGATACCTTGCCATTGCGCCAACATTTTCCGAAATGGACATTTCGTTGTCGTTAAGAATAACAATGAGCCTTGATTTTGTTGAGCCTGCGTGATTGAGAGCCTCATAAACCATACCGTTGCCGAAAGAACCGTCTCCGATAACCGCAACGGCAAAATTCTTTGAGCCTTTGACGGCATTTGCCGCCGCAATGCCCGCCGCCTGAGAAAGAGAAACGCCTGCGTGACCTTCATAAAAGCTGTCGTGCTCACTTTCATCAGGGCGCACAAAACCCGATATTCCGTTTTCTGTTCTGAGAGTTGAAAACGAAGAATATCTGCCCGTTATCAGCTTGTGGGCATATGCCTGATGACCGACATCCCACACAATTTTATCCTCGGGTGAATTGAATGCCTTGTGCAGAGCAACGGTAAGCTCCACCGTGCCCAGATTTGACGCAAGGTGACCGCCCGTTGACGCAACGGTATCCACAAGAGTTCTGCGGATTTCCGTGCACAGACTTTCAAGCTCGCCGTCATTCAGTTTTTTCACATCAGACGGCCCCGATATTCTGTTAAGAATTGAAACATTCTCTGCCATAAATCAATTTTTTCTCTCGGAAAGCCTGTCCGCAAGCTCCGAAAGGAATTCTCCTTCACTGCCGAAAATATCAAGCGCCGCTTTTGCCTGTGCGGTAAGTTCACGGGCATAAGCATCGGATTTTTCAATACCCAAGTGGGAAACATAGGTTGATTTTTCGTTTTCACTGTCACTGCCAACGGGTTTTCCCAGAGTTGCATCATCGCTTGTTACATCAAGAATATCATCAACAATCTGGAATGCCAGACCGATATTTTCGCAATATTTTTCTGCCGCCGCAATCATTTCGCCGCTTGCACCTGCCGCAATGCAACCCATAACCGCCGCAACTCTTATCATTTCGCCCGTTTTGAGCCTGTCCGTTGCCCTGATTTCTTCAAGTGAAGCATTTTTTCCCTCATTGGCAAGGTCCATAACCTGACCGCCTATCATTCCCGAAACGCCTGCCGCCTTTGCAAGTTCAAGTGCCGCCAACGCTTTTTTATCTGCCGAAACATCGGCTGAAAGCACGGTTTCAAAAGCAAGGGTAAGAAGTCCGTCTCCCGCAAGCAAAGCATTTGCCTCGCCGTAAACCTTGTGGCTCGAAGGCTTGCCGCGGCGCATATCATCATTATCCATACAGGGCAGGTCATCGTGAATAAGCGAATAGGTGTGAATCATTTCAACGCCGATTGCAAAGGGAATTGCCGCTTTGTAATCGCCGCCGCATATGCGGCAGAATTCAAGGGTCAGCACGGGTCTTATGCGTTTGCCGCCATTGCTCAGGGAATAAGCCATTGCATCCAGCATTGCATCAAGACCTGCGGATTCTCTGCCTCTGAACACATCTGCCGAAACATAATGAGCCGCCGCCCTGTTTATTTCATCAACATAACCGCCGAAGATTTTATCAAAATCATTCATCTTTGTTTGCCTTCCCTGCGGCAAGCTCTGTTATCTTCAGCTGAGCCGCATCAAGCACTCTGGCGCATTTTGCCGCCAATGCAGTGCCTTCTTCATAAAGCTTTATCATTTCTTCCAGAGGAAGATTGCCGTTTTCAAGCTTGTCCGTTATTTCTTCAAGCCTTGCAACGGCTTTCTCATAATTCAAATTAGCCATTTTTTATGTCCTTTACTTCACATTCGAGTGTACCGTTACCCAGGCGCAAATCAATCATATCGCCCTTTTCAACGGAATTGACATCAGATATTATTTTGCCCTGCTTGCTTGCCGCACCGTATCCCCTTGCAAGAATTTTCAGGGGGCTGAGTGCGTCCAGCTTTTCACAAAGAGCCGAAAACTCCTTGGATCTGAACGAATATTCACGGTTAACCGCAGAATCCATTGCCATAACCGCTTTGTCGCACCTGACACGCAGACTGTCAATATAATTCTGAGGACTGAGCCTCTGAAGCGCGGCATCCAGCAGCTTCACACGCGCTCTGTCCGCGGAAATTCTGTCATAAACCGCACCGCCGATGCGTCTTGAATAAGCCGCGAGCATTTCTCTCTGCTGATATGAATCGGGCACTGCAAGCTCTGCCGCCGCAGACGGAGTGGGTGCTCTTAAATCCGCAACAAAATCACAGATTGTGAAATCCGTTTCGTGGCCCACCGCAGAAATAACGGGGATATCGCTTGCGGCAACCGCCCTTGCAACAATCTCCTCATTGAATGCCCACAGCTCCTCAACGGAGCCGCCGCCTCTGCCGACAATAAGCACATCTGCCGCTTTCTGTTCATTGAAAAGTTCGATTGCGGCTTTTATCTGCGGCGCCGCATATTCACCCTGCACCGCAACGGGACAAAGCACAAGCTCCGAAAGAGGAAAACGGCGGGTAATAACATTGATTATATCCCTTATCGCCGCGCCCGTGGGTGAGGTTACAACACCCACTCTCTCAGGGTACTGAGGAATGGGTTTCTTTTTGTCTGCATCAAACAGTCCCTCTTTTGCAAGCTTCGCTTTGAGTTGCTCAAACGCAAGGCTCAGCGCACCTGTGCCGTCAGGCTGCATATCGTCAATATAAAGCTGATACTGACCGTCACGCTCAAAAACGGCAACCCTGCCCTTTATAATAACGCTCATTGCGTTTTCGGGCATAAACCTGAGCCGCATATTGGCGGATTTGAACATTACCGCCTTGATTGACGAAAACTCGTCTTTGATTGTCATATAGTAATGACCTGTTTTGTAATGATTGGTGAAATTTGAAATCTCGCCCTCAACAAAAACGGTCTGCAGATTCATATCCTGCTCGATAACGGATTTGACATATCTGTTGAGCTGGCTGACACTGAGGACAACTCCGTTACTCATAAGCCGCCTCCCCTGCAAGAATGGCAACACCCGCCGCGTTGTCGCAGGAAAAATCGGGTTGCGCAAAGCTTGCGCCGAACCTGCTCTGAATTTTCTCCCTGATGATGGAATTAGACATCACACCGCCTGCAAACACAAGAGGCAGGCTACCGTATTTTTCAACGGCATATTCCGTCATTTTTTCAAGAGTTTTGCAGATAAAATCAAGGCAATAGCGCGCGACATCCTCGTGAGCTTCGCCGCTGTCAAGCATTTTTCTGCACTGATTTTCAAGACCCGAAAGGCTGCATTTTCCGTCCTTCACGCAGACTTTGGGGTTATATTTTTTCGCACTTTTCAGTGCAAGAGCCTCAAGCTCCTTTCCGCAAGGAAAAGAAAGACCCATCATTACCCCTGCCCTGTCAACTGCCTGTCCGCAATTGAGGTCAAGAGTTTCGCCGATTATTTCAACATCAAAAACCCTCTCACTGCCCGGAGATACAAGCAGCATTTCGCTTGTGCCCCCGGAAACATGAAAGGCGATAAATTTTTCTTTCATTAAGTTCATTTTGCCGCAGGAATAAAGAGCGGCAGCAATGTGACCCGCCTGATGCGAAAAACCTCGGACAGGCTTACCCGTTGCCGCACCGATGCACCTCGCCGCATTAATTCCCACAAGAAAACAGGGCATATAAGAGCCCTCTGCATCCCTTGGTTTTTCGGACACGCCGATTGCATCAAAATCCGTGCCGCATTGCTCAAAAAGCCGTTCAACAAGAGGATGAAGCCTTGCAGTGTGATGAAAAACCGCATCACTCTGACGCAGACCTTTTTCGCCCTGCTTCACGGGCAGCAAAAGCTTTTGCTGAAACACCTCACCTGTTTCACTGTCATAAATGCAGGCAGATGTGGTGTAGTTACTTGTATCTATACCGAGAGTACGCATCAGTCCGCATCCCTTGAAACAGAGCCGAGGATACCGTTAACAAAGCCTGAATCATCCTTTGCGGCAAATTTTTTGCAAAGCTCAACAGCCTCATTGATTGATACGCCCACAGGAATGTCGTCATAATATTTGATTTCACAAATCGCAAGCCTGAGCACTGCAAGAGCAACCTTTGAAATTCGGTTTATCTTCCAACCCTTTGAATATTTCTCAATGACCGCATCAATTTCGGCAACATTCTCCCACGCGGTGCAAACAAGGTTTTTAACAAACTCACTGCCTGTGATTGCCTCGTTTTCAACCGCAAAGTCATAAAGCTCCGCAATCTCTGTTTCGCTGTCAAATGATTTTTCAAAAAGCAGCACAAATGCCTGCTCTCTTTCTTCGCGTCTTGTCATAATTCCCTCCGAAAAGCTGTGTTTACGGGAATTATACCACTTTGCGAGTAAATATACAATATATTTTTAAAATATTTATTAATATTCCATTTCGGTAATTGAAATTTTATCAACTGTGATTCCCGTTTGCTTGACAACGATTTCTTTTATTTTCACAAGAGAAACATCATCCAGCGAGCCGTTTTCAACAATAATCTCTGCGGTGCCGCCGTTGAGAATAACAAGATTTTCGCACCCCGCCTTTGCCGAAATCAGGTTTTCAAGGTCGCTTTCAAGGGCAATGGATTTTGAAAGTTCTCCGAGAACTTCTGATGCCTCCGAAACCGCCTGAGAAGACGATGAGCCGTCCTTGATGATGTCATTGAGTGCCTCTGCCGCCTCATCGTGGGCATTCTGTCGGCGAAGCTTTGCGGTTGCAAAATATTCGCTTGCCTGTGCCTGCGCCGCAACATCCTCAAGACCTGCAACCGTTGAATTCACATAGCGTGCATCGCCCAGATTTGCGCCTTGCAAAGAATCTGTCTGCACGGTTGTCTGCGCCGTATTTGTGCCTGCAAGTTCAATATCGGGTTTTGTGTAA
>CALFPM010000163.1 GCA_937919155.1 uncultured Clostridia bacterium
TCCAAACGGAAAACTTTTAGGATTAGTAACTGATAAAGATTATAGATTATCAAGAGTAGATATGAATTCTACAGTAGAAGAATATATGGTTCCAAAAGAAAAATTAGTATTTGCAAGAAAAGGTATTAATTTACATGAAGCAAATGATATGATTTCTTGCAAAGCGGAAAAAGCTCCCGGTGAAAAGTGTACGCTCGTATATACCGCAGACAATAAATTAAAGGTTTTGAAAGGCAAGAACGCTGAAACAGAGTTGGAAAACGCAGAAAACGCCATGAAAAAATTAAAAAACATCCTTAAGAATACGAAAAACCGGCAGAGAAACCTGTGTTTCCGGCAGACCGGAATGCGGCGAATGCGTTATGCGAGCCTTTTGCAAAAGCTCAAAAGAATGATGTGAGCAGAAAAATTGTGCCGCTCACAACCGCTCCTGCACAGGCGGCGGCACTCATGCTGAGGGCAAGGCGGATTCTGTTTTTTCTCAGTCTTGAGGCAGGGGGCATTCCTGCACTCTGAGCGATAATTGTTGCCCTTTCACGAAGGTCGCCTTCGCTGACGGCAGAGTATTCGGGTTTTATGAAAAACAGCACTTTTTCAAAATATTCGCACTGAGTCTGCGAAATTTCAACCACCTGTCTGTTAACACCTTTTATCAAAAAAATTCCCCTTTCACAGTTGCTTCTGTGTTATTTTTGGCAGGGGAATGTCCAATTATTCCATATGAAACACAAAGAAAAATATACAGATTGTATACTGCACTTTTCGCGTTGATAATGTGGATAACTGTGTGGAAAAGGTGTATAACTCACGCTGAAAACCCTTGTTTCAGTGGGTTTTGACGTGTGGATAACTTTATTTTTCTAAAAAAGAATAACCAAAAGCTTGTACAAACTTTACAAAATGTCGGAAAATGTCGTTAAAATTATGGCATCTTTTTTGCAAAATTTATTTTGATATTACAAAACGGAGAATCCAATGAAAGCTGAAAAAATGAGCATCGAAAATGAAATAAGAATAAGAAATTCCTGTTTTGACCTTGCAAGAACGCTGGATTGCGGTCAGGCATTCCGCTGGGTGCAAACCGGCGAAAACGAGTGGCACGGCGTTGCTTTTTCGCGTCCTCTCACTCTGAAGCAAATCGGTGATGAAATTATCTTTTCAGGTGCCACGGAGCAGGATTTTGAAAACATATGGAGGCCGTATTTTGACCTTGACCGCGATTACGGAAACCTGTGCAAAAGACTCAAGGCTGACCCGCATCTGAAAAGGGCGGTTGAAGAGTGCGGCGGAATACGCGTTCTCAGGCAGGAGCCGTGGGAAGCAATCTGCTCATTCATCATTTCTGCCAATAACAACATACCCCGAATAAAAGGTATTATTGACCGCCTTTGCCGCTTGTTGGGTGAGCATCTCGGCGGCGATGATTATTCATTTCCTGCGCCTGAAAAGATAGTTGAGGCAGGGGTTGAGGGTCTTGCACCCATCAGGGCAGGATTCAGGGCAAAGTATCTGGTTGATGCCGCAGAAAAGGTGTCAGAAGGCGAGATTGATTTTGATAAAATCTGTTCCTCATCTCTTGAAGAGGGCAGGGATGAGTTGATAAAAATCAAGGGTGTCGGGGAGAAAGTGGCTCAGTGTGCTTTGCTTTACGGTTTCGGCAAGGCAGATGCATTCCCCGTTGATGTGTGGGTGAAACGGATTATGGCTGAGATGTATCCTGACGGCTTGCCTGAATGCACAAACGGGGTGAGGGGCATTGCTCAGCAGTATTTATTCCATTGGAGAAGAACACAATGAAAAAAGCGTACGGTTTTTGCCGTACGCTTGATTTTTTTAGTCCTTATTGATTTCAATCTTGCCGTAAAGTGAACCTGCGGAATCTGAACGGGGAGCTCTTGCGGGAGCTGCGGGTGCATCTGCATTGTCGCGTCTGCCGTAGCCGCCTCTGTTACCGCCGCGGTAACCGCCTTTGCCGCCCTTGTTGTATCCGCCGCGACCTCTGTTGTTGTAGTTGCCGCCGTTTGTGGGTTTTACGCCTTCTTCAAGAGTGATAACAACCTTTCTGTCGCCGTCACTGCCGACTGAATGAGAAGTAACGCCTTCAATTTCCTGAACGGTTGTGTGGATAATTCTTCTTTCGTAGGGGTTCATAGGCTCAAGCACAACATTTCTGCCGTACTTTCTTACCTTTGCCGCATTCTTGCGGGCAAGTGAACGGAGAGTGTTTTCTCTCTTTTCTCTGTAGTTGCCTACATTGATTGAAACGCGCTTGAAATCATCAGAACCTCTGTTGATAACAAGTCGTGTAAGATACTGAATCGCATCAAGAGTTTCGCCTCTTCTGCCGATTACTGAGCCGTAATCATCGCCGCAGCTGATTGAAAAACGAACTTCTTCATCATCTGCTTCAACTGAAATCTCAGCTTCCTCAATGCCGAGGCTCTTAAGGATTGTGAGAATGTAGTCCTTTGCCTTGTCGAATGAGCCGTCATCAACGGCAACAGCCTTCTTTGCGGGAGCTGCTTCAACAACGGGAGCAACCTCTGCAACGGGCTCGTCCTCTGCTTCATAGCTTACCTTAACCTTTGCGGATGAACCTCCGAAAAGACCGAAAAGCTTTGCTTTGGGTGTTTCAATAACTTCATATTTAATATCTGCATCTTCGGGAGCGTTGAGCGCCTTTAACGCAGCATCTTTTGCTTCTTCAATAGTAGCACCTGTACCGAATGCTTCTTTTATCAAAATATTTCACCACCTGGATGTGTTAGTTGTTTTTTTCTTTTCTTTCAACAGCCTGCTTGATGTTGTTTTCCTTTGAACGGCGGGCAACCGTTTCATCAACCATAAGCTTTGCAAGCATTTTCTTGGGGTTGTAAATCTGGCCGATAATAACTGTTGAAATAAATCCGAAAATACTGGAAGCTATCCAATAAATACCGATACCTGCAGGGTAATTAACAACGAAATAAAGCGAGAACAAAGGCATACCGAGAGTCATACAACCCGTCATTGCGGGGTTGCTTGCCATTGCGGGGTTCTGCTTTTTCTGCTTTATCTGAGTGTAGAGACCCGTTGCCATTGATGTAATAAATGAAAGAACGGGGATTGACCAGATAAGATGCAGACCCTTGTAGTCTGTAGGAACGTCACCGAGTGTGAAAAGGCCGAAGAAATCGAAGTTGATGCCTTTGATTGCATTCCATGCAGCTTCACTCACGCCTGCAACACCTTGCAGAGCATCAATGTTCTGAATGATGATAAGTTCCACAAGATGAGTGTTTTTTGTGTTACCCATAAGGCCGAGGTCCTGAACTGCCTTTGTGAGCAGTGCAATTTCTTCCTTTGTGATTTCGCTGTCATAGAGGAAGTTGCTCAGAGGATAATAGATAGCGCCGATAAGACCGAAAAGCAGAACAAACTGAACGAGCATAGGCGCACAGCCTGCACCCATGGGATTATAACCCTCGCGCTGATAGAGAGCGCTGGTTTCCTCCTGAATCTTCTGCTGATTTCCTGCGTATTTAGCTTGAATTTTGCGAAGCTTTGCCTGCATTCGCTGAGTCTTGACCATACCTTTCTGCTGGCCGATTGATGAAGGAATCATAAGGATTCTTGCAAAAAGAGTCAGCAAAACAATGGCGATGGCATAGTTGCTCATGCCGATTGTGTCATATATGAATCTAAGTACAAATCCGAAAGGTACGCCGAGGATTTCATAAATACCGGTCATTTTTTGTCCTCCGAATGACGGTGCTTCTTGGGCGGCACAGGGTCGTATCCGCCGGGAAAAAGTATGTTGCACCTCATTAATCTGAATATAGTTAAAAGGGTCCCCCGGAAAACTCCGTGAACCTGAATTGCCTCTACGGCATAATGTGAGCAGGTCGGATAATACCTGCATACAGGGGGGAACAGCGGGGAAATGCGCTTCTGGTAAAAGCGTATTGCGGAAAGCAGAAACTTTTTCATGAAAAATCAGCTCCCGCACTGCTCCGGATAACGCCAAGCTCCGTCAGATGGCTTCTCATAACGGGCTCAATGTCGTTACTTCTGAGCTTTTTTGTTTTGAACCTTGCAACAAAAACAATGTCGTAGTTTCCGCCGCAATCGGGATAAATTGAGGAGAATGCCGCCCTTATGATGCGGCGGCATCTGTTTCTCTCAACTGCACTGCCAAGTTTTTTTGCGGCAGTAATACCGATGCGAATGCCCTGACCTCTGTTTTTGACAACATAGGTCACCAGCGCCGGGGAGGCTTTGACCTTGCCCCTGCCGTAGGCACGGTGGAATTCGGTGTTTTGCTTTAAGGTTGCGGCTCTTTGCATCTTCACCATTTCCTTACTTTAAAGGATTAGTATGTGAGCTGCTTTCTGCCCTTTGCTCTGCGGCGGGCAAGAACCTTGCGGCCGTTTCTGTCAGCCATTCTCTTGCGGAAACCGTGTTCCATCTTGCGATGACGCTTCTTGGGCTGGTAAGTTCTTTTCATTCTGCAAACCTCCGTTTCACTTTTTTGTGTATTTTTCCGATCCTTTCGGATCTGAAACAATCAAAATTATATGCATTCAGAACACGCAAATAAAGATGATTATTAAGCAAAAACATAAAAATGCGCATAACAAACCAAGGGGCATACCCCTCAGAGTAACCATTATATACAAACTGACCGCCAATGTCAACATTTTTTTGAATTTATGTTGCTTTTGGCGGTTTTAATCCGCAAGTTTTCCACATATATGTGAAAAGTTTTTGCCTTTCGGCTAATTTTTGCTTGAAAAGAGAGAAACTATGTGGTATAGTGTATTATGTATCGTTATCGTTAGAATGCGAGAGAATGCGCTAAAATAAAAGACTACCAAAGAATCGGAGGAAGAAAGATATGGAATCTCTCAAAGAGATGTGGGGCCTTGTTTGCGAACAGCTTAAGGCTTCCTGCGGGGATGTTATATATGACAGTTGGTTCAAACCCCTTGAAATAATCAGTTTTGACGGCGCAAAAGCCGAAATCAGCGCAAGTGAATTTGTTAAAAGAGTTATTGACCAGAGATTTATCGGTGACATTGCAAATGCTTTCAAAAAGGTTATGGGCTTTGACATTGAAGTGGTTATCGTTGACCCCAATGCGGTCGCAAGAGCAGAAGCTGCCGCAAAAGCCGCTGCTGCAGCGGGAAGTTCATCGCTCAGCATTGAAAAAAATACTTTTGAAACCTTTGTTGTCGGTTCATCAAATAAGTTTGCTCATGCTGCCGCACAGGCTGTTGCAGCCACACCGGGCGCCGCATACAACCCTCTTTTCATTTACGGAAACTCGGGTCTGGGCAAAACCCATCTTCTTTGCGCCATCGGCAACGAGGTCAAGAGCAAGAATCCCAAGGCAGATATTATTTTCACACGCGGCGAAGATTTCGTGAGCCTTATTGTTGAAGGCATCAAACAGAAATCAATGAAAGAAATCCACGATAAGTACAGAAACTGCGATGTGCTTATTGTTGACGATATTCAGTTTATCGCAGGCAAGGAATCAACGCAGGAAGAGTTCTTCCACACATTCAACGCGCTTACTCAGGACGGCAAGCAGATTGTTCTTGCATCTGACCGCGCGCCCAAGGACATCGAAATCCTTGACGAAAGACTGCGCAACCGCTTTGAGTGGGGTCTCCTTGCAGACATTCAGCCCCCTGACACGGAAACAAGAATGGCAATCATTCAGCGCAAGGCGGACACTCTCGGCCTTGCACTTCCCCCCGATGTCATTCAGTTCATCGCGGAGAAAATCAAGTCAAATATCCGTCAGCTTGAGGGTGCTGTCAAGAAGATCAACGCTCTTGTCAATATTGAGGGCGCACCCATCAACATTGCAATTGCACAGAACGCAATCAGAGATATCCTGACAGACAGCAGACCTGTTTCGTCAATCGTAAACAGCATTATTTCAGAAACTGCAAGAACTTACGGCATTCTTCAGTCTGACATCACATCCAAGAAAAAGGATGCAAAAACCGCAAAGGCAAGACAGGTTGCGATTTACATAGTAAGAGAAATCACAGATCTTACTCAGAATCAGATCAGCGAATATTTCAGCAGAGACAGAACAACGATTCTTTACTCCGTGGAGACCGTTGCAAAGGAAATCCTCAGCGATTCAACTCTCAGAAAAACCGTTGAGCAGATTATCAAAAACGTTCAGAATCAGTAATACATTATTATATAGAGGTACGCTATGGGACTTTTCGATAGAATCAACAGAGGTCTGAAAAAGACCCGTGACAGCATGAGCGGCGCAATCAATGCGGCTCTTTACGGAAAAAATGAAATTGATGACGATTTTTACGAAGAACTTGAAGAAATTCTCGTTATGTCTGATGTAGGTGTAACAACAGCCACGGAAATTGTTGATAAACTCAAGGATTCCGTGTTCAAAAAGAATCTTCGCAAGGCAAAGGATGTCAAAAAGGAAATCCGTGACATTGTTGCGGACCTTCTCAGCGGCGGCGAAGAGCTTGATATGATTACGGTTCCTTCGGTTATTCTTGTTATCGGCGTAAACGGCGTTGGCAAAACAACATCCATCGGCAAGATGGCGGCGATGTTCAAAGAAGAGGGCAAGAAGGTTATTCTCGGAGCGGCAGACACATTCAGAGCGGCAGCCATTGACCAGCTTGAAATCTGGGCAGAGCGCGCAGACGTTGATATCGTCAAACATAAAGAGGGCGCA
>CALFPM010000164.1 GCA_937919155.1 uncultured Clostridia bacterium
TTGGCGACAAGGTGAGAAACCACGCAAAGGCAATTATCCACGCCTGGTATCCCGGCGCAATGGGCGGACTTGCAGTTGCAAATGTGCTTGCAGGCAAGGTTTCACCCGGCGGCAGACTTCCCGTTACAATTTATCGCGGCGACCACGACCTGCCCTCATTCCTTGACTATTCAATGATCGGCAAGACATACAGATACATCGAGGGCGATGCTCTCTATCCCTTCGGCTACGGTCTTTCATACACAAGCTTTGCTTATGAAAATGCATCACTCAGCGGCAACACTCTGACCGTTGATATCACAAACACAGGCAAAATGAAGGGCGTTGAAAAGGCTCAGGTTTATGCTTCATTTACCGACAGCCGCACGGTAACTCCCCACTTCCAGCTTTGCGGAATCAAGGCAGTTGAGCTTGACGCAGGCGAAAAGGCAACGGTTACCTTTGAAATTGACGGATACTGGCTCAAGGCTGTTACGGAAGACGGCGCAAGAGTTGAGCCTGACGGCAAGCTTGCTCTTTATGTCGGCGGTCATCAGCCCGACAGCGTAAGTAACGCACTTCTCGGCAATGAGTGCATCAAGATTGAAGTTAAATGAGGAAATAATTATGGATACATTTGCACAGAGATTTAAAATTGACTGCTCTCCCGTTGCAAAGAAAAATAAGGTTATTGTCCGCGGAAAAACAAGGCTTACTGTTATAACTCCCTGCCTGCTCCGTGCAGAGGTGCAGGCGGAGGGTAAATTCTGCGATGAGCCTACACAGAGCGTGTGGTTCAGAGATTTCTGCGAGTGCAAATTTGAAGTGAATGAATCAAAGGGCAACCTTGAAATCAAAACAGAAAAGGCAACCTTTGTTTATTCTCTCAAAGTAAATAAAATGCTGAATATCAAGCTTGCAGACGGCAGAAAAGTTAAGAACTATAAGGCAGGCAACCTCAAGGGCACAAGCCGTACCCTTGATATCACCGCCATCGACAGAGTAGGAGACGGCGTTTGCTCCAGAAACGGCGTTGCCCTGCTTGATGACAGTGACACGCTTGCAATCAAGCCTGACGGCGCAATTCTTCCCCGTGACAACAAGGAGACCGATGTTTATTACTTTGCTTACGGCAACGATTATATCGGCGCAACCACGGATTTATATAACCTGACGGGCAGAGTGCCCCTCATTCCCCGTTATGCTCTTTCAAACTGGTGGAGCAGATACAAGGATTATTCACAGGATGAATATCTGAACCTTATGGACAGATTCAAGGCGGAGGAAATCCCCATCACCGTTGCAACGGTTGATATGGACTGGCATTGGGTAAAAATCAAAGAAAAATTCGGCAAGGACAGCCACAAGGTTTCAAAGCACCTTAACTTTATGGAGTATGTCTACGATGTCTGGTCAACAGGCTGGACGGGTTACAGCTTCAACACCGACCTTTTCCCCGACCCTGACGGCTTCCTGAAAAAATTGAAAGACGATAACTATAAAATTACTTTCAATATTCATCCCTCAATGGGTGTGCGCTGGTTTGAGGACCAGTATGAGGAAATGTGCGAGGCAATGGGTCAGGACCCCAAAACAAAGGAGCCCGTTAAATTCGACATTACCGACAAGAAATTCACCGAAAAATATTTCGATATTCTTCACCATCCCTTTGAGAAAAAGGGCGTTGACTTCTGGTGGATTGACTGGCAGCAGGGTAAAAACACAGCTGTCAAGGGACTTGACCCCCTCTGGGCGCTCAACCACTACCATTTCCTTGACAATGCAAAGGATAACCACAGACCTCTCATTCTTTCCCGTTTCTGCGGCGCAGGCAGCCAGAGATATCCTCTCGGCTTCAGCGGCGACACAACCCAGACCTGGAAAAGCCTTGACTTCCAGCCCGGCTTTACAGCAACTGCATCAAAGAACGCATCTACACCAATAATATTCTGAGCTACAGGGAATCTTAGTTCAAACGAACTTGACCACATTGCTTGCCCTTTCGCACCAGAATCCTTATAAGCTCTTGTCCAACCTCGTCCGTTAAACATACCATCTATATAAAGTTTGTTTGATTCTGTAATTACAGTATTTGGAGTTGGGAATAAAGCTGTAAGTCCAGTATAAGCTGCAAAAACACTTTTAAAATTCCATTTTTCCGTTACAGGAATATCAAATAAAGTAAAATAACCTTCAAGTTTTGTATCAGTTTTTAAGAAAAATTCCTTTTCAATTCCAGGAAGCAACCCGTTCCAAGCCAAACGTTCGCTTACAAACCAACCTT
>CALFPM010000165.1 GCA_937919155.1 uncultured Clostridia bacterium
AAATAATATTGCAAAGCAGCTGTGCGCCAAAGATCCCGAAGATTTTACCGTTATAATAGCAGAAAGGCAAACGGGCGGGCGCGGACGAAGCGGAAAAAGCTTTTATTCCCCAAGCGGCGACGGGCTTTATTTAAGCATTGTGCTTTCCCCCGATGCAACTCTTTTTGAAGCTACCGCAATAACTCCGCTTACCGCGGTTATCGTTACCGAGGTTTTAGGCGAATTGACAGGCAAGCAACCGCAGATAAAATGGGTTAACGATATTTTTATTAACGGCAAAAAGGTTTGCGGAATACTTACCGAGGCGATTTTCGACCACGAGCAAGACAAGCTTAGCGCGGTTATTGTTGGAATTGGCATTAACCTTACCACAACCGACTTCCCTACCGAGATAGAAGGAATTGCCGGCTCGGTTGGTAATATCGACCGTTATATCCTTACCGCCGAAATCTTTAAGAGATTAAAAAAGGCGTGTGATAAAATTAACACACGCAATTTTATGGAAAGATACCGCAAATATTCGTTGGTTATCGAAAAGGAAATAACCTTTTCCTCTATTTATATATAATACATTATATTATCTCAACCTGCATTGGTCAGGCTGTTGGGCTCGGGGCAATATACTCTTCTGATATCCGCACCGATGCCTCTGAATTTTTCAACAACATTTTCGTAGCCTCTGTCAATGTGGAGAATATCCTCAACTTCGGTCACGCCGTTTGCCGCAAGACCTGCAATAATCATTGCCGCGCCTGCACGGAGATCGTCCGCTTTAACGGGAGCACCCTTGAGCTGCTCAACGCCCTGAATTACGGCAAGCTGACCGTCCGCTTTGATATCCGCGCCCATTCTGTTAAGCTGATCGGCATAACGGAAACGGTTTGACCAGATGCTTTCGGAAATGATGCTTGTGCCGTCTGCAAGTGCAAGAAGCACAGCCATCTGAGGCTGCATATCGGTGGGGAATCCGGGATGAGGCATGGTCTTTACGGTGCATTTGCCGGGACGCTTGTCAAGAGAAACTCTGACGGCATCGTCATATTCCTCAACGGTAACACCGCATTCAACCAGCTTTGTTGAGATTGATTCGAGGTGCTTTGGAATTACATTTTTTATCAGAACATCGCCCTTGGTGGCGGCAGCGGCAACCATGTATGTGCCTGCCTCAATCTGGTCGGGGATGATTGAATATGTGCAGCCGTGAAGTCTTTCAACGCCTCTTACCTTGATAACGTCTGTGCCTGCGCCTCTGATATCGGCACCCATGGAGTTGAGGAAGTTTGCAAGGTCAACGATATGAGGCTCTTTTGCGGCGTTCTCAATAACCGTCAGTCCCTCTGCCCTGACAGCGGCGAGAAGGATGTTAACGGTTGCGCCGACAGAAACCATGTCGAGATAAATGGGACTGCCGACAAGCTTTTCAGCCTCAGCCTCAACATTGGCATTATCTTCAACGGAAACCTTTGCGCCGAGAAGCTCAAATCCCTTTATGTGCTGGTCAATGGGTCTTGCGCCAAGATAACAGCCGCCGGGCATTGCAACTCTTGCTCTGGAAAATCTGCCCAGAAGAGCACCGATGAAGTAATATGATGCACGCAGATGCTTTGTCATATCGTGTGAAATTACATATGAGTTGACATGGCGTGAATCTATTTCAATTGTGTTTTTGTTGATTAATCTGACTCCTGCGCCGATGTGCTTGAGAATTTTCATCATATAGCTCACATCGCTGATGGAAACGGGAAGATTCTCAATGACACACACATCCTGCGAAAGAATGGCAGCAGGTATAATCGCAAGGGCGGCATTCTTGGCTCCGCTGATTTCAACTTCGCCGCGAAGGGGGGAACCGCCGTTGATTATGAATTTCTCCAAGAGATTTACCCTCTTTCGTATGATTCTTTATATAGTAACTAAAAGATAATATTCTGAAACCTCAAGTATTATAGCACCAAAATTCCTGTTTGAAAAGACCCTAATTAAAAATAATGCCATATTTTTAAAAAAAATTTTGCAGAAAAAGGACATTTTCTTTCTGAGAAGAAAAAAAGACTTGCCGTCTGTATTTAGTATGTCATAAAAATCTGTGTCTATATCATGTTGAACTTGCAAAATTAAAAAGGCAGATTGCACAAAAATTGGCGATTACATTTGTTTAACATAAACAATAATATTTTTCAACAAAAACACCTTTGTGTTTTTTGACCAAAAAAGGCAGGATGCTTTGAAATTCAACAACTTTTACGGTAAAATTAACCAAACACAAGGGGCGCAACAGGTGTTTTTTTGATTGGACGAGCCGTATTTGCAGCACTATAAACAAAGCTTTTTCACTGTCACTTACTGCAAAAATTTGGTAAAAATTAATAAAAACAACCCGAAATTCATAATAAATTCAAAAAAATCTTTAAAAAATCCGAATATTTCTATTGCAAAATTATCGTCTGTTGTGTAAAATGTATATGTCCCAATGGTCATTTTGTATAAAATCTATAATGAAGTCAAAAACAATTCGAATGAGGGGTAATAATTATGTCTAACAGAATTTTTCAGGGTCTTGTTCACCAGATGCGTGATGCAGTAGGAAGGACTCTTGGCGTAATTGATGAAACAGGCACAATAATCGCCTGCAGCGACCTTAGCAAAATCGGAGAAGTTATTTCAACTGCAAACGATGTTTTCGGTGATAATGAGCTTCACTATATTAACGGATATACTTTTTGCAATTTCGGCACTCACATTCAGACAGAGTATGCTGTTTTTGTTGACGGAACGGACGAGCTTGCAGGCAGATTTGCGGCTGTCTGCTGTGTTTCACTTGAAAATCTCAAGCAGTATTACGAAGAGAAGTTTGACAGAGGCAATTTCATCAAGAATGTAATCCTCGATAACATTCTTCCCGGCGATATTTATCTCAAGTCAAGGGAGCTTCGCTTCAATGGCGAAGCAACAAGAGTTGTTCTGCTTATCAGAATCACAGACCATAACGATGCATCTGTGTTTGACGCTGTTCAGAACCTGTTCCCCGACAAGAGCAAGGATTTCGTTATAAACATAAACGAGCATGATATTGCAATCGTTAAGGAAGTCAGAAATAATATTGAAACAAAAGACCTTGAGAAGCTTGCACGCTCAATCTCAGATTCATTGAGCACCGAGCTTTATACCCATGTGCTTGTTGGTATCGGCACAACAATCGAAGGCATCAAAGACCTTGCCCGTTCATTCAAGGAGGCTCAGATTGCCCTTGAAGTCGGCAAAGTTTTTGATACGGAAAAAACAATTGTCAGCTACGAAAACCTCGGCATCGCAAGACTTATTTATCAGCTTCCCTCAACTCTTTGCGATATGTTCCTCAGAGAAGTGTTCAAGAGAGGCTCAATTGAAAGCCTTGACCACGAAACTCTGTTCACAATCCAGCGTTTCTTTGAGAACAACCTCAATGTTTCCGAAACATCAAGAAAGCTTTTCGTTCACAGAAACACTCTCGTTTACAGACTTGAAAAAATCAAGAAGCTTACAGGTCTTGACCTGAGAGAGTTTGACGATGCAATTGTATTCAAAGTAGCACTTATGGTTAAGAAGTACCTTGATGCAAAGCCCGTTAAGTATTAATAGATTGTTTTTCATCCGTTTCCAATATCTATCAAAATAATTATTCAGAGGATATGATACTGTGATTCAGTTTTCAAACGTTTCCAAAAAGTATGACAACGGTACTCATGCTTTAAAGGACATAAACCTTACTATCGACAAAGGCGAATTTGTTTTCGTTGTCGGCTCTTCAGGTGCAGGCAAAAGCACCTTTCTGAAGCTGATGATGAGGGAAGAAGTGCCCTCATCGGGAACAATAGTTGTTGATGATGTCGATTTGACCAAGATAAAGAAAAGGGATATTCCCAAATTCCGCCGCAGATTGGGCATTGTGTTTCAGGATTTCAGACTCATTCCCAATATGACGGTGTTCGATAACGTGGCTTTTGCAATGCGCGTTATCGGAACAAAAGAAAAGAAGATCGGCCGCAGAGTTCCTTATGTGCTCAGCCTTATGGGACTCAATGAAAAAGCGCGTTGCTATCCTCAGGAGCTTTCGGGCGGTGAGCAGCAGAGAGTTGCTCTTGCCAGAGCACTTGCGAACAATGCGGAAATCATTATTGCGGACGAGCCTACGGGCAATGTTGACCCTCAGATGAGCTACGAAATCGTTGACCTGCTTATGCGTCTTAATGAAGCGGGCACAACCGTTATTATGGTTACTCACGAACATAGCCTTGTGCGTTGCTTTGATAAGCGTGTTATTATCCTTGACAAAGGTGAGGTTGTTTCGGACGGCGGTTCACTCGTAAGAGAGGCGGCAACATCTCACATCAATCCCGTAAGCGAAATCGAAAATGAATATGTTGTTCCCCCCGAGGAGGATTATTCGGCTTATACTCAGGGCACCTCGGTTCAGGCGTCAGACGCCTCACCCGTAGAGATTACGGAGAATTTTGTTACTGCGGGAGGCGAGGAATAATGGGTAAAACGAGATATCTGACCAAAGAGGGTTTTCGCAACCTCAGGGTCAACAAACTGATGTCTGTTGCATCAATCACCGTGCTTTTCAGCTGTCTGATGCTTATCGGCATTGCGTTTATGCTTCTGGTGAATATTCAGGCGTTTATTTCAGGCATTGAGGCTGAAAACGTTATTATGGTCTACGCTGACCTTGACGGCAGTGACTATGACTACATGGCTCTGGGCAGCCATCTTCGCGCTCTTGACAATGTGACAACGGTTGAAGCGGTTGAAAAAGAAGAGGCATACGAAGAAATTCTTGCCGAAATGGATGAGAATCTCAGGCTTTATCTCAGCGGTCTTGACGAGAATCCTCTTCCCGATGCATACAGAGTAACCGTAACCGATATGTCAGGCTTTGAAAAAGTTGTTGATGAAATCAAAAAGCTTGACGGAATAGAAAGAGTATATGAAAACAGCACCCTTGCAAGGCAGCTTGAAGGCATAAGGGATTCCGTAACCTACATAAGCCTCGGCATAATTGTTCTGCTGCTTATTGTTTCGCTGTTCATCATTTCAAACACCATTAAAGTCACTATGTTCAGCCGCCGCCTTGAAATCAGCATTATGAAAAGTGTCGGCGCAACCAATTCCTTCATCCGCTGGCCTTTTATGGTTGAAGGTATATTAATCGGCGTTATTGCAGGCATTCTTGCCACGGGCGCAGTATGGGCGGTTTATGAATTTGCAATGACTTCATTTGCGTCAATGCTTTCGGGTCTTGGCGGCGAAGTTCAGGTACGTTTCCTTGATTATGCACTTTATCTTGTTGCGGCTTTTGTTGGTATCGGCATTTTCACGGGCATTTTCGGCAGTGCAACCTCAATAAGAAAATATCTTAAGGAAAGGAAGTTCGTAGAGCTTGAAGACTAAAACAAGCAGAAAGCTTTTTTGCCTTGCTCTCGCACTTATCTGTGCATTTTCTGCAATGATCATGCCTCAGGCATCCGCAAAAACTCTTGAAGAGATGAATGCGGAATATGAGCAGATTGAAAAGGATATTCTGGAAAATCAGGAAAAGCTTGAGGAAGTTCAGGACGATATCAAAACAAACGAAAAAAAGCTTGATAACCTCAACAATCAGATTGATAAAATCAATGACCAGCTGGATATTCTCGATGAAAGCATAGGCATTCTCAATAAAGATATTAATTCACTTCAGAATGATATCACGATTACTACAAATGATATAAACGAAATTACCATCCGCAAGGAAGAAATTATTCTTCAGATTGATGAAACTCAGTCACTTATGGAAGAAACCGAAGATATGCTTCTTGCGAGAATCCGCGAAAACTATATGTCAGGCGGAACGGGTTCAACGGTTGAAATTCTGCTTATGAGCAGTGACATTTCATCATTCTTTGCAAGAAGAGAGCTTATCACACGAGTGTCGGAAGAAGATGCGGCACTTGTTGCAGAGCTTTCAGAAAAAATCACTCAGCTCAATGCGCTTCAGACCGAACTCGATGAAAAGAAAGTCGCTCTTGAAGAAAAGGAAGTTGAGCTTAACACCCAGATGGGAGACCTTACTGCGAAACAGGATGACCTCGAAAGCAGCAAGGATGCTCAGGAAAGCAAGAAGAGCGATGTGACCAAAAAGCAGAACGAAGTAAAATATCTGCTTGAGGACCTTGATAAGGACAGTGACGCTTACAAAGCTGCAATCAAGCGCAAAGAAAAAGAGCGTGCGGCTCTTGAAGCGGAAATTGAAGCAGCCATTAAAGCCAACGGTTCTTCGGAAGGCGATAAGCCCAACGAGGAAATCAAGAATGACGGCAAAATGATGTGGCCTGTTCCCGGTTCAACAAGACTCACAGCAACATATCCTTCATACAGTGACGGCAGTGCCCACTGGGGTAT
This sequence comes from uncultured Clostridia bacterium, assembly GCA_937919155.1. Taxonomy (GTDB): domain Bacteria; phylum Bacillota; class Clostridia; order Oscillospirales; family Acutalibacteraceae; genus CAG-177. The sequence goes on from CALFPM010000165.1 coordinate 6,421, forward strand.
TGATATTGTCAGAACCGATGTCACAACCAAGGGTTCACCCTTCCGCGCTGCACAGGGCGGCAAGGTAATCACCGCATTCAATGACGGCAACTGGAACTACGGTTTCGGCAACTACTGCATCATTGACCACGGTGACGGTAAGCATACTCTTTACGCTCATGCTCAGAGGCTCAGCGTAAGTGTAGGCGATGTTGTTGAAAAGGGCGAGCAGATAGGTCTTATCGGCGATACCGGCAACACAACAGGACCTCACCTTCACTTTGAAGTCAGAATCAAACGCTCAGACGGAAGTGTTGACAGAGTTAATCCTCTGAACTATGTATCAAAACCATAAATATCTGAAATTAAGGCGGCTTAATGCCGCCTTTTTTGAAAGAAAGGACGGCTGTATATGAACAAAAAAATATCTGTCGGTCTGTGCATATCACTTGTTATCATTTTTGTGACGCTGACTTTTGCGGTGACGATGGTTGCGTCAAAGCAGATTTTCAGCGGAATAATGAACAATATTTCTCAGCGTTCACAAGCTTATCAATCTGTTGATGAAATAAGTCAGATTGTTTCAAACTATTTTTACGGCTCCGTCAGTGATCAGAACAAGCTTAATGAGTCGCTTACCGAGGGATATGTCAACGGTCTCGGAGATCCCAACAGCAAATATCTCAACGCTTCCGAGTACGCTTCCTACACGGAAATGCTCAGCGGCGGTGTGACGGGTGTGGGAATTGAAACTGCCTTTAACTATCAGACGGCGGAATTCATTGTTACCCATGTTTACGAAAGCTCACCTGCGGAAAAAGCAGGTCTTCAGGCAAACGATGTTATAACCGCGATAAATAACACCACCGTCACAATGAGCAATTTTGCTCAGCTCAGAAATATGCTTTACGGCAGTCTGCTTTCGTCTGTTTCCATTGAATATGAGAGGGACGGCGAAACCAAGGTTGCGGAAACAATGCTCGGTTTTGCAATTCCCAGCGTTAAAAGCAAAGCATACGGCAATGTGGGATACATCAGAATAAGCGGATTCTATAAAAATACCGCCGCAGAATTCAAAGCGGCGGCGGAAAAACTTATTGAAAACGGTGCGGAAAGCCTTGTGTTTGATGTGCGTGATGTTTCAAACGGCACTGTTGATTATGCGGCTCAGGTAATCGATGTGATTGTGCCTGCTATTTCGGATAATATTGCCGTTGCAAAAGGTAAGGACGGCAGTGTTTATAAAAATAAAATTTACACCGCTGAAAACAGCAGCATCACAATGCCATTTGCAGTGCTGGTGAACGGCGGCACAAGCGGACCTGCCGAGCTTTTTGCCTGCGATATGCGTGATATCAGTCAGGCGCACATTATCGGCACAAAAACTGCAGGCAACGGAACAATGCAGGAACTTTTTGCTCTTGAGGACGGCGGCGCAGTGCTTCTCACTGTTGCACTTGTTGAGCCGAAAGGCGGTGCGGCTGCGGTTTATGATAAGGTTGGTGTAACCCCCACAGTCGAGGTTACGATGAATGCGGGCAGCTACAACGCAGAGCTTGTTACTCCTGAGCAGGATAATCAGCTTTCAACCGCACTTAATATGCTGGCATCTTAAAATTTTCGTCTCAGCTCGGTGACTTTGCCGAGAATGGTGACAGGCAGGCTGTCAATTTCATCCTGCGAAAAGAGCAGTGGCTCAAATACGGGATTTTCAGGCACAAGCATCAGGCTTGTGCCTTTTTTTATTACTCTTTTAACTGAAACATCGCTGGGCCCGATTGCTACGGCGGCAATATCACCGCTCCTGACTTCACAGCGGCGGTTGATGATAACCGTGTCGTCAAGCTGCAGTGTGGGTGCCATGCTTCCGTCATTGATGGTGAGGGCAAAAAATTCAACACCGCCAAGTTTTTCTTCTGCAGCGCCTGCGCTGATACGCTCAAAGCCGGGAATGCGGTTTTTGTCCTTTGGTTTCTCTATTCCGAGCAGGGTTTCAACGGAAACTCCGAAAACCTGAGACAAAAGCTTGAGGCTGTTTGTGTCAGGCATAGTTCTTCCGTTTTCCCACTGACTCACCGCAGTCTGATGCACGCAGCAAAGGTCTGCCAGCTGTTTCTGAGATATTTTTCTGCTTATGCGAAGCTCTCTGATTATATTCATTGATATCTCCTTGTTATTATTTCTATTACAATGTTATTATGAGTGAAACTATTGATATTGTCAAGCAAAAAATAAAAAAATTTAAAATATCACTTGACATCCGAACGAATGTTCACTATAATCAATAGTGTAACTATTAAAAACAAGGAGGTACAGATGAAACAAACAGAAAAGAATATTGATGTGAGAGAACATTTTCCGAGCCGTGAGGAAATCAGAACTGCTCAGCTTGCCTGCTGCGGCAGATGCTGCACTCAATGCGAATCGCCTGCGGAATATGCTTGGCGTAAACGCGATGTGGATATGGCAATTCTGCTTGAAAAGGCAATTGAAAATGAACTGACGGAAACGGAAAGGCGGACAATCAAAGACCACTGGTTCAATAATGAGGGAGTAACCGAAATTGCGGAGAAAAGGGGCGTGAATCCCTCGGCGGTCAACAGAACGCTCAGCCGTGCGCAAGAAAAACTGGAAAGAGTGCTCAGCTATACGGTTTGCTATCAGAGGATGCAAAGCAATGAAAATATTGTTCCCATTGTGCTCGGCAGGGCGAAAGTTATTGCGGCGGCACGCAATGCAGTCGGCGGCACAACAGGCGACAGGATAACCCGTCTGCGTCAGAGTCAGAATCTGACACGGGAGATTCTTGCTCCTGCGCTTGATGTGTCGGTGAAGCGGCTTGCACAGCTTGAGAGCGATGTTGTTCCCACGGGCGAGGAACTTGCGGCATTGAGCGTGTTTTTTAATGTTACGGCAGATTATTTATTGAAAGGAGAATCGGATGAACAATAAAACATTAAGAGAACTTGGCGAAGAATATGGGGCGGCGGCAAAAGTAGTAAAAAGAAGGATTGAAGAAAAAAGAAAACAGCTCAACAGCCTTAAGGACAAAGTTTGTTCCAATGAGGCTTATGTGCTGAAAGCGGAGCTTCAGTATCTCTATGCGGAATACAGAGATGCGAAGAATATTGCGGAATATCTGAAAAATTATTATGACCCGAAGTTCGGGAAAACCCAACTTTTCAGATATTGACTCTGCAATAAAATAAATTTGCAAAAAAGCTTGACAAATAAGTATAAGTTCATATATAATAACTCCTGCGCTCAGGCGCAGAGAAGGACGTTTAGCTCAGCTGGTAGAGCATTCGCTTGACGTGCGAAGGGTCAGCGGTTCGAGTCCGTTAACGTCCACCAATGAAAAGAGAGCCAAGGTTGTTCCTTGGCTCTCTCTTTTTATTTTACATATTTCCGTCAAGCATATATCTCTGGAAGGCAAGTGAGTCTGCTGCGTCCTTGTCCAGCATTTCGGGAGAGATGCCGGGGATAAGCTCACGCCAGATTTTGATGTCACTGCCAACCTGGCCGCCTGTGTTCACGAAAGGCTCCATAACAACGGTTTTGTCGTAGCCGATTTCACGCAGAGCAGCGCCGATTTCGCGCCAGGGGATTCTGCCTCTGCCGGGCACCATTCTGTTGCATTCACCTGTGTGAAAGTGACCGAGAAGACTGCCTGCGGTGCGGATTGCATCGGCAATATCCGTTTCTTCAATATTCATATGGAATGTGTCAAGCATAACCCAGACATTGTCGCAGTTGACTTCTTTTACAAATTTAACGCATTCTTCTGCTGTGTTGATGAGATAGCCTTCAAATCTGTTGAGGCTTTCCATATTAAGGTTAACACCGTGTTTTTTTGCAATTTCGGAGAGAATCTGCATTCCTTCAACGGCGTATTTCCAGTCTTCCGCTTTGTTGATGGGCTGTGAATAGTCAATGGGCCAGTGGGAATAGAGGGCGCCGCCGATGGTGGTGCTTCCGATTTGTTCCATTGCACTGAACATCTTTTTGTACCATTCGATTGCACCGTTTCTTGTGACAGGGCAGCCAACATCGTGCTCAGGAGCGGGACCGTAGCCTGTTGTGATGATGATTCCGTTTGCATCTGCAGCAGCTTTCAGTTCTTTGAGCTGAGTGCCGTTCATTACAGGAAGTGCCGCGCCGCCGATTTCAAGAATATCAAAGCCGAGTTTTGCAACTTTTTCGACATAAGGTATATAATCCGCCGCCCACTCTTTTTCCCAGTAGGCATAGTAAATTCCGTGTTTCATAAAAACACCCTTTCATTTCACTCTGTTTTGTTCAGTATACAGCTTTTGTGCGGTTCGGTCAACACAAATTACAAGTTTTGTGAGTGTTTGCGCAAATAAAAACGAATAATATATAAATGTTAAAATTTTTGTAATCTTTTTTTAATTGCTTTATTATATGTAAGATGTTATAATAAATAATGGTATAATGAAATTTCAGGGGGATTTTATGAAAAAGTGTATTATTATCGGAGGAGGCCCCGCAGGTCTGACTGCAGGTTATGAGCTTCTGAAAAAATCGGACGAATATGAAGTTGTTATTCTTGAGGCAAGCGATGTGCTTGGCGGCATATCAAGAACTGTTAAGCATAACGGCAACAGAATGGATATCGGCGGCCACAGATTTTTTTCAAAGGATAAAAATGTGACGGATTTCTGGGCAGGTATGATGCCCACTCAGGGTGCGCCATCGGTTGACGATAAGATTCTCGGCAGGGAAAAGCCCCTTGTCAAGGGCGGCCCCGATCCTGAAACAGAGGACAGGGTTATGCTTATCCGCCGCAGAATTTCAAGAATCTATTATCTGAACAAGTTTTTTGATTATCCCATTTCAATGAAGCCGCAGACTTTCATAAATATGGGCCTGCCCAGGACGGTCAAGGCAGGTTTCAGCTATCTTAAGTCAACGGTTTCCAAAAAGGAAGAAACCTCGCTTGAGAATTTCTATATCAACCGTTTCGGAAAAGTTCTTTATTCAATGTTCTTTGAGGGTTATACCGAAAAGCTCTGGGGCAGGCATCCCAGCGAGATTTCTGCCGATTGGGGCGCACAGAGAGTAAAAGGTCTTTCGATTCTTGCGGTTATCAAGGATGTGCTTTCAAAGCTTGTTCCCAACAAGAACAGAAAGGTTGAAACATCTCTCATTGAGGAATTTGTTTATCCCAAATACGGTCCCGGTCAGCTCTGGGAAACCGTAGGTGACGAGTTCACCAAAATGGGCGGCAAAATCCTTTACGGTTACAAGGTTACGGATATTGATATTTCGGGCGGCAGGGTGAACAGTGTTACCTGCGAAAACGGCGAAAAGCTTGAGGGTGATGTGTTCATTTCATCAATGCCTGTCAAGGATCTGATTGCAGGCATGGGTGCGGACGTTCCATCGGCACCTGCCGAAATCGCAAAGGGTCTGCCTTACAGAGATTTCGTCACCGTTGGTCTGCTCCTCAATAAGCTTAATCTTAAGAATGAAACAGATATAAAGACCCTCGGCAACATCGTTCCGGACTGTTGGATTTATGTTCAGGATGTGGGCGTAAAGCTTGGAAGAATTCAGATTTTCAACAACTGGTCGCCCTATCTTGTGAATGATCCTCAGAACACTGTGTGGATCGGACTTGAATATTTCTGCGCAGAGGGCGATGATTTCTGGAATATGAGCGATGACGAATGCGTTGATTTTGCCGTGAAAGAGCTTAAATCAATGGGAGTTATCGATGCTGATGCAAAGGTGCTTGACAGTCACCGCGAAAAAGTGCAGAAAGCATATCCTGCATATTTTGACACCTATGACAGAATTGACGAGCTTGTAGATTATCTCAACACCTTCGGCAACCTTTACTGCGTTGGCAGAAACGGTCAGCACAGATATAACAATATGGACCATTCAATGGTAACTTCATTTGAGGCGGTTTCCAATATTCTCAGCGGCAAGAAGACCAAGGAGAATATCTGGAGCGTCAATACCGAGGCGGAGTATCACGAGGAGAACTCTGATGAAAACAAGAATTAAAAGCGCCCTGCCTGCGGTTGTTATGTGCCTTGCGGCGGTGCTTATTGAACTTTTTCTTTCAAACTTTGTGTGGCTCTCTTTTGTTGGCGGCAAAACCGATGTGACGGATTATGTTCCGCAGAGCTTTACGGAGAAAAGAATCACAAATGAGATCAACAGCTTTGCCGTTGACGGAGTGGATTTTCCGCTTCACTCCGTCAGTTATACGGTCAGAAACGCAGACCCTGAGGCACCTGATGCTTTGTTGACGGCGGCATATTACATATCCGATGAAAACAGCACTTCTTCCGCGGCTCTTGCCCAGAGAGAAAGAATTGCTTCGGGGCCCTCGGAGCGCAGAGTGACATCCTATGTCAGCTCCTACGGAAATGCAAAATACATAGATATAACCTTTGAAGATGTTAAATCGGAGCTTATCGTGACTGATGTTGTGATAAATCCGAAATACACGGCAAGCTTCAATGTTTTGCGCTTTGCCGCTGTTTTCACGGCAATGGTGCTGGCTTATATTCTTAAAAAGAACAAAGCTTTAAAGAATGCAATTAACGGTCTGACCTATACTCAGGCAGGCATAATTTCAGCCTCGGTTGCGGTTGCGGCGGCGTGCATTGTGTGGATTATGAACGCATCGGGAGAAAACGGCAATTGTATTGCTTATCCTCTTGAATACGGAGTGGACAGCTATTCACCCTATATTCAGCAGTTTGACGCGTTTATGAAAGGTCAGCTTCATCTTGATGTTCAGCCTTCACTCGAATTGCTTGCATTGGAAAATCCTTACAGCCCCGGCGAGAGATACGGACTTTCCTTTTTGTATGACAGAGCATTTTTTGGCGGGAAATATTATTCGTATTTCGGCATAGCCCCCATATTGACAGTATATATTCCTTATTATTTTCTGACGGGATTTTTGCCTGCGGACAGCACCGTGTCGGGAATCTTTTCCGTTGTGACGGCAATTTTCCTGCCCCTTGCGGTGGTTGAATGGGCAAGAATGAGAAAAAATGCAAAGCCGTGGCTTGCTGCCGTGTGCGCGGCAGGAGCTTATTTTGCAAGTGCGGTGTTGCTCATCCAGCGCGGAAGAGCACCGTTTTATTACCTTGCAAGCATTGCGGGAATGGCTTTTGTTTCTGCGTTTCTTTTCTTTGCGATTATGGCAATCAGCCACAGAAAAAAGGCGCTCAGAATTGTTTTCTTTGCGATTGCAGGTGTGAGTTATGCTCTTGCTTTTATGTCGAGAATCAATTCGGTTTTGCCCGTAACTTTTGCAATTATCGCATTCATTGTTATTTATTTTATCCGCAGTGCAAAGGATAAGAATCTTTCCCGTTTCTTCGGAGAAATGGCGGCTCTGGGTTCGCCTGTTGCGGCGGCACTCGTTTTTTCAATGTGGTATAATAATGCCCGTTTCGGCAACCCTCTGCAATTCGGCGCGGCATATCAGCTTACCGTTGCCGATACTTCTTACTACGAATTCTATGCAGGCGGAATCATCCCCGTAATTTTCCATTATTTCCTGCAACCGTTCAAAACCGCGGATATGTTTCCGTTTATCCAGCTTGAATATTTCAGGCTTGCAGGCTACGGCAGATCGCTTTACATAGACAGCAATTTCGGCATATTTGCCGTTCCGTTTATGCTTTCTCTGCTGCTTTCACCCTGCATTTTCAAAAGCAAAACAACTTCGCGCAACGGCAAGATAATGCTGGGCGTGACCTTGCTTTCCTTTGCGGTAACCGCATTTGCGGATATGTGCATGGGCGGTGTGATTTTCCGTTACACTGCAGACCTGACTCTGTTTGCGGCATTTGTTTCTGCGGCGGTGCTGTTTGAATCCTGTTCTCTTGCAAGGGAGAAATATGGCGCGGATTTTGCCTGCACGGCACGAAAAGCAGCGGTTATGCTTGTGGCGGCAACGGTTGCGGTTACAGGGGCAGTTGCGGTAAGTATCAACGGAAATCTTTCTTCATATTCGCCTGACTTGCATCTTGCGTTGCGGGATTTCTTCGTTTTCTGGAGTTAAATTATGTGTATTGATTTGATAAAACTGAAAAAAAGTCTGATTTATTTTGCGGCTGTTTTCTTTGCCGCGCTTTCTGTCGGCACTGTGGTTTATTATATAGTCTGTCCATCGGCTGCTTATTTCCACGCTGATTGTTCGGACACAATTCTTTGGGCGCAGGCAAGCTATGACAGCGGCACCGTGTTCAATCCCGATTTCGGCTACGCTGCAATGCTGCCTTTCGGCGGCACAACGCTGATGATTCCGTTTATCGGCATTTTCGGAGTGTCAATGACCACTCACCGCATCGGAATGGTACTTTTTGCCCTGATTATGCTGGCATCCGTGCTGTGGCTTTGCAAAACAATAAAGCTCAGCACTCCGATTTCATTGACGGCTACGGGCACTTTTGCCCTGGTGATGTGTTCATCGGAAAAGCTGAGAGAAATTTTTTATGAACATGTTATCTATTACAGTATCTGTGCCGTGGCGGTTTGCGTCATCCTTTCTCTTTTCATAAAATTCAAAGAGAACTTTGAAAACGAAAAGGGAGCCAAAGGTCTTGTTGCAGTGACTTTTTGCACCGTTATTGTTTCTGCGTGTTTTTCGCTTGACGGAATGCAGGTTATTTCAACAGGTGTTCTGCCCATTCTTTTTGCGGCAGTTATGGGCGTTTTTCTGGATAAGGACAACACTCTGTTCTCAAAGAAAAGCAGAGTTTCCCTTTATTTCTGCCTTATCTGCGGCATTTCCGTGCTTATCGGTCTTGCGTTGCTTTCATTTTTCAGCAACGGTGTTTCTTCGGGCTATGCGGATGCATACTCGGGTTATGCAAATATGAATGAATGGCTTTCCAATCTGCTGAAATTTCCCGAGCATTGGTTCAGCCTTTTCGGCGTTGATGCTCATTACGGAATGTCAATTTTCTCCGCGGAGTCAATAGTGAATATTGTGCGGATAGGTGCATCTGCACTTATTGCAATTGTTCCCGTTATTTCTCTTTTCTTTTACGGTAAATTCAATTTTGCCGTAAGGGCACTCATCCTGACTCATTTCGGGTTGAGCGGAGTGATAATGTTCGGCTATGTTTTCGGAATTCTTTCTGCCGTTAACTGGAGGCTCAGCCCCATGATTTGCACAGGTCTTCTCGTTTGCTTTGCGGTTTTTGCAACGGCGAGGGAATATGTTGTGCCGAAGCGCTTGTGTGCGCTGATGATTTGTCTTTTTGTTCTTCTTTGCGGAATCAACCTTGCAACGGTTTCATCAATGGAGAAAGATGGCATAATCCATAATGAAAAATATCAGCTTTCTCAGAAACTCAAAGAAAACGGACTTACCTACGGCTATGCCACATTCTGGAATTCTCAGGCAATAACCGTGCTTTCCGACTCTGAGGTAAGGGCGGCAAATGTTGATGTTAACGAAAACGGAATAGCCCCCTGCGCCTATCAGTCAAATATGAATTGGTTTGAGGAGCAGGAGGGAGCGGATAAATATTTTGTTCTTCTTTCCTACGGTGAGGAGGCTACTCTGATGTCAACAACGGACTGGATGTATTTTGACCTGATGGCTGTTGACAGACTGGATCTTGAAGGCTATGTGGTTTATATTTTTGATTCAACCGCATTTCTCAATTAACCAGTAAATATTGCTTATGGGCGGCGGCGCAATGCCTGCCGCCTTTTTTGCAGCTTTTTTCAGTTTTTCAAGGGCAGGGTAGAGGTCAATTTCTCCGTCATTGACTTTTTCATCTCCGCTGCCCATAACAACAACGGTGCTTTTGGTGCCGAGACTGACTCTTTTTGTGTTTTCATCTGCAATAAAAATCCCCGAGATGATTGATGTGAGACTCAGGCAGATTATTGCCGTCACGGCATAGGCGCGCAGTATTTTCATTTTATTTCTCCTTTGTGTATTCATCCATCAGCGCCGCAAGGGCAGCGGCAAGCATTCTGCCCGAATAGCAGGCTTCCTCAAGCGTGTTTGCCTCGCTTCCCATTTCCACAAGAAGGCTGAATCGGGTCATATCCATATTATATTTGCGTTGTGAAAAAAGCACGGGACGCATAAGTCCGGGAAACATATCAACGCATTTTTTCTGGAGATGAAGTGCGAAACGCAGGTTATATTCCCAATCGGGAAAATCCGTAACCTTTCCTTCCTCCGCACCTGTGATAATCATCAGCTGAGCCGCTTTTTTGCCGCCGATGGTGTTGACAAACTTGAGCTTATCGCCGTTTGTCTGTGTCACGGAATCGCGGTGGATATCAAGAACAATCTGAATTTCGGGATGCTCTTTGAGATGCTTTTCAACCGTTTGGCGTGATGAGGGATAAGAATCGTTGTAGCTTTTGTCGTGAATTGTCTTGTCGTGTATTACAGTATAACCCAAAGCTGTCAGATAATCCGCAATTTCGGTGCCAACACGGACAATATTGATGTTTTCATCGTTGCTTCTGGATGTGCGGTCGGCGGCATACCAATCCCGCTCAATCAGCTCATATCCCTCGGAGGTGTGGCTGTGAAAGATGAGCACTGCAGGCTTTGATTTGTCAATGGAAAGCTCAAGAGGATTGCTGAGCACTTTTTCTATGTTAAGTGTTTTGGTTTCCGTTGTGTTTTTGACGCAGACATTTTCAAAAATATGGCTTGCCCCTTTGGTGATGTATGTAACGGATTTGATTGTGCCGTCTTTTTTGTCATTTTTGAAAAGTTCGGTGTATTTTTTTATCAGCTGAGCAATGTCATCGGGAGTGCGGGTTATGTCGCGGCTGTAGGACACATCTGACACGGCTTCTTTATATAATGCAGTCGGTGCGGAGGAGGTTGCTGCAGTTTGCACGGAGGCATCACCTGTTCCGTACATAACTGTTGCAACGGCAAGGGAAATTCTTCCCGCCGAGTCCGTGATGATAATTACGGCAATAAGGATAATCGAAATAACCGCAGAAATAAATTCAAGTGACCTGTCTTTTTCGGGATGATTTTTCATTACAATCCACCTTTTTATTTTTATCCTTATTATATATATGCTGCCGTTGTCCGAAAAATGGTTACAAATTGTAACTTTTAAGGCGGGTTTTGTAACTGTTTTGTAACCTTTTTGTAATTTTAAAAGGTGGTATTGCAGTTGTTAAAAGAATATAATAATGATATGCAAAAGAACTTAATCCGCAGTGCGGCTGTGCAACCGTAAGGCGGTTTCCCCATCCATCCTTTCATTTTTACCAATCAGGACGCTCGCTGAGCGTCCTTTTGGTTTTTTAAATGCAAAAAGGCTTGCAAAGGTAAAAACCGATGCAAGCCTTGATTTTTTTGTTTTGAATTATTTAAGGTCGCCGCCGACTGAGCCGTCCCAGGTGTCAACGGTCTGTGCTTTCATTTCTTCCTCGTCAAACCAACGGGTTGTAACAGCCTTTGTTTCTGTGTAGAATCTGAAGCCGTCCTTGCCGAGGCAGTGAAGGTCGCCGAAGAATGACTGCTTGTGACCTGTGAAGGGGAATACGCCAACGGGAACGGGAATGCCGACATTAACGCCAACCATACCGCCGTCTGTTCTCTTTGCAAATTCTCTTGC
>CALFPM010000166.1 GCA_937919155.1 uncultured Clostridia bacterium
CCGTCCTGTCAGAGCAAGCTATAATGACGGTAAGATTACATTCCTTAACACAAACCGTTTCAGAAACACATCATATATCACCGCAGTATGGGAACTTGTTAAGAACGGCAATATTCTTCTTGCTGCAGACGAAATTATCCTTGATATTGATGCTGAATGCGAAAAGGCTTTTGAACTTGATTACAAACTTCCCAAGGAAAAATGCGATTGCCATCTTAACATTTATTATTATGACGGCGAAAACGAGATTGCCTGCGAGCAGATTGCAATCAAAGAAGAATATAAATCCGAAAAAATCAAATCTGACAGCAAGATTACCGTTGCATCCGATGATTCAAAAACTGCTGTTTCATTTGATAACGGCTCAGTTACATTCTCTGCTGAAAACGGTATGATTGAAAGCTATATAGTTAACGGCAAAGAATTTGTGAATGATTCCCCTGCTTTTGCAAAAGGTTTTGTTCCCAATATTTTCAGAGCTCCTCTTGATAATGATGCCCGTCAGCTTGAAAAATGGCTTGACGCAGGCTACGATAACTATGAGTGCAAATGTGTTGATTTTGAGGTTGAGCTTAAAAAGGATAAGGCAGAGGTTGAAATTACTTATAAACTCAAGAGCAAGAAGTCGCTTCTTCCTCTGGCAAAGGCAGAGCTTGAATATACTGTTTATTCAAACGGTCTTGTTAATGTTGAAGCAAAGTTAACACCTGTTGCAAAGAAACGTGTTGCAATGAATATTCCGAGATTCGGTCTCACTCTTGAAATGCCTGAGGAATTCAGTAATGTTGAATATTACGGTATGGGTCCTGACGAAAACCTTTCGGATGTTTATGCACAGTCCATTGTCGGAATTTACAACACAACCGTCAAGGATATGCACGAGCCTTATATCAAGCCCCAGGATTCAGGAAACAGAACACTTGTGAGATATCTCACATTGACTGACGATAACGGTAACGGACTTAAATTTGCGTTTGATGATGATTACTTTAACTTTAATGTTCGTGAATTCAGTCAGAAGCTTCTCCAGAATGCAAAGCATCAGGAAGATCTTCACACTGAGCATACCGTTGCAGTCAACATTGATGGCTTTACAAGAGGTTCAGGCACTGCAAGCTGCGGTCCCGATGTTTTACCTCGGTTCGTTGTTGATGGCAGCGATGAGCTTGAATTCAGTTTTTATATGATGCCTGTTAAATAAAATAATGACCGGGATTCGTTATGAATTCCGGTCATTTTCGTTGTTGTTTTCTTTTTTTGCTTTCAGCGTGCCCAGAACTGAAATTGCAACAAGTGACAGGCCGCCTGCAATAAGTGTTATTATTTTGTATGTTTCATTTTTTGAAGAGTTTGTTTTAAACTCGGTTTGAATATTTAATGTTTCGTCATTTGCGATTATTGAAACCGCAGTTTCAGTTTCGGTCTGGATTGATTCAGCTTTTGGTGTTGTTTGCTTTTTCTTTGTGGTTTTGCATGTTGTTTTCGATGAAAATGTTTCTTTGGATTTGTTTGTAGATTTATTGTCAGTTTTTGCGGTTGTTTCTCCAAAAAGCAAATCCCAAATAAAATCATTATCACTGTTGTTTTTACTGTCTGTATATGCTTTTGTTGTCTTGGAAGTGTGTTTGGAAGTGTTTTTTGTTGCAAGCGAAGAAGTTTTGGGTACTTGGTTATAATCCCCGTTATCATATCCGTAATTGTTATTTTGAGTTGTTGTGTAAGTGTTTCTTATGTTTAATTCATACAGATTTGACGGCGAACCGTTTGAGTCAATAAATCTTATTTTTAAGTCTATGCTATCCGGCAATCCGTGCTTGATACCGAGCTTTATTTCGGATGTTACGCCGTGATTATCATCTACGGTTACTGCACCGTCAATAAAATACTTATCAACATCAACCTGATTGGGTGTTGTGTTTACATTGAAAACATACATTTCGGAGTTTTTAATCTGCAGTGAAATGCCTACATTTGTATTATCTGATGTAAGTCCGGGTTCTCTGGACATAAAACACAGATAAATAACATTGATTTCAGGCTCAACAATCCATTTAACAAGTCCGAAATTAACTTTACAGTTGCTTTCCCCTTCAAGAATGATTTGTGCTTCGGCGCCGACCCATTCAGCTCCGCTGTCGTATCCGTCAATATCAAGTGAATAAGCATTAAGAAAACTGAAAACGGAAAATATTATAATAATTGTCACAGTTAATATTCGCTTCATATATTGTTCTCCGAATTTTTGTTATGCATCAATGATTGTAAATAATGATGAGTGTACCATTTTCAACACTGATTTCAGATTCAATTCCGATAAATTCATTGCTTACACCCAAGGGGAACGAGTTAGTGATATCGGCATTTTCAAGTGTGTATTTCAAGCCTTTAATCGTTACACCTCTGCTTGTGTCAGAGTGAGAAAACACGGATATATATCCTTCGTGAGTTGAATCCAAAGCAAATTTGCCGTTGTGAATTGCTGTAATAACGGTTTTGCCATCAACAATAAAAATTTTAAATCCCATTTTTGCAACGGATGCAACAAGTTGAATATTGCTCAGAGTGTGGTCTGTTCTTCCGCCGCAGCCTCCGTAAATATAAAACGACTCGTATCCTTTTTCGATTCCGATATCAATTGCAGCTTTCATATCCGTAATATCCTTTTTAACCGGCAACACAATTGTATCAACATCTTCAGGCGTGAATCCTAAAGAATCAAAATCTCCTACGGCAATGTCAGGCTGAATGCCTATGTTTCTTAAGTGTTCATATCCGCCGTCTGCCGCAATAATTAAATCATTTTCATTTTTTATAAAATCAAAATTTGAAAAATCCCCTGCTCCAACAATACAACAAGCTTTCATATATAAGTCCTCACAACATTTTTTACAATTTTAATTGTTTTGCCATCTGTTGTCAAGTGATTGACAAAGAAATAGCTAAGCTATATAATCACTGATAAGGAGGCGTTCAAATGGAAAATAATAAACCTGTCAAGGAACTTGAATTATATATAATCCGACACGGTCAAAGCATGGGCAATGTCGGATACGATAAAGATGAAATAACATTAAAAGAAGCCAACGACCCTTATCTTACCGATCTTGGTATTGAACAAGCACAAAAAGCGGGAGAATCACTGTCTGATATTCATTTTGATGCTGTTTATTCAAGTGCATTGTTGCGCGCTGTCAGAACAGCAGCCGAAATCATAAATAAACAACCCCGTCCTGTTGCATTGAATATCCATCCATGTCTTACTGAAATAGGCGTAAGCAAAGAATACACAGGCGCCGATGCAGAGGAAATCGCAGAAATATTTGGAGATTTCTCGTTAGATGACAGTGTTTCTGCGGATTCTCCGATTCTGTCATACAATAACAACGAGGATGAAGAAGAGCTTTTTGAGCGGGCAGAAAAAGTCATTAAATCGATAAGAGACAAGTATAATAACGGTGAAAAAGTTGCCGTTGTCTGCCATGCAGGATTTATGACTTACCTTGTTTTTTCTATTATGGGATTTCAAAAATCAGTTCCTGTTTTTGATGTTAATTTTAACAATACAAGTGTTACAAAAATTATTTTTTACAAAGAAGGAACTAATAAATACGGCGATATAGTTTTCGAATACATAAACAGTATCAGACACCTTACCGATAAATATTAAAAGACATCGTATACCGATTTAAGGTATACGATGTCTTTTTCTTAAAACTTACTTAAATTTTGTTCTGAATCGGAAAGCATAAATTGCGGATAATCTTCACTTGCGCCTGCATAAAACTCACCGTCATATGTAAGAAGCCAGACAATAAATTTGCTGTAATCTGTGTCATATGATCCGCTAACATGAGGTGCTCCCTTTATTATATATGTATATTTCGGGAAAAGTGCGGTCGAAAGATCAACAGTTCTGTCAGGCGAAAGAAGTTCAGGTTTTTCGGCAACATAATCATCCCCAAGAGTTTCTCCGTAAGGCGCAACGGTTGCGTAACCTGACATCTGATATGTTTCGAGAATTGTATCACCGTTGAAATGTGAATTTTCATAAACAGGAACAACGGGCAAACCGTAATGAGCAACAACGGCAATTTCAACACCGTTATCAATCATTTCCTGAATAAGATCAGTTTTGTCTGTCATCATTTTCTGCAAAGCATCTGTTTTAGCCAGGAATGCAGGGTCAGCTTTTTCTCTGCCGCCAAAAACATAATCCAGAGCATCTTCATAATCTTCGGACTGAACAAGCCCCCACATAGGAAGCATATGGCCGAAAACAGGAATCGCAACACGCTCAAAAACTCTGTCCTTGTAATTATCAAGAATATAATCGGTGAGAAGTGTCAACCCGTCAAATATTTTCAGCTTGTAAACAGCGTCAATAAGAAATGAGAGGGCATCGTTTCCCGAAACAGTATACTTTAAATAATTATAGAGATTTTCGGCGTCAATATCAATTTTCCCCGTAAGAGCATCTGAAGCAACCTGAGCACCGCAAAATGTCGAGGACATAAACAGGCAACGGTTTACTTTTTCATATCCGTATTTGTTTAGATATGCAATGGTCATTATACCGCCCATACTGCAACAGATAATATTGACCTTTTTATGACCTGTGTTTTCAATCGCTGATTCAATCGCTGCATTGATATCGTCTGCAACGGCAAAAGGATCCAATCGCCAATCGTAGTTAATATAATATGTATGTCCGTTTCCGAGTGTTTCAATGCATGTTCTGACAATACCGTATTCGAAATCTTTTCCATCGAGGAGATTTTCGTAATTATCCGCACTTTGTGTGTACTTTGGAACAGAAACGTTATAGAGTGAATTGCCGTTTTCATCCATAGTGAAATTTTTGAATATCTCCCCTGCCACATCTGCAATTCCATCAATAACTGCATCGAAGCTCAGCTTAAGAATGCCTGCCGCAACAGATTTAAGCAAACCTTTGATAATAACACCTGCATCGACACTTAGAGCAGGCTGCTCATTTTCTGTTCCGCAGTCAAGATAAAGACCTCCGAAATCCATTCCTCTGACAACAATTACAGGAACATTGTCGCAAGCGGAAGCATCGTGGGGTTCATTGGCAAACGCCGGTAAAGAGAGTGTAAACAAAAACGATATAACAAGAAAAATGCTGATTATTTTTTTCATTTTGATTTTCCTTTCGCGAGTTTGAGTGTACCGTTTTCTTCGGTAATTTCCATCATAATCGGTCTTTCGTAAGGATTTTCGTTCGGAGAATGAAGAACAAGATATTTCGCTCCGTCAAATGATTCAAATATCATTCCGTGACCGCCGTCTTTCTCGAAAAGCAAGTCTTCATGCAACCAATTTCCGTTAATCTCTCCGTTGTCAGAATAAGCAATAGCCTGAACATAACCGCCGGGCGTGAAGGTTGACCAAATCATAAGCAATCTGCCGCATTTTGTTCTGTAAACGAAGGGACCGTCTGTGACGAAAAAATCTCTTGTTTTATCAGCCCAATGCGGTTGAGAGGCTTTGAAAAGAAAAACAGGCTCCCCTGCGGGTGCTGATAAATCATCCGTTAGTTTCATTGCGTGAATTTCGCCGTCTGTAACCTGGCACCATTCGTGGCAAAAAATAATGTAAGGATCACCGTTTTCGGCAACATAAAATGTTCCGTCAAGGCAAAGCCAACCATCGGGTGTAACCGGACCTTCCGTGAAAGGAAGAAACGGACCCATAGGTGAATCACTTCTCAGAATCTGAGTTGCTCTGCACAGTGTGTCGGAATTAAATGTAACAAACATATAAAACTTATCTTTATATATATGAACTTCAGGTGCCCAGATTTCTTTGCTTGCCCAAAAATTCGGTGGCAAAGTAAAGCATTCGTGAGCATCGCTCCAGTTTTCAAGATCATCGCTGTAATAAACATCAAGTCCCGTTGCTGCGGTCCATGCAGTTTTTCCTCTTGTTCCGTAGAGATAATATTTCCCATCATAAGGGAGTATAAAAGGGTCTCTGATATGGATATCACAAAACTTCATTATTTTATCTCCTTAAAATCTGTTTTATAATGATGAACAAAGACACCGATAACTCTGTTATAATCAAGAACATGCATTATTGAGCCGTCCTCTGACGGATAAAACGTTAAGCCTTCAGCCTCAATATTTTTGCCACCGACATCTCTGACTGCAGCAATTTTCGTTTCACCTGTATTTATATCAACACTCAGGATATTTTTGAATGTGCCGTTATCTTCAATGTCATTTGACAGATAGAGTGTGCCGTTCCAGAATTCACCGCCCTGTATACGGTGGATAGTTTCAATGCCGGTAAGGTCGATTTCTTTGATGAGCTTCATTGAATTGTTTGTGTCATAAACATAAATTTTATCAATATCGTTCCATTTGGATGTGTAAAGATATCCTGTTTCGCCGTCTACGGCACACCAGGGAACACCGTCATCATAAATTTCAACAGGCAAATCATAAATTTCGCCTGTGGGTTCAAGTGTTTCGCAGTCAAAAACAACAATACAGGGATAGAGATAATCGTCTCCGTCTTCAACAGAAGCATATATTTTTCCGTTATATACACTTATTCCGCCGATATGATTATTTTTCCTGTCTTCACAAAATTCGGGTAAAGGATTAATGTTTCTGTCAACAATTTCCATGTCGTTAAATGTGAATTTGGCAAGAGCGGTCAGATTGAATGCGGTGATTGCACCGCTTGTGTAATAATATTCTCCGTCTGTTGCTATGCCCTGCCCCATAATAAGTGCTTTTTCTAACACAAAAACATTTTTTGAGACAAGTTCAGCGGTTTCCGTGCTTTGAGCAACGGGACTGGTCAACAGAGTGATAAGTAAGATCGGAAGAGTAAGTATCGACCAGATTTTTCTGATAATAAACATATGTCAGCCTCCTTTTTGTTTGGTATATTTTAACATATGATTAAAAAAATATCAAATAATTCTATGATATTTTAATAACAAAATCGACTTAAAATTTTTGTTAACTATTTACAATTTCATTTTTTTTGATATAATGAAAACATTAGAATTAAGGAGGCAATAAAAATGTTCAAAAAAATTCTGGCTGTTCTTATGGCAGCGACAATGTTTTTAACCGTTGCTCCTCTCTCGTTTGCAAACGGTAATGATGTTGACTATACAATCAACAGTCCTTATGCTGATGTTGATTTTACATCGGTTAATCAGTACAAAGCGGATCTTCATAGTCATACAACATTCAGTGATGGTGGAAATTCACTTCCCGAAATGGTTGAAAGACATTATGAACTCGGTTTTGATATTATTGCTATTTCAGACCACGGCACCGTAAGCTACGGATACACAACACAGACTCATAATGAGCCTATGATGCTTTTTTCATATGTAGACAACGGTGAATTTATCGATGATGTTCTTTCGGAAAACGGTGTTGCAGCAAACGGAAACTCTTACTCTGTTTTCAACAAAGGAACAGACGAATATTATTCACAGGTTCTCGCATCAGGCGAAAAAGGTCAGGAGCTTATGAGAGTTCCTTATGCCAACGAACAGAACCCCACATCATTTAACAATGCTCATGTTAACAGCTGGTTTGTTGACTATGGACACGGTGTTGTTGGCGGTACAAGCAATTATCTCAGCCCAATCAGTAAAATTGATCAGCTTGGCGGTGTTTCGGTTATAAACCATCCCGGTGAATACACCAACGCAAGAGATGAAGAAACAACTGCTGATGCATACAATGTTGAAAATATAACATATAAATATAAAATCGATAAGTTTGCAAACCTTCTTAATACATATAAATCATGTATCGGTATTGATATCAACAGCAAGGGCGACAGCAGAACACGATTTGACAGAAAACTTTGGGACATTCTTCTTGGCATGATTCTTCCTATCGGTGAAAGATCAGTGTTTGCTATTGCAACAAGTGATGCTCATAACCTTGATATTGCTGACTCGGGTTACACATTGATGCTTATGCCTGAACTTACGTCAGACGCTCTCAAGAAGAGCCTTACAAACGGTGAATTTTTTGCTGCAAGCAAATATCTCGGCAATTATGATGAGCAGGTAATGTATAAGGCTTCGCTTGATAATATGGGCACTCCTGAAGCAATTGCTCTTTCAAATGAACTCAACACCGCAATTAATTCAAACGATAAATTCAATGCAACAAATTATCCTGATGCTGCATCACCTGCCATCACCGATATTGTTGTTGATGAAGCTGAGGATACAATCGCAATAACAACAGAAAATACTGTTGTTACCCACTGGATTGCAGACGGAAAAGTTATTCATGTTGGCAATACTATCGATCTTGACGATTATTCAGATGAAATCGGAAAGTATGTAAGAGCAGAATCACTCGGCATGGGCGGCATCATTTATACTCAGGCATTTGTGCTTGATTACGATGGCGCACCCAAGGCCGAAAAAGAGAATTTCTTTGATTGGGGCACCATTGCATCGGCTATTTGCGATACACCCGTTAAACTTCTTGTTCTTCTTCTTAAAACACCGATCAGAATTATTTTTGATATTTTTGCATAAATAATTGAACACCTGACAGTAACCGGTATTCCGGATCCTCTGTCAGGTGTTTTTTTATAAAATCAAATCATCAACTGAACGTTTGGGCACGCAGTGTATATCATCATCAGTGCGGAAGTATGCTGTTTCACCATTTTCGGGAATATCAACTATTTTAACAGTTTCATTTGGTTTACCCAGCGCAAGAACAAGGTCAATTGAATATCTTTCTGTGTCAATTTCCAACTTATCGGCAAGGATATCTCGTTTTATGCTGCCGAGCATACATCCGCCATAACCCATTTCTGCGGCGCCGAGCATAATTGTTTGTGCAGCGATTCCAACATCAATTTTCATGTTGGATGCAACTGAAAGGTCGGTCAATATAATAATGTAAGCAGCGGGTCTTTCCCCATCTTTCGGTCCATCCCAATTTCTGAGCAAACCAGCCCACGAAAGGGTTTCAAAAACATTTTTATTATTTGTTTCATCGTTGATAATTTTGAATCTGAGAGGTTGAAAATTAACAGATGACGGAGTCAGCCTTGCCAACTCAACAAGCTCTCTCAATGCAGAATAATCAATTTTTTCAGACTCGATAAATCTTCTGTATGATCGATTTTTTAAAACTAATTCTTTGAGCATATAATCACCTCACAATTAATTATAATTATTTTTTTGAATAATTCAACATTATTTTTGCAATTAACAGAAGAATGATTTGTTCGAATCTACATTCTGTATAATTGCTATAAAATATTTTGTTAATTTGCATATAAAATTATATTTATAGTTGCATTTTTAGATAATAATAGATATAATTAAAACATATTATATTTGTGCCGTCTGTTTGCATAAATACTATTTGTATTCTGAGGAGATTAAAAATGAAAAAAGCATTTAGTTTCTTATTGGCAATATGCGTAATAATTTCATCGGGATTATGTTTTTTGAGTTTTGCTGATACTCCTTCAAATTCTTTATCAGCTGAGCAGTTTGCCTCGGAAATAAGCGGTATGATGAATGCTTGTGCTGACTCAGTGGGTCTTCCCGGAAACGAAAATGATTCTACGGGTTATTCTGATGAATTTAAAACGTCAAGACTTATCGTAAAAAGCAAACACGAAATTGACACTTTTGATGCAGTGTCTGTTGTCAATGGATACAATGACCTTTGGGTGCTTCAATTTTCCTCTCCCCAAAAAACGAAAGATGCTTTTTTGAAATATTCATCGGACGACAGCATTGAGTTTGTTGAAGCAGACAAAGAGATAAACGCTCTTTTTTCCGAATCTCTTTCTGAATCAGTTTCTTCCGCCGGTTTAATATCAGAAGAAGAAACGCATCTTTCCTGGGGACCTGAATTCATCGGCGCGAACATTCTCAACAATAACATTAATCTGATGCAAATTCAGACTAAAAGAACAATAGTAGCTGTTATTGACACAGGTGTTGATCCGAATCATTCTTTTTTTAACGGAAGAATTCTTCCTACGCGTATTAACACAAGCACAAGCGGTATCAGAAACGATTCTATGGATGACAACGGACATGGCACACAAGTTGCCGGTGTTATTGTCGATACGACACACGACAATGTATTTGTTCAGCCCTATAAAGTTCTTGACAAATACGGTGCAGGCACAACACTCTCTCTTGCTGCGGGTATAAACTGTGCAATTGAAGACGGTGTTGATGTTATAAATATAAGCATTGGATTTGATGAAGAGTCTGAAGTACTTAAAAGTGCTATAGATAACGCTGAAATTAACAATATACTCGTTGTCAGCGCATCGGGTAATGACGGTACGGATAAAAAATATTATCCCGCTTCATACAACAATGTTGTAAAAGTAACTGCTGTTAATAAATCCGGTATTGTAACAAATTTCAGCACATATGATAACGGTGTTGACTTTGCGGCTCCAGGCTATGAAATTCAAACAACTACTCTTAACGGAAAATATATTAAAACTCGCGGAACATCGGTTGCAGCGCCTTTTGTTGCTGCGGTTGCTGCAATTATCATTTCATACAGAGAAACTGCAAATCCGGAAGAAATCCTTGAAATTATGATTAACGCTTGTTTTGAAGTCAGTGAGCATAACTCGGAAATCAAATACGGAAACGGCATTATCAGAGCTCCCGAACAGCCCGATAAATCCAAACTCAAAGATGTCGTTTCTGCACCGTATTTTTCACACGAAACATCATTCAGTCAAACAGAACTTGATGTTGAAATTTTCTGCGATACATCAGGTGCGCAAATTTATTACACAACCGACAGGTCAATCCCCTCTCCGTCAAATCCCAATGCCATTCTTTATGACGGAAAAGCTATTCATGCATCACAGACAATAATTATTACTGCTGCCGCTTATCACGAAAATATGTATCGTTCTGCCATAACATCATTTGCTTCGATTATTGCACCTTATGTGAGTGCTGATGAATTGACGGTAACACCCTCGGGAACGCTTCTGTCTTACTCCGGCAATGCAACAAGTATAACAATCCCCGATACGATAAACGGAATCGAGATAAAATCAATCGGTGCTTGTGCATTTGAAAACAAAAATGTTACCGAGGTTATACTCCCCGATTCAGTTACATCAATTGACAACGGTTCATTTAGAAATTGCACTAAGTTAAAAACTATATTGGCACGAAATGCGAGTTCAGTTGGTGATTATGCATTTTATAACTGCGAATGGCTGAAAAATATTTTTCTTTTATCGGATCTTAAATCAATCGGAAAATATTCATTTTACGCTGCAGGAAAAAAGCAAAATATTTACACAGGATCAACTTTTACACTTAAACTTTCATTGTTAACATCAATTCCCGAAGGTGCTTTTGCTGAGTCAGCTATTTCATCTGTTGAACTTGGAAACATAAAATCAATAGAATACAATTCATTCCAGAATTGCAATCAGCTTGTTAATGTACAAATTAATAATCTGCTTAATATGCCAAACGCTTGTTTTAATAATTGCGCTTCATTGACAAGTGTTGAAATTTCAGGTCTCGGTTACATTCCTCAGGATGCTTTCCGAAACTGCAGTGATCTTCTGGTTGCGATTTTCCCTGATGTTAAAAAAGTTTTCGGAAATTCATTTGAAGCGTGTTCGGGTTTAGTTGAAGTTGGCTTGCCGTCTGCTGACCTTATTTATTCAACAGCGTTTAAAGGTTGCACAGATCTCAGTGTTCTTAATTTGCCTGAAATGGAATCTTTTGAAGAGGAAATATACGCACAAACTTCACCGCAAATATATCTTCCTGTAAATCTCAAAAGATTTTATGCACCAAAATTTAAAAGAACAGTTCCGAGAATGTTTATAACATCAAATAAAATAGAGATTATCGGACTTAATGGTGTTGAAAACATCGCCGCAAATTCTTTTGCAGGGTGCTATGAAATCTATTCTCTTAATATAGAAAGTGTTCAATCAATATCAACCGAGGCATTTAACAACTGTTCCATTGTATTTATTGATGCCAGAAGTCTTGTGACAACAACCGACATGCCTGATAACAGCGGAATTTTGCTTTCAAACAATTTTGTTGAATCAACAGATATTGCAACAAATCTTACAATCTACGGAACAAAAAACACTTTTGTTGAAAGATATGCAAAACTCAAGGGATATGAATTCATTGAAATCCCTCTGATTTACAGTCAGACACCTGAGTATATTACCGAAAACAGTGAAACCGTCTATATTCTTGCTGCAGGTTTTGATTTAACATATCAATGGTATTGGAATACAGTGCCTGAAACTGTTGGCGGAACTGCTATCGAAGGTGCTACCACACAGTCTTACACATTCACTAAAGACGATTCTGCTCCTTATTATTATTGTGAGATAATTCAGAACGATCTTGGCATCAAAACCAGAATTACAACAAATATAATCACAAAGGATACAATACCTGCAGATTATACGGAGTACAATCTTGCTGTAAAAAAAGCAAACGGCATTGACAGATATCGTTATGAAAATTCCGAGGAACTTGATAAAGCACTTTCCGTTGATGTGAGCGGCAGATACTCCTGTGAACAAGATATTGTTGATGCTCAGACTCGTGCTATCTTAAATGCAATTGAAAATCTCATTCTAAAAACCATCAAAGAAGTTAATCTCTATGCAACGGAATCAACACTCCGTTTTCTTCAGGCAGAAAAAATCATAGCTGTATTTCCTTCTGATATTGAATATAAGGGTTTTGAGTGGTCTACAAGTGATGATGATGTTATAATTGTTTCATCAATGGGAAGAGTTCTCTGCATCGATGAAGGAACTGCAGCGGTCAGATTTTCCGTTGAAAACACAGACGGTTCAATTACGGAATGTGAAATTACTTTCGAATGTAAGTTAAATTTCTGGGAAAGAATAGCATCTTTCATTCTTAAAGATTTCATAAAATTTATCTACAGAAGCTGAAAAACACCCCTCACTGAGGGGTGTTTTTTTAAAATGTATGATTTTGATATTCGCCGCTTTTGATATCATCCATCCAAACTGAATTGGACAAATACCATTCAACTGTTTTTTTCATTCCGTCATCAAACGCTGTTTCAGGTGTCCAACCAAGTCCGTTTGAAATTTTTGTCGGGTCAATGGCATATCTGAGGTCGTGTCCAGCTCTGTCCTTTACAAATGTAATAAGACTTTCGGGCTTGTTAAGCTGAGCAAGAATTGTTTTAACAACATCAATGTTGCGCTTTTCATTGTGACCGCCGACATTGTATACTTCTCCGATTTTGCCGTTATGAATAATCATATCAATCGCTTTGCAGTGATCTTCAACATAAAGCCAATCACGAACATTGAGACCTTCTCCGTAAACAGGAAGAGACTCATCGGCAAGAGCTTTCATAATCATAACAGGAATAAGTTTTTCCGGGAATTGATACGGTCCGTAGTTATTGGAACATCTTGAAATTGTCACGGGCAGTCCGTATGTTCTGTGAAATGCAAATGTAAGAAGGTCAGCAGATGCCTTTGATGCCGAATAAGGACTTGATGTGATCAGATTCATTGTTTCGGTAAAGAACAGATCAGGTCTGTCGAGCGGCAAATCGCCGTATACCTCATCAGTTGAAACCTGATGGTATCTTTTTACACCGTATTTTTTGCTTGCATCAAGCAAACACGCAGTACCCATAACATTTGTTTCAAGGAAAATAAAAGGATTTTCAATTGAACGGTCAACGTGGCTTTCTGCAGCAAAATTAACAACAACATCAAATTTCTCGTTTTCAAAAAGAGAATCAACAAGATCTTTGTCCGCAATGCTTCCTTTCACAAATTTAAAATTAGGATTTTTAAAAGCATTTTCAAGACTTTTTATGTTGCCTGCATATGTAAGTGCATCCAGACAAACAATTTGATAATCACTATATTTAACAAGCATATAGTAAACAAAATTGCAGCCGATAAAGCCGGCTCCGCCTGTTACAAGAATTTTCATTCTTCAAATTCCTCCCCTTCTGTCTTAGGTTCAGGTTCTTTTACCGAAACTATTTTTTTGAATTCAACCTGATCATATAATTTCTTGAATCTTACGCCCACAGAATAAGTAAGCTCACATTTATCGCAATAAAAATTGGCTCTGAAAAACTGGCAATGGAACTTCCAGGGAGTAAGTTGGGTGCAGGTTGTTCCGCATGACTCGCAGGTGTGATTAAGTCTTTTCTTATCAACCAAGGGATTATCTATATTCCTGATAACTTTTGCTTTGTATAACAATTTTGAATAGAAATCATCATTACACTCAACGATATCAGGTTTAACAACGCCCATAGGATAAACTTTTTTAAGAATATCCGCAGTAAGCATACTGTCACCCAATGCCCGGTGATGAATGTACATTTCAGGGTCAATTCCGAGGTTTTCAGCGGCAACAAGCAGACCTGTCTGCTGACCTTTTCCGGAGTTGTTAATCTTTTGAAAACATTTTTGAAGGTCACAGTAGTTTTTCAAAAAAGGAATAACTTTTATACCGTTAAGATACTTGAAATTGTCAAGCAAAACGCGGATGTCACCGTCACCCCAGGTGAAAATAACAGTTTCTTCGTTCCCTATCCATTTTCTGAAAATTGAAAAAGCTTTTGTAAACGGCATACCCGAGCTTATATCTGCATTTGTAAGCTGAGTGAGTCTTTTGACGGTGCCTCTGAGCTTTTTTCCTATTTGCGAACGGATTATGCATGAAAAAGTATCAACAGTTTCAAGGTCCTCGTCAAGCTTGACGGCACCTATTTCTATTATTTCATTTATATATCCGTTTGCTTTTTTGGCGTAGGTGTTATTCCACTCCAAATCCATAACGATGAACTGCATAAAAACATTCCTTTTCATCAGTTTTATATCTCATAATATAATACAATATTTTGAATTGTATTGCAAGAGCAAAGACATTTAATTTGAAACATATTGTTTATTTTTGATTTTTAAACCATTTTTTGCTTGCATATGAAGTCATATAATTATATAATTTAGATATAAATTTTTTATGGGAGATAAAATTATGTATTTTGATTTTATTGAAAATGTGAAATTTGAAGGTCCTTCAAGTAAAAATCCTTTTTCGTTCAAGTACTATGACGCCGACAAAGTTGTTATGGGAAAGACTATGAAAGAACATCTTTCATTTGCTATGGCTTGGTGGCATAATCTTGGCGCTGCAGGAACAGATATGTTCGGAAGAGATACAGCTGACAAATCTTTTGGTGCTGAAAAAGGCACAATGGAGCATGCAAAGGCAAAAGTTGATGCAGGTTTTGAGTTCATGAGCAAGCTCGGCATAGAATATTTCTGCTTCCACGATGTTGACCTCGTTCCCGAGGCAGAAGATATCAATGAAACAAACAAACGCCTTGATGAAATCACAGACTATATTCTCGTCAAGATGAACGAAACAGGCATCAAATGCCTCTGGGGCACTGCAAATATGTTCTCAAATCCCAGATTTATGAACGGCGCAGGAAGCACTAACAGTGCAGAAGTTTATTGCTTTGCTGCTGCACAGATAAAAAAAGCTCTTGATCTCACAGTAAAACTCGGAGGTAAGGGTTATGTTTTCTGGGGCGGAAGAGAAGGCTACGAAACGCTTCTTAATCCCGATGTGAAATTCGAACAGGAAAACATTGCCCGACTCATGAAAATGGCTGTTGAATATGGCAGAAGCATTGGTTTTGAAGGTGATTTCTTCATCGAACCCAAACCCAAGGAGCCTATGAAGCATCAGTATGATTTTGATGCTGCAACGGCAATCGGTTTTCTTCGTCAGTATGGACTTGACAAAGATTTCAAAATGAATATTGAAGCAAATCACGCTCTTCTTGCAGGTCACACATTCGAACATGAGCTTCGCATTTCTGCTATTAACGGTATGCTTGGCTCAATTGATGCCAACCAGGGCGATCCCATTCTCGGCTGGGACACAGATGAATTCCCCTTCGATGTTTACTCTGCAACAATGTGTATGTATGAAGTTCTGAAAGCCGGCGGAATGAAGAACGGCGGACTTAATTTTGATGCCAAAAACCGAAGACCCAGCAACACACTTAAAGATATGGTTCTCGGTTTCATCCTCGGAATGGATACTTTTGCTCTCGGTCTTATTAAAGCGGCAAAAATCATTGAAGACGGAAGAATAGACGAATTTAAAGCAGAAAGATATTCAAGCTACAACAACGGTATCGGCAAAAAGATTATTGACGGTGAAACAAGCCTTGAAGAGCTTTCAGCATATGCTTGCTCGCTCGGCAAGTGTAACGACCCGGGTTCGGGAAGTCAGGAATACCTTCAGTCAGTTATTAACAGTATTTTTTTTGGTGAATAATTATGGCGTATTTTATCGGTATTGATTTGGGAACATCTGCCACCAAAACGGTTCTGTTTGATGAAAAAGGAACGGCGATTTCATCGTCAAGTTATGAATATCCCCTTTTTCAGCCTCAAAACGGATGGGCAGAACAAAACCCCGAGGATTGGTATACGGCGGCAATATCCACACTTAAGTCCGTTGTTGAATCGAGCGGAGTTTCTGCCGATGAAATTCTTTCAATCGGTATTTCAGGTCAGATGCACGGTCTTGTTATGCTCGATGAAGAATGCAATGTTATCCGTCCGTCAATTCTCTGGTGTGACCAAAGAACAGGTAGAGAATGCGATGAGTTAACCCAAAAACTCGGAACAGATACTCTAATTTCTGTTACTGCTAATCCTGCACTTACAGGCTTTACCGCTTCTAAAATTCTCTGGGTCAAAAAAAATGAACCTGAAAACTTCGCAAAGTGCAGACATATTCTTTTGCCTAAGGATTATCTGAGATTCAGACTTACAGGTGAATTTGCAACCGAAGTTTCCGATGCATCGGGAATGCAACTTCTTGATGTTCCGAACAGAAAATGGTCAGATATAATGATTGATGCTCTCGGAATAAAAAAAGAATACCTTGCAAAAGTTTATGAATCACCTGAAATAACGGGATATATCAACAAAGAAACATCTGAAAAAACAGGTCTTTCGACTGAAACATCTGTTGTCGGCGGCGCAGGTGATAACGCCGCTGCTGCCGTGGGAATGGGAGTTGTAACCGAAGGCAAGGCATTTACAACAATCGGAACATCAGGTGTTGTTTTTGCACACACAGATAATCCCGTTATTGACCCTGAAGGCAGGGTGCACACATTTTGTTGCGCAGTTCCCGGTGCATGGCATGTAATGGGCGTTACTCAGGGTGCAGGACTTTCAATGCAGTGGTTTAAAAACAACTTTTGCTGTGAAGAATCAAAACAGGCCGAAACAGAAAACAAGGATGTTTATCAAATAACCGATTCTAAAGCAAAAGAAATTAATATAGGATGCGATAAGCTTGTTTATCTCCCCTATCTTATGGGAGAAAGAACACCTCATCTTGACCCTGATTGCAGAGGTGTATTTTTCGGAATTTCAGCTATGCACACAAAAGCTCATTTTCTGAGAGCGATTCTTGAAGGTGTAACTTATTCGCTTTATGATTGTCTTATCGTGTTAAAAGAAATGGGTATTAATCCTCAGTCAATGCTTCTTTGCGGCGGCGGAAGCAAAAGCAAGCTCTGGAAAAAGATGATTTGCGATACATTTGCTCTTCCTGTTGAAACCGCAAAATCGTCTGATGCAGCGGCACTCGGTGTTGCAATTCTTGCGGCTGTCGGCTCGGGCACATACAGCTCTGTTTCTGAAGCCTGCAATGCAATGATTCCTTCGGTGTCAGAAAGACTTTTGCCTGATACTGATAATACAGAAGCGTATCGCAAATACTATAATGTATATTCATCTCTTTATTCTTCATTAAAACTCAACTATAAATCTCTTGCTGAAATTTAAATAAGGAAGCGATTTAATGAAAAAAATTCTTGTAATAGGAAGTGCAAATGCAGACCTTACTATTCACGCTGACAGAATGCCTTTGTTGGGTGAAACAATCGAAGGTTATGATTTTGCGATTAATTCAGGCGGAAAAGGCGCAAATCAGGCAGTTGCGGTAGCTAAATTAGGCGGAAATGTTAAATTTCTCGGCGCTGTCGGTAATGATTCAAACGGCGAAATGATATTAAATAATTTAATAGAGTCAGGCGTTGAATTTTCGGGTTATAAGACTGATGATTTTTCAACAGGAACTGCAAGCATTACGGTTATCAACGGAGATAATTTTATTATTCTTAATTCAGGTGCCAACGGTAGTGTTACGCCCGAAATTATTGATGAATATTCACATCTTATATCCGAATCAGATATTCTCATAATGCAGCTTGAAATACCGGTTGAATCTGTTATCCGTGCTGCTGAAATAGCCAAAGAAAACGGAACGATTGTTGTTTTGAACCCTGCACCTTACAAATCTTTACCAGATGAATTTTTAAAAAATGTGGATATTATTATTCCGAATGAACATGAAGCATATCTTCTCACAGGAATAAATATTGAATCAGATGATGATTGTAAGAATGCAGTTTTAAGTTTAACATCCAAAGGCATAAAAACAACTGTAATTACACTTGGCGGTAAAGGGTGCGTGTACAACATCGGTTCGGATGTTTTCTTCAGAAATGCAGAAAAAACAAATGTTGTTGACACAACATCAGCTGGCGATACTTTTATCGGTGCTGTTTGTTGCGGCATGGCAGAGGGTATGTCATTGACTGAATGTATTGATTTTGCCACAAAAGCATCCGCAATTACGGTAAGCAGAAAAGGCGCAAGCTGCTCTATTCCCACAAGAGATGAAATTATATAAAAAAATCCCGAGGCTGAAAATTTCAGCTTCGGGATAATTTTTTATTTTGCAACCGGAACGTTGATTTCAATATCTGTAAGCGGGAATGAGCAGCAGGGATGAATGCATCCGAACTTATAATCCGCAAGTCTGCGATATTCAAGATGCTTGGGAACATACACTTTTCCCGAAAGCAGATGTGAATGGCAGAATCCGCATTCTCCGCTGCGGCATCTTGCAGGAGCAGAAATTCCGTTCTTCTCGAGAATCTGCATTACGGAATCGGCTGATGAACCTTTGATAATGTATGTCTTATCCTGAATAGTCACCGTTATACTGACTGTATCAGGAACATTTGACGGATAATCAGGCTGAGAAGCGGGATTATGGAATTCTCCGAACATTTCATGACGGATATATTTCTTCTCAAGATTAAGCTTTTCGAGTTCCTTGTCAACAAATTCATACATTTGCTGAGGACCGCAAAGAAAAACTGAATATGATTCATTTTCAGGCGCGTATTTCTTAATTAAATCTGCAGAAATGAATCCTTTTTCTGCTCCATCGGGAAGAACGCAGTTTTCATCACTGAACACATGAACAACCTTGATTTTATTGCATTTTTTCTCGATTTCAGCAAGTTCTTCGAAGAAAAGAACACAGTCAGGATTGCGGCTTCCGTAGAGAAGAGTAAGTTCAAAATCTTCATCGCCGTCATTAATTGCGTTTGCCATTGAAAGGAACGGTGTGATACCGCTTCCGCCTGCAACGCAAATAACCTTTTCAGCATCACGTAAAGGTTGATATTCAAAGTTTCCGGAGGGTGCAGAAACCTCCACTTTTGTTCCGACTTCCCAGTTGTCAAAAATATAACGCGACATAAGACCGCCATCGACAAGCTTGATTGTAAGAACATATTTACCCTCAAGTGAGTCTTTGGGTGATGATGAAATTGAATACGCTCTTGTTACATGCATTCCCTCAATTGTTTCAAAAACGGTAAGGTATTTACCCGCTGAAAAATAAGCAAGAGATGTTGTTCCGCGTTCTGCATCTGGAATAAGAGTGAAACTTTTGCAGTCCTCTCCTCTTTCGATAATTGATTCAATTTTAAGATACTGTCTTTTAGGGTGAAGTGCACGTGCAAGTGCCATTGCATTATCCGGTGTTTCGATTATATCAGCATTTGCATTTTCAAATCTTGCCTGTCGGTCTGAGAGCATTGACAAAAACTTTCTGCCCTTAAGTGATTTAAATTTGTTTGTCATATTATTTGCCCTCCTTCATTTTTTTGACTACAATTCCGCCTGCTTTTTCGCCGGTATAATATGCACAACCGTAACCGTCACCGCGTTCCTGACTTGCACCGCAGAAATAGAAATTATCAAACGGCTGGTCTTTGAGGTACTGAACGGTACGGGGAATCATGCTGTCCCACTTTTCAAGCATATAACCGTAAGGTGTTCCGAGAGGAGTATTAAGATAACGGGCAAACGTGGGAGGAAGTGCAATTTCAATTTCTTCAATGTATGGAGTGATTGAAATGTTAAGTGCTTTTTCGCATGTTTCAATCATATCCTTCGCGACTTTTGTCTTGAATTTTTTATAATCCTGAGGCTTGATATCTTTCATTACATCTCCGAATGTCATTGTTGTCAGGAAAAGCTGACTTGTTCCTTCGGGTGTGCAATCAGGAATAATTTCATTTAAACAGTTGATTATGCAGTAACCGCTGAAATAGTTCTGTGCAGCTTCATACTGCTTATCGGAATCTGAATCAGGTGCAATAAAAACAGAATAATCTTTAATGCCCAGTTCTTCTTTAGTCTTGTTCATTCCGAGATAAACTGTTGTGAGCGTGCAAGCGGTTTTTCTAGCGTTAAGCATCTTAAGCTGTTTTTCGGGAATATCCTTTTTCTCAAACAAATCATTCCAGACAGTGTTGGGTGATGAGTTGCAGATAAAATATTTACCGTAAACTTCTTTTTCGCCGTTTATGACAACACCTGCAGGTTTGCCGTTTTCCATAATAACCTTTGTAACTTCGGAATTATACCATATATCTCCGCCGTGCTTACGGATAACCTTGTCAAGTGCAAGGCTCATTTCATGGCTGCGCTTATGTGGAATTCCCGTGCCGTTTTTAACATAGCTGTGAAGAACAGCCATATAATAAAGAAAATCAAATTTTGAACCGGGTGAACCCATATAGCACCAATATGTGTTGAATATATCCTGAGCCTTCTTGGGCATACCCAGTGAATCGAGAGCCTCGTTCATGGTGTGGGAAATCATGCGCATAAGATCGGGAACATCCTTAAGACTTCCGGGAATCTTTTTGGGATCATCTAAACACTCGAAAGCCTTGAACATCCTTGTGGAAAGATCAAAAGCAGCCATACAGCTGTCATATGATCCGGGAACGATTTCATCAAGTTTTTTTGCGAACTTCTGAAATCCGACAGGCATACGCGCGTCAACGGTAACAAGA
Source organism: uncultured Clostridia bacterium (assembly GCA_937919155.1). Lineage (GTDB taxonomy): Bacteria > Bacillota > Clostridia > Oscillospirales > Acutalibacteraceae > CAG-177. The sequence goes on from CALFPM010000166.1 coordinate 21,294, forward strand.
ACACCGTCTTCATTGACAAAAGCATCCTTATCCCCTTCTTTTGCGGGAACAACAAGACGGAATGTTGAATCGTGGTGGCACCAATCAACGTCACCGCCAACACGGTTGAAGAATTCTTCGATAGTTCCGTATTCATTTTCTGAACCGATACCGGCAAGCTCATGGAGTGAGGGTTCAAACTCGAATCTGCCTCTTACGAAAGAAGAAGCGGAACCGCCGGGAATATTGTGTCTTTCAAGAAGGAGAGTTGAAAGACCGGCTTTGGCGCAAGTTGCAGCAGCGGCAAGACCGCCGTTGCCGGCGCCGATAACAATTACATCATAATTT
>CALFPM010000167.1 GCA_937919155.1 uncultured Clostridia bacterium
ATGAAGTTATAGGTGACCACATTGACACCACAGGCGCCCAGATTGCGGATGCTCTGCTTATAATTCTCGATATATGTCTGATAATCACCAGTGCGGGTCTTGATATGCTCATGCACAGGAACGCTCTCCACCACAGACCATCTCAGTCCTGCCGCTTCAATCATTTCCTTACGCTTGAGGATTTCCTCCACTGTCCACACTTCTCCGTTAGGCACATGATGCAGGGCATTGACTATACCTGTGGCACCTGCCTGTCTGATATCCCAAAGGCTGACAGGGTCATTAGGACCGTACCAGCGCCATGTCTGTTCACAAAGTACCATAATTACATTGCATATGCGTTGAATCCACCGTCCACTATGGCTACAGTGCCAGTCACGAAGCTCGCTGCCTCGCTGATGAGGTACTGTATGGTTCCGCAGAGTTCTTCCGCACGACCCATACGTCCGAACGGAGTCTGACGGATGACATCCTGACCGCGCTGGGTATAGCTTCCGTCAGGATTGGTCAGCAGAGCCCTGTTCTGGTTTGTAAGAAGGAAACCAGGAGCGATTGCATTGACTCTTATGCCCTCGCCGAACTTGAGCGCCATCTCTCCGCTGAGATATTTTGTCCAGTTGACTATCGCAGCCTTGGCTACGCCATATCCAGCAACCCTTGTCAATGGCCTGAGGGCTGACATGCTTGAGAAATTGATTATCGATCCGCTCTTCTGCTCTACCATTGCCTTTGCAAACACCATGGTAGGACGGATCGTTCCGAAAAGATTCAGGTCGGAAACGGTCTCCACTGCTTTGATATCCAGGTCAAAGATCGTATTCTGAGGAGGGACGGTAGCTGCCGGCATGTTACCACCTGCCGCATTCAGAAGCACATCTATTCTTCCGTAGCGGCTCATTATGTCAGAATAGTTCTTTTCCAACACCTCTGTATTCATGACATCCGATGCCAGAAAACAAGATGGGGGAGCTGTTCTTCAAAAGGGAATCTCAATTTCAACTGTCTGCTTGTTTTGTTGCCCGATAAAATCATTGACAGCGTTGTTGTTCACGAACTCTGCCACAGAAAACAGATGAATCATTCCGCGAAATTCTATACAGAAATTGAAAAAGTTTTTCCAGATTATAACCGTTGCCATCAATGGCTGAAGCAAAACGGAGATAAATTTATGAGCCGAATCCCGAAATAAATCAACGGGTTCCGGCTTTTTTATATGCAAAACTAATTTGGCAAGCAAGGCAAATGTGAACACAAACATAAAAAATCATTTGCAATCTTAACTCGCTTGTTGGTGAAGTTTTTCCCCAAACCCCTAACAAAAATCGGAGAGAATATTTAAAAATCTTCTCTCCGAACTGCGCCGCAGTGGCTTGAAATATTTGTGTTTAATTTTAATAATCGCTCCGTGTTATCTGTAAGATTTAAGCAGAATTGCCGTCACTTTGCAAACGCCCTTCACTTGTTTGGAATTAGAAGATACTTTTGTACACCCTAATTTCAAAAACTTTCCGACAATAAAAAATGCCCTCCCAATTTGGGTGAGCAAATAAAAACACCGCTGTACTGCCAATCGGTAATACAGCGGTGAGTATTTATACGAATACAAGTTTCTAATTTAGGATTTATTTTTATTAATTATATATAAATTTTAAAAGCAAATTTTTACATTAACTATAATTGCGAACAGGAAATATGTGTGATAAAATAGAATATGGATATTAGTATTCAATTTTGCATTCACATAAAAGGAGGTAACTCTATGCAAACGAAAATCAAAAAAATGTTGGCGGTTATACTCTCATTACTGATGGTTATGACAATGCTGCCTATGACGGTTATTCCGTCAAGCGCGGCTGAATATGTCGGCCATCATAATATTAAAGTTGAGGTTGTTGACTGGGTCGTTCGTGATGCTGGTCAGATCGTCGGGGAGTTTAACGCTGTTGAGCACGGTGATGCTTTTTACTATGAATCACTTACCGAGGCTGATGACGGAACATTCACCTTCAGCTATACCCTTGCTCTTGAGCGTAACGGCGGCAATACAGCCTGGGATGAAAACAGCATATCCTTCAAAATTGATTCCTGTGAAGAGGAATTTTTGCAGGAGTTTGAAAAGTCGTTCGTCAGCAGCTATTATATCGAATACAACATAAAGGTATCGAGAAGAGCTGGTCACAGTTTTTCCGACTGGGCAGATGTCGGTGACGGAACGCATACAAGAATCTGCTCATTCTGCGGTACGGTGGAAACAAAAGCTCACAGCTTCAGCGGTGCGAACTGTACGACCAAGGGCAAGTGTGTTTGCGGACTTGAAAGCACAACAGACGGCAATAACCACGCAAAGCCCGTGAAATATGTTGTCAACAGCGAAAACGAATTTAAGCACGATGAGGTTTATGAATGCTGCGGTGTTATAAACAGCAATTTAGACCATAAATATGATTCCAATGGTATGTGTAAGGAATGCAAATATCAGTGTGAGCATACCGTCTACACAAACGGTATCTGTGATGTTTGCCGCTACAAATGTTCTCACACAGCGATTGTTGACGGTGAATGCACACTTTGCGGCAAGGTAGGTATCCTTTATATTAACAGATATTGGGATGAAGAAACAAAGTCCGTTGTTGAAGTAACTGAAATTGCCCCTGTTGAAACAATTGAGGTTGACGGCTCATTTTCTACCTTAAAAGACGGCTGTTGGTATGTTGTAAGAGATGATATTACAACTGAAAATGGCCTGAAAGTCAGCGGCACAGCTCATCTGATACTTGCTGACGGTGCAACGTTGACGAATTATAATGGTCTGGTTGTAAACGAAGGCAACACCCTTTATATTTATGCTCAGTCCTCTTCCGATGATTGCGGTAAACTTGTATCAACCAGCGGCACCAGAGATTCCGATCGTGCAGGTATTGGTGGTGGTGATTACAGTAATTGCGGAACTGTTGTAATTAACGGCGGCAACATTCAAGCCAAAGCAAATGGACGAGGTACGGGTATCGGCGGTGGATTTGATGCTAATGGCGGAAACATTACAATAAACGGCGGTATCGTAACAGCAACTCCCAGTAGCTCTTATAATGCAGCTATTGGTGGCTCCAATTCAGGATCAGGCGGTAACATAACAATCAACGGCGGCACGGTAATTGCGAATGGAGTAATCGGTTCATATAGTGGCAACAGCGGTAACATCACAATCAACGGCGGCAACGTGACTTCAGGCGGTATCGGATCAAGAACCGATTCCAGCGGAAATATCACAATCAACGGCGGCAACGTGACTTCAAGTGGCTCTATCGGCGGCAAGAAAGTTAACAGCATTGTCGTTAACGGCGGCGTAATTTCTGTTATAAGCACCGGTGAAGATAATGCTGCTATCGGCGGTGGATATCAAGGCAACAGCGGCAGCATCAATATTAACGGCGGTGTGATCACTGCAACAGGCGGTGCAGCAGCTATCGGCGGCGGAAAAAGGGGCTATGTTGACAGTATAACAATTACAGGCGGTACGGTTATTGCCACAAGAAGCGATCAAACCGCGGGCTATGTTGGTTCTTCTTATGATAGTAATAATTGCACTGTTGTTCTGTCGGGCGGAAATATAAAAGCATCACAAGTACGCGGTGTATCGGTTACAGACGGCAACGGAAATGATGTTGCTCTTAACACAATTACTCTCAGCGGTGCATCGGCAGATACGGCAGTGACAAAGGTTGAGGGTATCGCCTACGGACTTGACGATGTAAAAACGCTTGATACAGATAAGCTCTATTTCTACCTTCCTGCAGATTCTGCTCTTTCTGCTATTACAGCAGGCGAAAATGAATATATCTGCAACAGAAATCTTACATATCATACTTCTCACGATTGGTCAGATGCAAACGGTATCTGCACGGGATGCGGTGATAAATGTGACCACGCAGAACAGACAGGCGAAATTTGCGAAATCTGCGGCGGTTTAACCCACATCCACTCATTCACATATACTGCAAACGGTAATGTAATAACTGCAACCTGCTCAAATGCAGACGGCAACTGCACCAACACAAACGGCGGTACATTAACAATCTCTGCACCCGCTGAACTTTATACAGATGGCACAATTTCAAGAGAAGCTGTTATCGATGATCAGCTTGTTGAATCAGCAGATTATACCGTTACATATTCAACCGCAGACGGTACTGCTCCCAAAACCGCAGGCACTTACACCGCAAGCGTAACAGTCGGTGGTGCAACGGCAAGCGTTGAATTTACACTTTCCAACTATGCCGCAAAGGTTACCGACAAAGACGGCAACGAAATTGAAGGCTCACCCTTTAAAACTCTTCAAGAAGCAGCAGATGCGGTGACATGGAAATATGAAAATGCCACAATTACTATGCTTGATGACATTACTCTTGATTCAACATGGGACGTAGGCGGCGTTGTTACAATCGACCTTAACGGAAAAACTCTTAACTGCACTTCGGGTGATACAGTTTATGTGGGGGCACATGAAAGTTTTGTGGTTACGGTTGAAGATTCATCCGAAAACAAAACCGGTGTCATCAAAAGCGAAACAGGTTCAGCAATAGATGTTGGCGTTGGCAGTAAGTTTATTCTCAACAGCGGTACGATAACGGCTGAGAATGATTATGCAATTATGTCTGCATATCGTGAGAGAAACCACAGTTTGCTTGAAGTTAACGGAGGTACTGTTAATGGTATGGCTTTTTGCTATGCCGATTCGGTTGTCACAGGCGGTACGTTCAACGATATGTTCACTATTTCGTACTATTATAAACAAAACAAATTCAGTGGAGGTATCTTTAACGGCGGAATAAAAATCAATTCTGACGATTCGCTCAACGATATTCTTGCAGACGGTTATTATTTCCGCAATGCACAGGGCAAGGTTGTTGACGGCAGTTCAAAAATTATTGAAGAAAAAGTAACAATAGAAAAAGGTGCAGACCTTTCTGCTGATGCTGTTGTTACCGCAGATAACGTTGTTTACAACGGTGCGGCACAAGAACCTGCTGTAACAGTTACAATCGGCGGCAAGTCCCTCACCGAGGGCGAGGATTACACCCTTGCTTTCGCAGATAATATTAACGCAGGCACGGCAACCGTAACAGTAACAGGTGTAGGCGATTACGAAGGCGAGATTGTAAAGACGTTTGAAATCATAAAGGCTGATTCATCAATTGATGTTTATCCTGAAGCAAACGAACTCTCCTATAACGGTGAAGCTCAGGCTCTCGTAACCGCAGGCTCAGCCGAAAACGGTGCAGTAGTTTACAGCCTTGACGGTGCAGAATATTCCGAAACAATCCCCACAGGCATAAACGCAGGTGAATACACGGTATATTACAAGGTTATAGGCGACAGCAACCACAACGACACCGAAGCTGAAACATTAACCGTTACAATCGGTAAAAAGTCCGTAACCGTTTCCGCAACCGTTCCCAATAAGATTTATGACGGCACAACTAATATCGACCTTTCAAAGGTAGTAATCACATTTGACGGTATCGTTGACGGTGATGATGTTGAATATGAGATTTGGGGCGGTGGATTTTTTAATGCAAATGTTGGCGACAACAAAATTGTTGGTATTACATACGATGTAAGCGGTGACAGTGTTGACAATTATGAGTTTGACAGCGGTTCTCTTCTTCCGATTGTGCAGCCTAATATTGTTGAAACAACTGCATCAATATTTGCTAAGGATATCTCCGAAGCAGTCATCACTCTCGGCGATGCTCTTATCTATAACGGCGAAGAACAGACACAGTCAATTACGGGTGTAACCGTTGACGGTCTTGATGTAACATATACCGTAAGCGGTAATACTGCAAAAAATGTTGGTGTATATCAGCTCACAGTAACAGGCACAGGCAACTTTACAGGCGAAGCAAAGATTACCTTTGAAATCGCTGTTGATATGAACGGCATTGATTTTGAAAGACTGTACTGGGATAATGTCAAATCAACCGATAAAGACAGAATCGAGTATGTATATAATCAGATCAACAATGCTGAATGGAATGAATATGCAGATGCCGAAAAGAGAGCTGAATGGAATGGTATCAAGGGTAATTGCAATGAATTGCTCATAATGATTGAAAATGTTACATCGCATCTTGAAAGTTTCAAAAATGAAGTAGCAAGCTATAACATTGATACTGTTACATCCGATGATTATGATTATCTTGAAAAATTATATGAAAGCGAAGCTTGGTGGTTGGATTTACGCATTGACAATTACACTGAAGACGAATATAAAGAATTTTCAGATACCCTCAACGCTCTTTCTCAACTTACAAGCAGAATATGGAAAGTGTCATTAGAAATTGACCGAATCGAAAAAGCAGTAAATGCTTATGACGAAGCAACCGTAACATCTGCAGATACGGATGCTCTTGTTCAGCTCAACGAAGATATTTATGCTCTTGCTCTTACCGATAATATAACCGCAGAAGAAAAAGCAAATCTTCAGGCGGCACACGATAAGGTGTTCGGTCTGATTGATAAACTTGTTGGTATCAGCGATGAAATCAAGCGTATCACCGAAAAAGTTGATGCATACGTATTCGAAAGCGTTAAGTCAACAGATAAGGCTGATATCGAGCAGTTTATTGAAAATATCAAGGCTCTCCTTGACACTCAGAATCTCACCGCAGACGAAAGAACAATCCTCGAAACTGCAGACGAAACCTGCGACAATCTCGTTGCAAAGATTGACGAAACCGTTGCAGTAATCAAGCGCATTGATGAAGCAACAAATGCGTATGATATTGATACCGTAACAAGTGCCGATAAGGAAGATATCGAAAAGCTCATTGCCGATATCAAAGCACTCACAGACGGCGATAATATCACCGAAATCGAAAGAGAACAGCTTGTTGCTGACGATGAAACTCTTGATGCACTTCTTGCAAAAATCAATGCAACAGCAGATGAAATCGCAAGACTCGAAGAAGCTGTAAACGGCTATGATGAATCAACCGTAAAATCAACCGATAAGGCTGACCTTGAACAGCTCAAAGCGGATATCAAGGCTCTTACTGATGCATCCAACATCACGGAAGATGAAAGAGCAAAGCTCGGCAATCTTGATGTAACTCTTGATTCGCTCATCAAGAAGATTGATGATACAGCCGCAGAAATCGCAAGAATCGATGAAGCTGTAAATGGCTACAATGCAGAAACTGTAACATCAGCTGATGTTCCTGCACTCGGCAAACTCATTGATGATATCAAGGCACTCACAGACGGTGACAATCTTACCGATGATGAAAAGACTGCTCTTGAAGCAAACGATGAATCAATCGATGAACTCGTTGAAAAGCTTACCGAAGTTGCAGAAGAAATCAAGAGAGTTGATGAAGCTGTCAAGACCTATGACGAAGAAACAGTCAAGTCAACCGACAGCGAAAACCTTGAACAACTCAAAGAAGATATTCAGGCTCTTATCGACAGCACAAATACAACCGAAAACGAAAAGACTGTTCTCGAAGAAATGATTAAGGATATTGAAGGTCTTGAGGATAAGATTGCCGAAACAGAAGGAAAGCTTGAAGAAATCAAGGGTATTGAAAACAGCTTCAATCCCGAAAACGTTTCAAGCGACGATAAGGCGGTTATCGAAGAAAAGATTGCCGAAATCGAAGCTGTAAATCCCGATAACCTCACCGAAGAACAGAAGGCTGAATATGATGAAATTAAGGCTGGCTTTGAAGCGCTTCTTGATAAAATTTCATCCGCAACGCTCCGGGTTGATGCGGTAGGCGAGGTGCTCGAAGCTCTTGACACTGACCGTGCAACAATATTCTTTGAAGATGAAATCGAAGCCCTCAAGGCAAAGATTGATGAACTGCTTGCAGATGAGAATATGGGCGAAGCCGAAAAGGCAAAGCTCGAAGAATATAAAGCACAGTGCGATAACCTCATCGAGATTATCAATAATCCCTGCGAATATTTCTCAATGCGTCTGTTCTACTTTGTATGGGATGCTCTCAACTGGCTCGTAAACCACATTGTATTCATCATTAACTGGATTTTCTAAAATTTAATTCACATAAATAAACTAAGGACCGCACGGATTTTTACATCCGTGCGGTTCCCTTATACTCCAATTTAATGTTGTATTTATGGAATGATTGACTGAAAAATCGTTAAAATTTGATTTGATAAAATTCTGACATGCGTTTTTGAAAAATCAAGGTAGAAAAATTGAAAGTTGAGGAAAACACTCGAAAGCAATGTCAAAAAATGGCATTTTTCTAACAAGGATTCTAACATCTTCTAATACTTTTTCAGGCTTTGTTTTTTATTTGCACAACTTTTGTGCTGATTTTTGCTGTTTTCAAGCCTATTTTCGACCTTTTATCTGGGCCTTTTTCTCTATCATCTGTAAACCAATAATAGCTGTAGAACATCTCCACAAAATTTTCCTTAAAAATATTCAGAAATTGCTGTTTGGTTATTTTACTGATATTTTTTCTTTTTTTAATATTTCACCGTTGCTGTCGGTGAAAATAACCTCAATTTCATCATCATTAAAAACATATCCGCAGCCTGCAAAATATACAGGCTTTTTCTTTTTTATTGTGCTGCCGATTACAACGGGACAAACGCTTCCGTTGTTATTCCAATTGCTGTTTTCGGGATAATAAATATTAAGTTCGTGAGCGTGACCGCAAATCATAATTTCGGGTTTTACATTTTCTCTCAGAAGTTCTGACCATTCGGCAAAAATATCCTGTTCAATGTCAAACGGGGGAGTGTATCTGTGAACAAAGGCATTGTGGGAGATAATAAGCTTATGCTTAACTCCCTCTGCTTCGTATTCATTCTCTTTGTTTTCGATCATACTCTTAAGAAATTCTGTCTGACGTTCCCTGAAAACATGGCAGGCAACGGTGAAACCGTATTCAGGATGGTCGTCATTCTTGTCTTCACCGCAGTCAAGAAGAACTCCCCAAATATTTCCGAGGCGGAAACTGTAATATGTATTGCCGAGATGTGTAGGAGTATAATCAGCAAACTTTTCGGCAAAATTGCCCCTTAAATCGTGATTACCTCTTGAAAAGATGGCAGGTTTTTCACCTTTTTCACGATGAAGATAGATATTTTCCAAAATAACGATTGAAGAGTCTACAACCATTCCCATACCCAAAATCAATCCTGCCATTGTCATCATATTTACTGTTAAATTCATAAATGACATACACATCAAAGTTATCAGAATTGAAATAGGCAAAGAAAGACCAATTATGAACGAACATTTTAGATTTCTAAGAAAGATAAAAATGATTATAACTGCTAACAAAGCACCTGTAATTCCGGAAGAATAAACTTCTTTCATTGTGGCATCAATCATTGTTGTATTATCGCTAATTACTTCTAATGAAATTCCTTTAGGTAAAAATTCATTTATTTCTGGAATCATTTGTTGAACGCCTTTTGAAACTGCTGAGGCGTTTGAATCACTTTCGTTTGAAATTGCGATGTAAAGTCCTGGTTCTCCGTTGATATAAACTTTTCGTCGGGAAGAATCGTATTCTTCGTAAACATTTGCTAAATCATCAACTTTGATTGGAACGCCATTTTTTGTTGTTACAACTGTATTTCTGATTTCATCAAGAGAAGAATAATTTTCGCTAGTAACGATTTCGTAATCCATTCCGTCAATTGTGATTTTTCCTGCTGAAACTTGAATATTTCTTGCAGACAATGCTTGAGAAATTGCAGAAAGGGAAATTCCGTAGGCTTCAAGTCTATTGTAAATAACATCTACTACAACTTGTCTTTTTGCACCACCATTTACATCAACTTGTGCAACACCTTGTACTCGTTGAAGCATAGGAGAAATTGTACTTTCTGCTAAATTGTTTAATTCGTGCAAATCGAGATTTCCTCTGATTGCAAGACGCATAATTGGGGCAGAACCCATGTCAAATTGACGAACAGTTGGATTTGAACATCCTTCAGGAAT
>CALFPM010000168.1 GCA_937919155.1 uncultured Clostridia bacterium
CCTTGCCCTTGCGGCGGTTGCGGCAGGCGCAGACGGACTTATGATAGAAGTTCATAACGACCCTGCTCACGCAATGTGCGACGGACCTCAGGCACTCAGACCCGAGGAATTTGCAAAGGTTGTCAAGGAAGCAAACGCAATCAGAGAAATAATGACAAAATTTTAAGGTGATATTATGAAAATCGGTATAGCAGGTCTGGGTCTTATCGGCGGCTCTCTTGCAAGAGCTCTTTCTGACTGCGGAAAGCATGAAATCATCGGTCTTGACCGAAACAGAAGTTCACTTCTTGCGGCAAAAATGGTTGGTGCGATATCAGCCGAAATGAACGAAACTAACATCGGTGAATGCGATATGATATTCATCGCACTTTATCCTCAGGCAACAGTTGAATTTGTTGAAACATATGCAGACAGAATCAAAAAAGGTGCAATTATTGCAGACTGCGGCGGTGTTAAAAAGTCAATTTGCGCTCCGTGTGAAAAACTTGCAGAAGAAAACGGATTCACCTTCATCGGTGCGCATCCTATGGCAGGTACTCAATTTTCAGGATTCAACGCTTCGAGAGGAAATCTCTTCAAAAATGCAACAATGATTGTCACTCCGAAGGAAAATACAGATATCAGAATCCTCGAAAAGTTCAAAAATGTGCTCGATGATGCAGGTTTTGGTGCAATTAACTTTACAACTCCGTCAGAACATGATAAAGTAATAGCGTTCACTTCTCAATTACCGCATATAATTTCAAACGCTTACGTCAAGAGCCGCACGGCGGTCAGGCAAAAAGGATTTTCCGCAGGCAGTTACAGGGATATGACACGAGTTTCAAAACTGAACGAATCAATGTGGACAGAACTTTTCTTTGAAAACAAAGATAATCTCTGCGCGGAAATCGATTTTCTTGCGGAAAGGCTCAGCGAATACAGTGCTGCCCTCAAAGCAAACGATAAGGAAGGTCTTATCGCACTGCTCAAAGAGGGCACTGACAGCAAAAAACAGGCAAAGTAGGTTGTGTTTATGGAAATAATCAAGGTTAATGCATCAAAAGAATATGAGGTTGTCATCGGCGGCGGAATCCTGCCCATCCTTGGCGAAATATGCCTTTCTCTTTTCGGAAAAAGCAGGGCGGTTGTTGTAACAGACAGCAATGTTGCTCCCCTTTGGCTTGGCAAGGTGAAATCAAGCCTTGAAAGCGCGGGCATAGATACCTTTGAATTTATTTTCCCTGCAGGCGAGGAATCAAAAAGCAAGGAAACTCTCTTTGATTTTCTTGAGTTTGCCGCCGAAAACCGAATTACACGCAGTGACTTTGCCGTTGCTCTCGGCGGCGGTGTCACAGGCGACCTGACAGGTCTTGCCGCTTCTCTTTATCTGCGCGGCATCCCCTTTGTGCAGGTGCCCACAACCCTGCTAGCGGCGGTGGATTCATCCGTTGGCGGCAAAACCGCAGTTAACCTTACCGCAGGCAAAAACCTTGCAGGTGCATTTTATCAGCCTTCACTTGTGCTTTGCGACACAGACACCCTCTTCACCCTGCCCGACTCCGAATTCGCAAACGGAATGGCGGAAGTCATAAAATACGGCGTTATCTTTGACAAAGAATTATTTGACAAGGTGCAGGGCGGAGATGTAAAATCGGATATAGAAAAAATAATTGCACGCTGCATTGAGCTCAAGCGTGATGTTGTTGCCAATGATGAATTTGACAACGGCGAAAGGCAGCTGCTCAACTTCGGACACACAATGGCTCATTCCGTTGAGAAATGCAGCAATTTTGAAATTGCCCACGGCTCTGCCGTTGCAATCGGTATGGTAATTGCCGCAAGAGCAAGCGCAAAGCTTGGCTGGAGTGCGGAAGATTGCACCAAAGCAATAATCGAAGCAAATAAAAATAACAATCTGCCCGTTGAGTGTGATTTTTCCGCAACCGACCTTGCAAATGCCGCACTCTCCGATAAAAAACGCACGGGCGGCACAATCAACTTTGTAGTGCCCGAGGTTATGGGCAGATGCGTGTTGAAAAAAATTCCCGTTGAAACACTTTATGAAATTGCGGAGTGTAAATAATGGATATTCAAATCACCCCTGCCGTCATAAACGGCAGTATTGAGGGCATCGCCTCAAAATCCTTTGCGCACAGAGCGCTCATTTGCGCCGCTCTTGCAAAGGGTAAAAGTGAAATCAGAATAAACACCACCTCTGCGGATATTGAGGCAACAGTCGCTTGCCTTGAAAATATGGGTGCGGTCATTGAGAAAAACGGAAATATTTATTCCGTCACTCCCATTGAAACTGTCCCTGAAAATGCCGTTATCAACTGCGGCGAAAGCGGCTCAACAATCCGTTTTCTTCTGCCCGTGATATGTGCATTGGGCATCAACGCCGAAATTCACGGCTCGGGCAGGCTGCCCGAAAGACCCCTTTCCCCTCTCAAAGAGGAATTAATCCGCTCGGGTGCAAACATCTCGGATGAATTTCCGCTCCGTGTTTCAGGCAGAATCGGCGCAGGCGAATTTACTCTCAGGGGTGATGTAAGCTCCCAATTCATAACGGGTCTGCTTATGGCGCTTGCATATCTCGGCGGCGGCAAAATCAATCTGCTGCCTCCCGTGCAGTCAAGACCATATATTGACATAACCCTTGAAGTGTTGCGCAGATTCGGCGCAGATATAACCGAAGAAAACGATACATTTTATATAAAATCATCCCCCCTGACGGGATGTGCATTTTCCGTTGAGGCAGACTGGTCAAACGCAGCTTTTCCTCTGTGCATGGGTGCAGAGGTTACGGGTCTCAACCCTTTGTCAACTCAGGGTGACAAGGCAATAATTGATGTGCTCAGAAATATGGGTGCGGAAATCACCGAAAATAACGGCAGCTTCCGTGCGGATGTTTCCGCTCTTCACGGCTGCAGAATAAATGCGGCGGATATTCCCGATGCGGTGCCTGTTATTGCCGCAATTGCCGCCACCTCAAAGGGCGAAACCGTTATTTACAACGCAGAAAGACTGCGCATAAAAGAAAGCGACAGAATAATGACCACCGCCCAAATGATTCGCGCCCTCGGCGGTGATATTACGGAAACCGAGGACGGTCTCATAATAAACGGCAAGGAATGCCTTGACGGCGGCGAAACCCTGTCATTCAACGACCACAGAATTGCAATGGCGGCTGCGGTTGCGGCGTGCAAATGCAAAAGGGATGTAATTATCCGCAATGCCGAAGCCGTTGCAAAATCCTATCCCGCATTTTTTGAAGACTATAACAAGCTTGGAGGTAACGCCCGTGTCCTGTAATTTCGGAAATAACGTAAAAATAACAATATTCGGTCAGTCACATTCCGAGGCAATCGGCGTTGTGATTGACGGTCTGCCTGCAGGCTTTGAGATTGATATAGATAAGGTTGCCGCATTTATGGCGAGACGCGCCCCGGGCAACAATGAATTCTCAACTCCGCGCAAGGAAGCAGATGAAGTTAAAATTATTTCTGGGGTTGTGGGTAATGTGACCTGCGGCGCACCCCTTTGCGCAATAATCGAAAACACCGACACACGCTCGGGCGACTATTCAAAGCTCCGCACTTTGCCCCGACCCTCTCACAGCGACTTTGCCGCAATGATGAAGCACGGCGGATTCAACGATATCCGCGGCGGCGGCAACTTCAGCGGCAGAATGACCGCTCCCCTTTGCTTTGCAGGGGCGGTTTGTATGCAGATGCTTGAAGAAAAGGGCATACGCATCGGCGCACACATCACTTCAATCGGCAAGGTGCAGGGCAGACGCTTTGACCCCGTAAATATAACACCTGCAGATTTTAAAAATATTGCCGCAAAAGCATTTCCCGTTGCAGACAACAATCAGGGCGAGCTGATGCAAAAAGAAATTCTCGATGCAAAAGCTGAGGGCGATTCCGTTGGCGGCACAATCGAATGCGCGGTTATCGGCTTGCCTGCAGGATTGGGCGACCCGATTTTTGACGGCGTTGAAAACAGAATTTCCGCCGCAGTTTTCGGTATTCCCGCAATCAAGGGCATCGAATTCGGCTCAGGCTTTGAGGGCAGCACCCTCAGAGGAAGCGAAAACAATGACCCGTTCACCGTAAATGACGGCAAAATTACCACCGTCACCAACAATCACGGCGGTATCCTCGGCGGAATCACTTCTGGTATGCCCGTCATTTTCCGCTGCGCGGTAAAACCAACTCCCTCAATCGGTAAGGAGCAGCAGACGGTCAACACCGAAACGGGAGCAGAAGAAACCCTTGTTACAGGCGGCAGACACGACCCCTGTATCGTGCCCCGTGCCGTTCCCTGCATTGAAGCGGCTGCAGCACTCGTGATTGCAGATTATCTTTTGAAATAAGGTGTAAATATGGATCTTAATGAATTAAGAAATAAAATTGACGGAATTGACAAAGAGCTTGTCAGACTTTTCGCGGAAAGAATGGAAACTGCCGCTGCCGTTGGTAAATATAAGCAGGAAAACGGTGTGCCCGTTTTCAACCGCGAAAGAGAAAGAGAAATTCTCAACAATATGACGGACAGCGTTCCCGAGGAGCTTCAAAGCTACACAAAAACTCTTTATCAGACACTTTTTGAAATGAGCCGTTCATATCAGAAAAGAATTATTTATCCTCAGTCACCGTTTTCAAAAATGATTGAGGAAGCAACCTCGGTCAAGCCTGTGTCCATGCCCGAGAGAGCAACCGTTGCCTGTCAGGGCGTTGAGGGCGCATACTCTCAATTTGCCTGTGACAAGATGTTTGCATATCCCTCAATTATGTATTTTTCAGGTTTTGAAGATGTTTTTAAAGCCGTTGACAGCGGTCTCTGCCGCTACGGCATCCTGCCTGTTGAAAACAGCACCGCAGGCTCGGTTAACAAGGTCTATGACCTGATGAACAAATACAAATTCTACATCGTCCACAGCCTTAAACTTTTTGTGGGACACACACTCCTTGCTCCCCGAGGCGTTGAAATCGGAGATATCAAAGAGGTTTTCTCCCACGAGCAGGCACTCAATCAGTGCAGCGAATACCTTGCAAAACTCGGAGTTAAGGTTATGGTTTGCGAAAACACCGCAGCAGCTGCAAAAATGGTTGCATCAAGCGGCAGAAAAGACTGCGCCGCCATCGGTTCCAAGGATTGCGCCGAGCTTTACGGTCTTTTCGTTCTGAAAACAGGAATACAGAACACGGACAACAATTACACCCGTTTCATCTGCATTTCCAAGAAGCTTGAGATTTATGCAGGCGCAAACAAAACCAGCATAATGATGACCATACCCCACAAACCGGGCTCTCTTTACAACATCATTTCAAGCTTTGCGGCCCTCGGTCTTAACATGACAAAACTTGAAAGCCGACCCATTCCGGGCACAAATTTTGAATTTATGTTTTACTTTGACATTGATGCATCGGTTTATTCCGAAAATCTTCGCGTGCTTCTTAACGAGCTTGAACACGATGCAGAGCAGTTCAGCTACCTGGGAAGCTATACGGAGGGCTGAATATGTACGGACTTTTAGGCAGAAAGCTGGGTCACTCCCTTTCGCCGCAAATCCACGCACTTCTGCGTGACTATGAATACAGGCTGTATCCCACCGAACCCGAAAATCTTGATGAATTCTTTTCGGACAAGTCCCTCAAAGGCTTCAACATAACCATTCCTTATAAAATCGAGGCATACAACCGATGCTCCGAGCTTTCCGAAACGGCAAAAAAAATCGGCAGTGTAAACACAATAATCCGCCGTGCAGACGGCACTCTTTACGGCGACAACACGGATTATTTCGGCTTTGAGTGCATGGCAAAAAAATGCGGCTGTGATTTCAGCGGCAAAAAGGTGCTTATTCTCGGCTCAGGCGGTGCAAGTCTTACTGTTTATCACGTTGCCCGTGACGGCGGCGCAAGGGAAATTGTGACTGTTTCACGCTCGGGTGAGAATAATTATTCCAACATAAATCTTCATTATGATGCGGATATAATTGTCAACACTACTCCCGTGGGAATGTTCCCCAACAACGGCGAAAGACTCATTGACCTTTCACAATTCACAAAATGCAAAAAGGCGCTTGACCTTATTTATAACCCTGCACGCACGGTTTTTCTGCTTGATGCCCAAAGGCTCGGCATTGACTGCATCAACGGTCTTTATATGCTTGTTGCTCAGGCACTGCGTGCGGCGGAAATCTTCACAGGCGAAAATATTCCCCTTCCGCGAATTGACGAAATCTATTCCGAAATAATTTCAAATCAGAAAAATATCACCCTTGTGGGTATGCCCGGCTGCGGCAAATCAACCTGTGCCGCACTTCTTTCGCAATTAACGGGCAGAGAGTGCATTGACACAGACGCCCTTGTTGAAGAATCGGGCGAAAAAATTCCCCGTATTTTTGAAAAATACGGAGAGAATGAATTCCGCAAAAGAGAAACTGCGGCTGTGCACTCCGCAGGCAAACTTTCAGGCAAAATCATTGCCACGGGCGGCGGCGCGATTCTGAAAGAAGAAAACCGCATTGCGCTTCGGGAAAATTCCGTTGTTATTTTTCTTAAGGCTCCCGTTGATTCCCTTGCAACCGCAGGCAGACCTCTTTCTGCAAACGCAGATGCTCTGCATAAAATGTTTGAACAAAGACTGCCTCTCTATGAGGCAACGGCGGATTTCACCGTTGAGGTTGACCCCGACCCCGAAATAACCGTAAGGAGGATTCTGAAATGCATATCCTTGTAATAAACGGACCCAATATCAATATGCTTGGCACAAGAGAGCCGGATATTTACGGCAGCAATTCCTACGAAAATCTTTGCTCAATTATTCTTGACTACGCCGCCGAAAAAGGCGTTGAGGTTGAGCTTTTTCAGTCAAACCACGAGGGCGCAATAGTTGACGCCATTCAGGAAGCTTACCGTGACGAGGTTGACGGCATTGTCATCAACCCCGCCGCTTACACTCACACGAGCATTGCAATTCTTGATGCTCTCAAGGCAGTTGCAATCCCTGCGGTTGAGGTGCATATTTCAAACATCAGCGAAAGAGAAGCTTTCAGGCAAATTTCATATGCGGGAATGGCTTGCGAAAAATCATTTATCGGTCTCGGATTTGACGGCTACCTGCGAGCAATTGATTATCTTCTCGGCAAATAAAATTACGGCAGACACTTTTCCGTGTCTGCCGTTTACTTTTTATTTAAGGAATCCCTGAATAATAACTTCCTCAGCCTCTTCTTCGTTCATTCCGAAAGTCATCAGCTTGATGAGCTGGTCGTTATTGATTCTGCCGATAGCCGCTTCGTGAACAATCTGTGCATCCGCCGAATTTGCGGTGATTGCAGGGATTGAGCTTACGGTTGCCTCGTCCATAATAATCGAATCGCAGGTAACGTGAGCTCTGCACTTTGCGTTGCCGATTGCGTTGGGATGGAAAATCTGCTGTGATTCATCCTGAGCAACGGAGCGTGAGATAATCTGCGCAGAAGCATCCTCGCCGTTGAGATAAACGTCGATATCCGAACGTGCATACTGATTGCCGTGGGTAAGCAGTCTTTCGGTCACGATGAGCTTTGCACCCGCACCGAGATATGCTTTTGAATCACGAACAGTGGAATCAACGCCCTTAATCTGAACCATTTCCATTTCACAGAGCGAATTTTCATCCTGCTCAACATAGGTAACGGGATTAAGAACTCTTTCACCCTTGCCGTCGCCCTCTCCGTAATGCTTTTCAACATATCTGATACGGGCGTTCTTGCCGATGTGGAACGAATGGATACCGTCGTGCTGCGATTTTTCATCACCGCTGTTGTGGATTCCGCAACCCGCAACAATAACAACATCC
>CALFPM010000169.1 GCA_937919155.1 uncultured Clostridia bacterium
ATCATCGGTTGTTGCGATGAAGGAGCACTCAAGCTTCTTGAGTGTGCTCTCGTTTGAGTGCCATACGAAGTATGATTCAATGTCGATATCAAAAACTTCGCCTGCCTTAGCGCAGTCTGTAAGAACAACTGCGTTACGGAACGGGTCAAGACCCTGGAAGGGGACACCGTTAACAGAAACAAGAGAGTCACCGCCGAAGTAAACATAGAGAGAAACTTTCTTACCCTCAAACTTCTCAGGGATAACGATCTTATTCTTAAAGAAAGCACTTACGCCGTTGCCGCCCCAGTAGTCGCCAACGTTAAGCTCTTTCCACTCATCGTAAAAGTATTCATAATCACCGATGCCCTTGTAGATGCATTCCTTCATCTTCCAGGCAGGGATAGTTTCAATGTCTGTGTAAATTCTCTTTTTGAGAGTCTTGAGTTTTACGTTAACAACATCGTCAAATGAGAAGATACCTCTCTGCTTGCCTTTGACGGCATCGCGCCAGTCGTCAACGTGAGCATCCATTGCGTCAAGAGCCGCAACAGCATCCATGTTTTTGATTTCTGCCAAAATGATCTTCCTTTCTTATGTAAATTCACTTTACACTTTTAAAACAGGTTAAAGCATAACCATTCACAGTACAGTATATCACCATAATTTGTATATTTCAACCATAAAAACTTTTAAAATATTCAAATTTTTGATTTACTTATCTGCTTTAATGTGATAAAATGACTTGTAATTCTATTTTGAAAGGAATTTTGAGATGTTACTTGATAAAAAGATTAATATTCCCGATCTGGGTATCATCGGTCCCGAAAGCGGATTCCATCTGCTTGAAACAACAGAAGACGGCAAGTTTGTAAGCGGTAAAAACGGCGTTGACTGCATTGTTGCAACGGGCGACAAAAAGGTTGAGTTTGTTTCATTCGGCTCACACACCCTTGCAGGTGTCAAGTCTGCAATCGCTTATCCCGTTTATTACCCCGTTTATCCCGTTAAGACAGAGTATCCTCTCAATGCCGTTCTTATGGACCTTGACGGCACAACCGTGCGCAGTGAGGATTTCTGGATCTGGATTATTCAGATGAGCACTGCAAGCATGCTCGGCAATCCCAAGTTTGAGCTTGAGGATGCAGACCTTCCCTTTGTTTCGGGTCACAGCGTTTCAGAGCATCTTCAGTACTGCATCGATAAATACTGCCCCGGTGAATCTCTTGAAAAAGCCCGTAATTTCTACTTTGAGCATACTCACAGAGAAATGGAAGAAATTATGGCAGGCAGAGGCAAGGAAGGCGCATTCACTCCCACAGAGGGCGTTAAGGATTTCCTTTTAGAGCTTAAGGATATGGGCGTGAAAATCGGTCTTGTTACATCAGGTCTTTATGAAAAAGCATGGCCCGAAATCCTTTCAGCATTCCGTACCCTCGGTATGGGCGACCCCAAGGATTTCTACGATGCAATCATTTCTGCAGGTTTCCCCCTGCGCAAAGGCAGCGTAGGCACTCTCGGCGAGCTTTCACCCAAGCCTCACCCCTGGCTTTATTCCGAAACCTCAATCGTAGGTCTTGGCGAAGCTTTTGCGGACAGAAACAGAGTTGTGGGCATTGAGGACAGCGGCGCAGGTGCTTGCTCAGTTCGTCTTGCAGGCTACACAACAATCGGTATTGCAGGCGGTAACATTGAGTCAAGCGGCACAAAGGCTGTTTGTTCTCACTTCTGCAATAACTTTGCCGAAATCATGAAAATTATTAAAGGATAAGGAGATATGAATATGGACAAGAAAGATAAGCTCCAGTGTCACTTTATATCCAATACCCATTGGGACAGAGAGTGGCGTTTCTCAGCACGCCGTACTCAGCATATGCTGGGTTATATGGTGGATATGCTCCTCGATATTCTTGACAAGAATCCCGATTACAAGCATTTCCATTTTGACTCACAGACAATGCCCATTCAGGATTACCTTGAAGTTTATCCCGAGAAAAAAGAAAAGCTTCAGAAGTACATCAAAGAGGGCAGAATTGCCGTTGGTCCCTGGTTCTGCCTGCCCGATGAATTCACAGTCGGCAGTGAGGCACTTATCCGTAACCTTCTTCTTGGCCACAAAATGGGCAAGGAAATGGGCGGCATAAGCAAAACAGGTTATTCACCCTTCGGCTGGGGTCAGATTTCACAGCTTCCCCAGATTTATTCAGGTTTCGGCATTAACTTTGCTTCGTTTTACAGAGGTATCAATACATACAAGGCACCCCGTTCGGAATTCTTCTGGGAAAGTCCTGACGGCTCACGCATCTGGGCATCCCGTCTGGGCAAGAGACCCCGTTACAACATCTGGTATGTAGTTCAGAGACCTGTTTATTTCAATCAGGCAAACGAAAACAACCGTGATATGCTTTGGAACGATAACAACGGCGTGTTCAAACTCATCGACCGTGACTGGAAGCTTGACTATCAGTACACACATCCGTTCTATGAGTATCACAGCGAGAACATTCAGGCAAGAGCAGAGCAGGCTGTCAGAGAGCAGGATGCAGACTGGACAACAAGCCACCGCTTCTGGTCAGCAGGTCACGACTCATCCTGCCCCGATGCCCGTGAAGTTCAGCTTATCAAGGATCTTGATGCAGCGCTTCCCGATGCAGATGTTTTCCACAGCACACTTGCTGAAATGGAGCAGGGAATTATCGATAACTTTGACCCCAACTCACCCGTGCTCAAGGGCGAAATGCGCGATCCTTACACCAAGGGCAGCGTAAGTATTCTTTGCGGCTGGATTCTCTCTGCAAGAACATACATCAAGCAGGAGAATTTCGACACTGAAAGACGCCTTATCAACTATGCAGAGCCTTTCGCAGTGTTTGCATCTCTTGCAGGTGCTCCCTATCCTCAGGGCTTCATCGATCTTTCATATAACTATCTTCTTCAGAATCACGGTCACGACAGCATCGGTTCCTGCGGCAGAGACGTTGTTTATGAAGACGTTATGTCACGTTACAGACAGTCAAGAGAGCTTTCAAGCTGCGTGTTTGAGCGTGCATTTATGGATATCGCAGGTGATATCGACCTTCGCTCATGGAACCGTGACGATGCGGCGGTTGTAGTGTTCAACCCTGCACCCTTCAAGAGAACTGAAACAGTCAACCTCCGCGTTGAAATCCCCGCAGAGTGGAAGGCAGACAGCTTCGCACTTCTTGATGAGGAAGGCAACAAGATTAAATATCAGATTATTTCTTCAAATAAGTCAAATGCACAGATCATCCAGAATCCCAACGATACCGCAAATGTGCTTCATACAGAGCAGTATCTCATTGCGGCTGAGGTTTCGGATATCCCTGCAATGGGTTACAAGACCTACAGACTCACTCCTCTCTACAATGTCCGTGCCACAACTCCCGTTACTCTTCTTAAGACCAATCAGGTTATGGAAAACGAGTATCTCCGCGTTACCTTCAACAGCAACGGTACTTACAATGTTACCGAAAAGGAAAGCGGCAGAGTTTACGAAAACCTCGGTTACTTCAAGGATGGCGGCGAAATCGGCAATCCCTGGGAGCATTTTGTGCCTGAATTCAACGAGATTTTCACAACTCTCAATGAAAAGGCAACAATTACTCTTCTTCGTGACGGTGAATTTGAAACCGCTTATAAGATTTCAATGCGCTGGATGCTTCCCGAAAAGCGTTCCGCTGACGAAAAATCAAGAAGCGAGCATAAGCTTCCCGTTGATATTGACAGCGTTGTTACTCTCCGCAAGGGCGCAAGATTTGTTGAGATTGAAACAACAATCAACAACCGCTGTGAGGACCATTATCTTCAGGTTGCATTCC
>CALFPM010000170.1 GCA_937919155.1 uncultured Clostridia bacterium
TCATGGCCTTGGCGACGGTACATATGACGGTGAGCAGGTTGACAAAAACTATATGGCATTCTGGGCAAGTGAAGAGTTCCAGAGCCGTTTCGGCAGTGTTGACGGTGCTTTTATTATTGCACCCCGTACCCGTGAGGAGCTTGGCAATAACTGGGAAAATTCAATGATTCTTCCCGTTCGTGCCGCTATCGATGACTTCATCGCAAAGAATAAGAACAACATTGACCTGAGCAGAATCTATGTCGGCGGTTACTCAATGGGCGGCAAAATGACCTATAAAATGGCTGTTGCATACCCCGAAATGTTTGCCGCAATCTTCCCGATCTGCCCTGCATGGTCTCCGTCGGTTGAGCAGTATAAGCTTATAAAAGATATTCCGATCTGGCTTACTTCAAGCAAGAATGATCCTATTGTCAACTACAATATGAGCGTTGCACCCGGTTGGGATAAAATCTGTGAGGTATCAACCGTTCCTGCAGATTGCAGATTCACAACCCTTTCAAGTGCCCGTATGGGTGACGGTTCGCTTTGCTCAAGCGGTCACGCAGCATGGTTTGCTGTAAACAACGATATGTTCAGCTATGATGATAAAGCATATCCCGATTCTTCAACAGTAAACGCCAAGGGTGAAAAAGTTGAGCTCAAGAGCCCCAACGGTATGATTTCCTGGCTTTACTCTCATACATCCGATTATGACGGCGCAAAGGCAACCGATATGGGTAACCTTGAGGGTCAGGGCGACGGCGGCATTATGGTGCTTATTTTCGATTACTTCCACTATGTAATCGAGTTCCTCAAGAAGATTCTTGCAATGCTCGGTCTTGCGTAAAACTATAAAATAAATCAGCCGCACTGTGTACGATAAATACGCAGTGCGGTTTTTAAAAAAAGTAAAAATTTTTTTGAAAAAAGCCTTGACTTTTTCTTTCAGAATGTATATAATGTTTTTCGCGATGGGGAATAGTGTAACGGTAGCACGACAGACTCTGACTCTGTTTGTTGGGGTTCGAATCCCTATTCCCCAGCCAACAAAAGACAAGTTCGAAAGAGCTTGTCTTTTTTCTTTGTAAAATTTGCAGTATTTATGAAATATGCTGTTGACTCTCACGTTGCGTTATATGGTACACTGTTTCTTGTGGGGTGATAAAATGAAAATGCTGATTAAAGAATTTGCAGAATTTACTGGTGTTAGCGTGCGCACGCTGCATTATTACGATGAAATAGGTCTGCTTAAGCCTGCATTTGTTAACGAGCATAGCGGCTACCGTTATTACAACGAGCATTCCCTTGTCCGTATGCAGGAAATTCTCTTTTACCGTGAGCTTGACTTTTCCTTGAAAAGCATTGCCGAAATTCTTTCATCCCCGAATTATGACAAAACAAAAGCACTCACCGAGCAGAAAAAACTTCTCACTCTGAAAAAAGAAAGGCTTGAAAGGCTGATTTCTGCAATTGACGGTGCAGCAAAAGGAGAAAACATTATGAAAACTTTTGATAACAGCGAATTTGAAAATTACAGACAAGAGGTAAAAGAAAAATGGGGCAGCACCGATGCCTACAAAGAACACACAGAGAAAACAAAGGATTATTCAAAAGATAAGTGGAATAATCTTGCCGATAAAATGAATGAAATCCTTGCAGAGTTTTCAGTGTGTATGAAAAACGGTGCAACGGCCGATTCAGCAGAGGTGCAAAACCTCGTAAAAACGCTGCAGAGTCATATCACAGAAAATTACTATCTTTGCACAAACGAAATTCTGGCTGGGCTGGGTCAAATGTATGTTGCGGACGAGCGCTTCAGAAACAACATCGACAGACACGCTGACGGCACCGCAGCATTTATCCGCAAAGCAATTGAGATATATTGCAGCAAATAAATTCCGCATTAAAAATCAAGCGTAAGCCTGTGCTTACGCTTGATTTATTTTTCAGTGATGATATAATTATAAATGTTACTATAAATAAAGAGGTAATTTTACGATGAAGTTTCTTTGGTTAATTCCTGCGGTAATAATTGTTTTTCTTATCGTGCTTTCCGTCAACGCAATTTCAATAAAAAAGAAAGCACGAAAGCTGACAGATGAAAAAATTCATCTCACAGAAAAAGAACAGCTTGAATATGCGGAAAGACTTGCTGAAATGATAAAATGCAAAACCGTTTCGGTTAAGGGCAGCTATGATGACGCTGAATTTGCAAAGCTGAGAGATGTTGTTGAAAATCTTTTCCCCATTTTTCATCAGAAAGCTGAAAAAATGATTTTCGGCGATGATTGCTGGATATACAAAATCGAGGGCAAGAACAAAAGCAGAAATATTATGCTTATGTCTCACCACGATGTGGTTGCGGAAAACGGAGAATGGAAGCATTCCCCTTTCGGCGGCGAAATAATTGACGGCATTATCCACGGCAGAGGTACCGTTGACACAAAAACCTCTCTTTTCGCCGAATTTCAGGCGGTTGAAGAGCTTTTGTCTGAGGGTTTTATCCCCGAATGCAATCTTTACATCGGCTCATCCCACAACGAAGAAATTTTCGGTGACGGAATGAAACTTGCCGCTGAATATTTTCAGAAAAACGGCATTGAATTTGAAATCGTGCTTGACGAGGGCGGCGGAATAATCGATCCACCCGTCAGCCTTGTGAAAAGCAAGTGTGCAATGGTGGCAACCCACGAAAAAGGCAGACGCACTCTTGTCTGCACCGCAAAGCAGGGTGTTTCAAAAGCATTTGCCCTCAACAAAAAAGCGCCCATTGCAAGAATGAGCAAATTCATTGCGGAAATCGAATCAAAGAACATTTTCATTGCAAGACTTCATCCCGAGGTCAAGGCAATGTTTGAGGGACTTTGCCCCTATATGCCCTTTGCGGCAAGGCTTGTCTGCGCCAATCTCTGGTGCTTCGGTAAGCTTATAGTAAAAATTGCACCCAAGCTCACCTCTCAGGCTGCAACAATGCTCGGCACAACAATGGCCGTTACCGATATCAAAGGCTCAACTGCCGATAAATCCTGCACGGCAAACATTTATATGAGGTTCATCGATGCAGATGATTTTGAAAAAGGCCTTGAGGCTCTGAAAAAAATTGCAGCAAAATATGCCGTTGAGATAACGGACGGAAAAATAAACGAAAGCTATCTGCCTGCCGATATGAAGAGCAAAGGCTTTGAATACACAAGCAAATGCATCGGCGAAGTTTTCCCCCACATTGCAAATTCCGTTTATCTTCTCCCTGCAGGCACGGATGCAAGGCATTTCACCCGAATCAGCCCCTGCGCCCTGCGCTTTGCTCCCATAGAAATGAACAATCAGCAATTTGACAGCGTACACAACCCCAATGAAAATCTTTCCGTCAAGGCGGTCGGCAATGCGGTTGTATTCTACAAACATTTCGTAAAAAACTATAAATAAAGAGGGATTAATATGCACAAAACCCGTGAATGGTCAGGCAAATGGATCGGCTCAGGCATTAGCATTGAGGAAAGGCTTGCGCCTGTCTTCAAAAAAGAATTTGAGATAAAAAAGAATATTGTCAGTGCCGAAGCATATATCTGCGGTCTCGGACTTTTTGAAATGAAAATCAACGGCAGTCTGCCCGATGATTCCCTGCTCAACCCTGCACACACGCAATACAGCAAAACCGTGCCTTACCGCAAATTTGACATCACACCTTTTCTCCAAAACGGCATAAATTCCGTTACGGTGGAGATGGGCAACGGCTTTTTCAACGAAACAACCGATATCTGGCATTGGGATGCCGCGCCCTGGAGGTCATCACCCAAACTGATTGCGGATTTTGTGATTAATTATGATGACGGCACTACAGAATCTTTTGCAACAGGCGAAGATTGGCTTGTCAGCCTTGACGGCCCCATCACCGCAAACAGCATCTATTACGGCGAAACATATGATGCGAGACGCAAAAATTCCGTTTGGAAAAATGCTTGCCTTGCAGAGGCTCCCGAGGGCAAACTCAAAGAGCAGTATATGCCGCCCATAAGAAGAATCAACACCTTTGCACCCGAAAAAATTCAGCGTCTGGCTGACGGTGCATTCGTAATCACCGCACCTGAAATGGTGACAGGCTGGGCAAAAATCAGAATTGTTGCTCCGAAAGACACCGAGGTTTACATTACATATAACGAAAGACTGACCGATGACGGCCATGTACGCAAAATCGGCAAAGGCGAGGGTCGTGACGGCAACTGGTTCCCCAACGGATACATTCAGCAGGATTGCTTTATCAGTAACGGCGAAACTTTTGAATATGAGCCGAAATTCAGCTACAAAGGCTTCAAATATATTCAGGTCGAGGGTGTTGAAAACCTCTGTGCCGAAGATATTGAAATTTACAGAATCGCAAACGATGTTGAAATAATTTCTGAATTCTCCTGCTCCGACCCAAACATAAACAGACTTCACAAAATTGCAGTCAACACAATGCTCAACAACTTTCAGGGCAAGCCCACCGACACTCCCGTATGGGAAAAAAACGGCTGGCTGGGCGATGCAAATATGGCTCTTCAGATGATGATGTTCAATTTTGATATGAGCACATTTCTGCCCTCTTTCATCGATGTTATGAAAGATTGCTTTGACGAATACGGCAGTGTGCCCGTGATTGCGCCCTCCGTAAACTGGTCAATTGAGAATTCCCCCGTATGGAACAGCATTTTCGTTTTCGGCGTTCTTGAGCTTATCCGACATTGCAATATGTATGACTACGCTAATGAAATCTACCCCACCCTGAGGGAATACGCCGTCAAAAACATCCTTGAAATCAAAGAAAAAGGCTGGGTATGGAACACAAAGGGGCTTGCCGATTGGGTTGCACCTGCAGGCGATGTTGATCTGGATGTTATCTGCAATACGTCCGAGGGTGCGGAAATCTGCTGCACCGCTTTTGTGGCTGAAATGATCAATTCAATTTCTGAAATTGCTGTTCTCCTTGAAGAATATTCAGATGAAAGCGATGAATATTTTGAAATTCTCAAAGTAATCATTAAAGAATTCAACAAGAAATTCTACAACAAAGATAAAAAAATATACGAAACCACATTCTGGGAACCGAAAGGAAAACGCACGGAATACAGGCAGACCTCAAATCTTCTTCCTCTTGCGTTCGGCTTTGCACAGGAGCCTGAAGAAGTGGCAAAAAATCTGGCTGAAGATGTTATCCGCAAAAATTATCATCTTGACACAGGCTGTGTCGGCACAAAATTCATCCTGCCCGTGCTTTGTGACTACGGTTACGCCGATGTCGCTTATAAAGTGCTGACCCAGACAACATATCCGAGTTGGGGTTCATGGCTTGAGAGCGACACGGACTCTGCCTGGGAAAGCTGGGAACCTCTCACCCGCTCTCTCAACCACTATTTTCTTGCCACATATGATGAGTTTTTCTTCACTCATCTTGCAGGCATCAGATGTGTGGATGACGGCTACAGGCGGATAACGGTTGATCCCGTTCTTGATTTCGGTCTTGACTTTGTGAAAACAAAAATAAAAACGCCCAAAGGCATTCTCCGCATTGAGTGGACGAAAACCGAGGGCGGTACGGTGTTTGAAATTGAAATTCCCGATGAAACATCCGTTTTCCTCACCCTGAAAGGTAAGAATCACGGAAACCTTATCGGCGGTTATCATAAGTTCAAAGTATAAGATTGATTATCAGGCTTGCTATTACTCCGGGCAGACCCAGGACTATGTAAGTGGCAACGGTGTACCAATTGGCGGCAAGAGTAACGCCCGTCACCATTCCCGTTAAATTCACTGCAAACATTGCCGCAATCCCCTGCAGGGCGGACAGCACAAAGCTTCTTGCTCCCTTTTCGCTTTTCACCGTCCACCACATTACGCAAACAGCGGCTATGATTGCCGACCCGATAAAAAAACCGTTCAATCAGATTACCTCCCCGCTGAAAACGGAGACTCCCGAGCATTCAATCCCCTTTTCCTTTGCAAGCTTAAGCAGATAGCGGTAAAGTGCCTTGAGAGACTGGATTTCATAGATTATAGAATCAATCAGGTCCTCGTTGCTCTCGTTTTCAAATCGGCTGTATGCGCTCTCAAGGCGCAGTGAAGTGTCGCGAATCTGAAGCAAAATATTGTCCTGAACAGGTTTGACAGGTTTTCTTATCATTTCATAATAAAAAATTTTTGCAGAATTAAAATATTTTTCCATAATTTTCATCCTCCCTTAATTATTCTATAGAAATTATTGGACAAATATGATAAAATGATACAAATTAAGAAAAATTACCCTTGGAGGAATCATAAATGAAATTATATCCCATCAAACTGCTCCCCTTTGTTTCGGAAACAATCTGGGGCGGCAAAAAGCTGATTGAAGAATACGGCGTTAAAACAGAGAAAAAGAATGCTGCTGAAGGCTGGATGCTCTCCTGCCACGAAGCAGGCTCCAGCACCGTTGCAAACGGCGGATTTGCAGGCAAATCCTTTGCTGATGTTGTTAAGGAAAATCCCGAACTCTGCGGCAAGAACGCAGGCAATTTTGAGGATTTTCCCATTCTTATAAAATTCATTGATGCTATGGATAACCTTTCCGTGCAGGTGCATCCCACCAAGGAATACTGCGAGCTTACGGGCAAAGGTCAGAGCAAAACCGAGTGCTGGTACATCATTGATTGCGATGAGGATGCAAGCCTCATTCTCGGATTTAAAGATAAGATTTCTCCCGAAGGATTCAAGACAGCAATTGCAAACAACACTCTGACCGATTATGTTGAAAACGTAAAGGTGAAGAAGGGCGATTTCTTCTTCATTGATTCGGGTACACTCCACGCTATCTGCAAAGGCATTCTGCTTGCAGAAGTGCAGGAAAGCTCAAACACAACCTACAGAATTTATGACTACAACCGCGTTGGCGCAGACAGCAAGCCCCGTGAGCTTCACGTTGAGGACGGCGCCGCCGTTACAAAGCTTGAAAAATATTCACAGCCCGATTTCTCAAACCCTGCTCTTGACACCCCCGAGCGCAGACTGCTTGCAGACTGCCCTCTCTTCAAGGTGTGGAAGCTTGACACAAAGGGCAGCATCAGCGGCATTGCAGACGAAAACTCATTTGTTTCTCTGCTGATTATGGCAGGCAATGTTACTCTTGACTGCTGCGGCGAAAAGCTTGAGCTGACAAAGGGCGACAGCATATTTATTCCTGCAAACGCAGGAGAATACACCATCACGGGTGAATCAGAAATTATTGAAACGAGAATCTAAATGGCAAGTGTCAGTGTTCAGAATTTAAAAGTTGATTTCGGCGGCAAGGTGCTGTTTGAAAATGTTTCGTTTGACGTCAATCCCGGTGAGTTTGTCGGACTCATCGGCGCAAACGGAACGGGTAAGACTACGCTTTTCAAGGTCATAACAGGTGAAATTGAGCCCACCGAGGGCGGTGCATTCGTTGGCAGAAATGTCAAGGTAGGCTATCTTGAGCAGCACGCCTGCCACGGCTCGGTGCGCACGGTTTATGATGAGGCTCTCAGCGTTTTTGAGCATCTTATGGAAATGGAGCGCGAGCTTGAGGATATAGCCGCCGCCATTGATGCAAACGAAGGCGGTCAGGATAAGCTGATTGAAATGCAGCAACGCCTTAACGAGCAGTTTCAGGAGCAGGACGGTCTGACTTACAGAAGCCGCACACGCTCTGCGCTTATCGGTCTCGGTTTTTCCGAGGATGATTTTTATCTCACCTGCGATAAGCTCAGCGGCGGTCAACGCTCAAAGCTGAGTATGTGCAAGCTCCTTTTGAGCGGTTCGGATTTGCTTCTCCTTGACGAGCCCACCAACCACCTTGACATTGCAGGCACGGAATGGCTTGAAACCTATCTTTCAACTTTCAGAGGTACTATAATCGTTATTTCCCACGACCGTTATTTCCTTGACAGAGTCACAAACAAAACCGTTGAAATTACCAACCGCAAAAGCTATTGCACCAAAGGTAATTACTCAACTTATCTCAAACTCAAAGAAGAACGCCTTGAAAGCGAAAGACGTCAATATGAAAATCAGATGGCAGAAATAAAGCGCATAGAGGGCATCATTGAGCAGCAACGCTCATTTGCAAGGGAGCGCAATTTCATCACCGCAGAAAGCAAGCGAAAGATGCTTGAGAAGAAAAAAGCAGAGCTTGTTATTCCCGACCCTCCTCTTTCATCAATGAGAATGAAATTTGAAGCTGCCTGTGAAACGGGAAATGATGTGCTTAAGGTCAGCGGACTTTCAAAAGCATTCGGCTCAAAGCGTCTTTTCCGCGATGCGGATATGGAGGTTTATAAAAACGACCGTGTGTTTGTTCTCGGCACAAACGGATGCGGCAAAACCACCTTGCTCCGCATTCTCACCCGTCAGCAATCGGCGGATGACGGCTCATTCAACTACGGCGCAAATGTAAAAATCGGCTACTTTGATCAGAGCCTCGAAAGCCTCAAGGGCGGAAAAACGGTTATTGATGAAATATGGGACGAGCACCGTCTTTTTACCGAAAAAACTGTTCGCAGTTACCTTGCTCTTTTCCTTTTCAGAGGTGACGATGTTTTCAAGAATGTGGACACTCTCAGCGGCGGCGAAAAGGCAAAGCTCTGCCTGCTGAAGCTGATGCTCTCGGGCGCAAATGTGCTTCTTCTTGACGAGCCCACAAACCACCTTGATATTCCGTCAAGAGAAGTGCTTGAAGCGGCTCTCAGCGACTTTGACGGCACAATCATCGCCGTTTCCCACGACAGATATTTTATCAATAAACTTTCAACAAAAATTTATCGGATGACCGAAAGCGGTTTTGAAAAATTTGACGGCGACTATGATTCATATGCAGGCATAGCTCTTGCGCAGGCAAAGGAAAAGCCGAAGAAATCTGAGCAAAAGGTTAATTTATATAAACTGCGCAAAGAGCGTGACAGCGAAATCAACCGACTTAAAGGCAAAATCAAACGCAGCGAAGAGGAAATTGACCGCCTTGACGGCGAGATTTCCGAGCTCAACGGTCTGCTTTCCGACCCTGAGGTTTCGGCAGACTATGAAAGAGTCTTAAAACTGACAAATCAGCTTGAAGAGCTGACAGACACTCAGCTCACCGTTATGGATGAATGGGAGCAGATGAGCGCAAGGCTCGCAGAACTTATGGAGGTAGAAATATGACAAGCAATCAGATTTTCAAAAACGCAAAATGGATTGAATGTTCAGGCAGTGATGCCCCCCTTTTCCGCAAAAGTTTCAATGCTGTCAAAGGCGAAGAAGCAGAAATAACAATCTGCGGTCTCGGATTTTTCAAGCTTTTTATCAACGGCAGAAAAGTCAGCGATGATTTGCTTGTGCCCAACGCTACCTGCTACAGCGAGCGCGACCTACACAAGCTCACATTTCCCCTTGACGATGAACTTTCATTCAGAATTTACTGCATGAAATACGATATTACCGATTACCTTGCAGATGGCGAAAATCACCTTGAAGTTATGCTCGGCAACGGTTACTACAACCAGAATGTACGCATGGCAGAAGGTGATGTTGTTTTCGGCACTCCCAAGCTTTGCTATCTTATCGAAAAGGCAAGCGGCGAGGTTATCAGCGATGAGTCAACCCTTTCACACAAAGGATTCATCACATTCAACAATCTTTACTACGGCGAAAAACACGATTACACCCTCTATCCCACAACGCTTGACGGCTTTGCAGAAAGCTCCGTTATCCCTGCACCCGAAAGTGAATTTTACATTCAGTTTTCACCTGCGGATAAGGTGATCAGAACAATAAAGCCCGTCCTTATCAAGGATGAGGGCGCGACAAAGCTTTACGATGCAGGCGAAAACACCGTTGGCTATGCTGTTTTCAAATGCACTGAAAAAGGCAAAAAATTCACCGTAAGCTATGCCGAGGAAATCCACGAAAAGCGTGATTGGTACGGCATACAGTTCAATTTTGATAAAGATTATCAGACCGAAGAATTCATTGCAGACGGCACAGACCGTGAATACATTCCTCACTTCACATGGCACGGTTTCCGCTATTTCAGAGTCACTGCGGATGTTGAACCCGTCAGAGTTGATGTTGTTCATTCCGATTGCCCCGTTACATCGGCATTTGAGTGCGACAACGAAGTGCTCAACTGGCTTTACGATGCATACATAAGAACTCAGCTTGGCAATATGCACAGCGGCGTGCCATCCGATTGCCCTCACAGAGAAAGACTGGGCTACACGGGTGACGGTCAGCTTTGCGGCGAAACTGCAATGATGCTCCTTGACAGCCGCGAATTCTATCGCAAGTGGATTTATGACATTGCAGACTGTCAGTGCAAAAAGAGCGGTCATATTCAGCACACAGCACCCCTTATGGGTGGCGGCGGCGGTCCCTCAGGCTGGGGCGGCGCAATAGTTGAAGTGCCCTATAAATTCTATAAAATGTATGGCGACAAAGCTCTCCTTGAGGAATTCTTCCCCAAGATGCTCCGTTATCTCGATTACCTTGAAAGCCGCAGTGAAAACGGACTTGTATGGCGTGAGGAAAAGGACGGCTGGTGCCTTGGCGATTGGTGCACTCCCGACCCCATCGTTGTGCCTGAAACATATATCAATACCGTTCTCTATGTGAGATTCATTCAGCAGGTTATTGAAGTTGCGGAAATTCTCGGCAGACAAAGCGAGGCTGCTCACCTGTCCGAGCGCGAGGAGAGAATCAGAAAAGCTCTTGATATTGCCTATTACAGCCCCTGGAGCCACAGCTACTGCGGAGATGTCAACGGTGCATCATGCCTTGCATTCAGAGTTGGTATGGGCGATGAAACGGGCAAGAAAAACATGGTGCGCAAATACAAAGAGCTGGGCAAATTCGATACAGGCATTATCGCCACGGAAGCTCTCATCGGCTATCTTTTCTCAATCAACGAAAATCAGCTTGCATTTGACCTGCTTTCGAACAAAAAAGAAGCATCATTTGCATTCATGAAAAATAACGGTGCAACAACAATATGGGAAAACTGGTACGGCAGAGATTCACGCAACCATCCTATGTTCGGTGCAGTTGTGAAATATCTGTTTATGTATCTTCTCGGCATCCGTCAGCCTGAAAACAGCGTTGCCTATGAAAATGTTATCATCAACCCCAGATTTGTTGACGGCATCAACAACGCAAAGGGTTACATCACAACCGAAAACGGCAAAATCAGCGTTGAATACATAAAATCAGGCAACACCGCAACCATTAAGGTTAACGCAGACCCCAAAATCAACGCAATTTTTGAACATAAGGGCGAGAAAATTTCCTTTAACGGAGAAAGACACTTTACTGTGGAGGTTTAACTATGGTTACAATCAAAAACTATGAACCCAAATATTATAAGGATGTTCAGCAGGTTTGCCTTAACACAGGCCCCAAGGATGCGCTGACAGACCCTAACACCCGCGATTTTATTCTTTACACCTTCTGTAACTATTATATAGAACAGGAGCCTGAAAATGTTTTTGTTCTCGTTGATGAAAATGATGTCGCTCAGGGTTATGTTTTCGGTGCAATGAATTTTTGGAAATATGTGAAGAAGATGAAGCCTTATCTTGAAAAGGTTCGTGAAACAGGCAAAACAAACTACAGGGATGCAATTATTGAAATTGCGGCTCACGGAGTTTTCTCTCTCAAATACCCTTCACATCTTCACATTGACATCAATGCACCTTTCAGAGGCAACGGAAACGGCTCAAATATGATTTCCACTCTCACCTCTCATATGAAGGCGAAGGGCGCTAAAAGCATTATGCTTATCGTTGGCACAGACAATGTAAGAGGCATCAAATTTTATAAGAAAAACGGTTTCAAGACCCTCCTGGCAATGAAAAAGAGCGGCACCGTGATGGCGAAGGAGCTTTGATTCTATGCGCTACGGAGTTATAGGCACAGGCTGGATTGCAAAATCGTTCATTGACGGTGCAAGGCAGCTTTGCAACGCTGAATTTGCGGCTGTTTATTCCAGAACAGAAGAAAGCGGCGGAAAATTTGCCGCAGAAAACGGAATTTCAACCGTATACACCGACTTTGAAGAGTTCGCAAACGGCGATTTTGATGCGGCATATGTGGCAAGTCCAAACCGCCTGCACTATGAGCAATCAAAAAAGCTGATTGAAGCAGGCAAGCATGTTATCTGCGAAAAGCCCATTACCGTTGAGCCTTGTGAATTGGAAGAATTGCAGGCTCTTGCAAAGAAAAACGGTGTTATTTACATTGAAGCAATAATGTATATGTTCAACCCCGCAAGGGAATTGCTGAAAGATGCGCTGAAAAAAATCGGCAGAATCACAAGTGTGCATTTCGATTTTTCTCAGCTTTCTTCCAAATATCCTGCTTATCTTGAGGGCAAGCTGCCCAACATCTTCAATCCTGCACTTGCAACGGGTTGCCTTATGGATCTGGGCATTTACTGCGTATACCCCGCCCTTGACCTTTTTGGTCTGCCCCAAAAAATAACCGCCTGCGCTCACTTTATGGAAAGCGGTGCAGACGGCAGCGGAAACGCGGCATTCCTTTACTCCGACAAGCTTGTTAACCTCACATATTCAAAGCTTGGTCAGGACAGACTCGGCTCGCAGATTTTCGGTGACGAGGGAACAATAACAATTGAATCAATCTCAAAGCTTACAAATATGAAGCTTATCGATAACAGCGGCAACGCAACTGAAATAATCGGCGATGTGCCGAAAGAAAAACTTATGGGGTACGAGGCAAAGGCATTTGAAGAATTCATCGCAAATCCCGACAACCCCTATTATGCCGTAACGGCAGAACGCGCCCTGCAGGTAAGCAAGGCGATGAAAGAAATAAGGGATATTTCAGAAATAAAATTTGATATTTAACAAAAATCACCCCGTTGCATTTCTGCAATGGGGTGATACTTTTTAGTTCTTGAAATACTGGGGAAGGAATTCCTTGTGTGCTTCCTTAAGCTCGTTGAAACACTTGACTGTCTTTTCATAATCGCCAACAAGGGGATGAACAAGAAGACCCTTGATTGCGTAGTCGTCATCACCTGTGATTGCAGCCTTAACAGCATACTTTTCATAGGTTTTGACAACTCTCATAAGACCAACGATATGGTCATTGATTCTTTCTGTTACGGGCACGGGTGTTGCTCCGTCTGCACCGATAACAGCCGCAATCTCAACAATATCATCATCTGCCATAAAGGGAAGTGTGCCGTTGTTCTTGATGTTAACAACATGAACATCCTTCTTGTCGTTTGCAATTGAATCGATGAGCGAAACCGCTGCAAGTGAATACTTGTGGCCGCCTCTCTTATCAAGAAGTGCAGGCTTTGTTACGATTTCTGTGTTCTGATACATTTCAAGAAGCTGTTCTTCGATTTCCATGCAAACTTCAGCTCTTGTCTTGTCATCTTCTCTCTGATGAGCAAGCTTTGCCTCACGGCAGTAGTAATACTGAAGATATGATGAGGGAAGACCCTGAACAGTCTTGAGGCAGTCGATTGAGAAACCGTCATCCTTGATGTTTGCCATAACCTTGGGTGAGAAGCCGCTTTCGATAAGACCGGGAAGAAGCTCTTCGCCGTTC
>CALFPM010000171.1 GCA_937919155.1 uncultured Clostridia bacterium
TTGCCTTGAGGTTTTCGCAAAGATCCGCAGTTCTGCGGCACTGCCACACGATTGCGTTATAAACAGGCTTACCCGTCTGTCTGTCCCAGAGGATGGTTGTTTCGCGCTGATTCGTGATGCCGATACCCGCAATATCGCAAGGATTTATTCCGCCTTGCATAATACAGGAAGATACCGCCTGAAACTGGCTGTAAAGAATTGAAATGGGATCGTGTTCTACCCAACCCGCCTGCGGATAAATCTGTTCAAATTCGTTCTGAGCCTTGCTTACGATATTTCCCTTTTTATCAAAAACAATCGCTCTTGAGCTGGTTGTACCCTGATCGAGAGCAAGAACGTATTTTGCCATAGTTATCTGTCCTTTCAACAAAAATCATTTCAGCCTTTCGGTCTGACAAGGAGCTGTATCCGCTATAATTAAACACCGAAATATTTGATTGCGTTATTATATGAAATATCTTCCGCAAGCATACAAAGAGTTTTTTCGTCATAGGGATAAAGACCGCCCGCAACCATATCGCCCATAAGACCGCACATGATTCTGCGGAAATACTCGTGACGGGGATAAGAAAGGAATGAGCGTGAATCCGTAACCATACCAACGAATTTGCCGAGCGCACCGAGATTTGCGAGAGCCTTCATCTGCTCTCTCATGCCGTCAATGTTGTCATTGAACCACCATGCTGAACCGAACTGAATTTTGCTTTCCGCATCGCTGTTCTGGAAGTTGCCGAGCATTGTGCCGAGAACATAATTATCTTTGGGATTAAGTGTGAACAGAACTGTTCTGGGCAATTTTTCTTTAACGGCAAGGCTGTCAAGGAAGCGTGAAAGCTTTTGCGCAATTTCTCTGTCGTCTATTGAATCAAAGCCTGCATCGGGTCCGATTCTGTTGAACATAAGAGTGTTGTTGTTTCTCATGGGTCCGATGTGAAGCTCCATTCCCCAGCCTCTGTCGGCATATTCAGCCGCAAGATATGCAAGCAAAGCGGTTTTGAATTTATCCGCCTCAACAACGCTAGCATCTTCGCCACCTTTCACCTTTGAGAAAATTGCCTCAAGCTCCTCGGCAGTTGCCTCCTCATAGGGAACATAAGCAAAAGCATGGTCGCTTGCACGGCAACCCATTTCCGCAAAGAACTCAATTCTCTCTTTAAGCACTTCGCAAAGCTGAGCAAATCCGTTTATCTCTCTGCCTGCGGTTTTTTCCATATCGGAAACCCAGCCTCTCCACGAGGGAAGGTCAATGCCCAGAGCCTTGTCGGGTCTGAAAGCAGGCAGCACCTTGCACTTGAAATCGGTTGCGGCAATCAGCTTGTGATATTCGAGACTGTCCGCAGGGTCGTCTGTTGTGCAAAGATGAGTAACATTTGATTTTTCAATAAGCTCACGGGGCGTGAATCCGCCCGCTTTGATTGCGGCATTTGCCCTCTCCCAGATACTGTCCGCGTTTTCCGCATTGAGAATATCGGTGATGCCGAAATATCTTCTCAGTTCAAGATGGCACCAATGATACATGGGATTGCCGATAAGATTAGGCATTATGCTTGCAAATGCCTTGAACTTTTCATATCCGCTTGCATCGCCCGTGATATATTTTTCATCAACGCCGCAGGAGCGCATTGCGCGCCATTTATAGTGGTCGCCCGCAAGCCAGAGCCATGCGATGTCCTCGGGCTGCTTGTTTTCGTAAATTTCTTTGGGCGAAAGATGGCAATGCCAGTCAAAAATCGGCATTTTCTCCGCCGCCTCATACATTTTAACGGCAGGCTCACTGCCAAGCAGGAAATCCTTGCCCATAAATTCTTTAACCATCGGTGATTCCTCCAATACACAATGATACACAGTAATTGTATCATACATTATAATAATTTTCAATTAAAATCATCAAATAAAAAAACCGCACCTGAAAGTGCGGTTATCGTTAACATATTATTCGTCAATGCCAAGCAACTCGTTAACTGTCATTCCGAGAACTTCGGAAAGTGCCTTAAGCTCAAAATCGGTAACGCTGCGAAGCTGACCCTCCAGCTTTGAAAGACCCGATGCATTAAGGTCAATACCCTTTATCTGAAGCTGAGTGAGAAGATCCTTCTGTTTCATATTTATAGCTTTGCGCCTTGCTTCAACTTTTGCGCCAACAATATTTCTGTCTCCGAGAGTCTGCTTTCTGATTCTCATTTCGTTAAACCTCCTGTATAGAAAAAACACAAAAAATTTATACATTTTGTATAAAAATCTGCAAACCAAGCTAAAGTCCATGGGTTTTGCACATCTGTTTTGTAATTTTATCACACCTTTTTTCAAAATGCAACACTTTTTACATATAATTTCTTTTTTGTTTACACAGATTGTAATATTTCTCTCAAATCCGCAAATACCATATTTCAAAAAAATGTTTTTTGTTGGAAATATATATTGTAAAATCTGCATTATCGGGTGTATAATGTCAAAAAGCAACCAAGAAAGGAAATGTCTTATGAGTTACACAAAGCCTCAGCGCAATCTGACGATGCTTACGGATTTTTATGAAATCACAATGGCAAACGGCTATTTCAAGAACGGTTTTGAGGATACCATTGCGTATTTTGATATGTTCTACAGAAAAGTGCCTGACGGCGGCGGTTTTGTTATTATGGCAGGTGTTGAACAGCTTGTCGACTACCTTGCAAATCTTAAATTCGATAACGATGATATTGCATATCTCCGCAGCAAAGGCTTCGGAGAAGATTTTCTTGAGTACCTTGCAAACTTTGAATTTGCCTGCGATGTGTGGGCGATTCCCGAAGGCACTCCCGTTTTCCCCGGCGAACCCATCGTTAAGGTAAAGGGTCCCGTTATTCAGGCTCAGTTCATCGAAACAATGCTTCTTCTCTGTATAAATCACCAGAGCCTCATTGCCACAAAGGCAAACCGCATTTCCCGCGCAGCAGCAGGCAAGGCTGTTATGGAATTCGGTTCAAGACGCGCTCAGGGTGCTGACGGCGCAATCTACGGTGCAAGGGCGGCGTACATCGGCGGCTGCACAGGCACTGCATGCACAATCAGCGATGAAATATTCGGAGTTCCCGCACTGGGCACAATGGCTCACAGCTGGGTTCAGCTTTTTGACAGCGAGCTTGATGCATTCAGAGCTTATGCAAAGGAATATCCTGACGGATGCACCCTGCTTGTTGACACATACAACACTCTCAAGTCAGGAATTCCCAACGCAATCAAGGTTTTTGACGAGGTTCTCAAGCCTATGGGCAAGCGTCCCAAGGGAATCCGAATTGACAGCGGTGATATTGCATACCTCTCCCGAAAAGCAAGAAAAATGCTGGACGATGCAGGCTATCCCGACTGCGGAATCGTTGCATCAAACTCACTTGACGAATATATCATCAGAGATATGCTTCTTCAGGGAGCAAAAATCGATTCATTCGGCGTAGGCGAAAGACTGATAACATCCTCATCAAGCCCCATGCTCGGCGGTGTTTACAAGCTCTGCGCCGTTGAAAAAGACGGTGAACTTGTTCCCAAAATCAAATTGAGCGAAAATGTTCAGAAAATCACCACTCCCGGCAACAAGAGAACATATCGCCTTTATGACAAGGACACAGGAAAAGCGATTGCAGACCTTATGACCCTTGCCAGCGAGAAAATTGATGAATCTCAGCCTTATGAGCTTTTCGACCCCGATTACACCTGGAAACGCAAAACCGTTACCAACTTCACGGTGCGCGAGCTTCTTGAGCCTGTATTCAGCAAAGGCAAGTGTGTGTTTGAGAAAAAGAGCGTAAAGGAAATCAGAGATTACTGTGCCGCTCAGGTTGAAACCCTCTGGGACGAGGTTACAAGATTTGAAAATCCTCATAATTACTATGTTGACCTTTCTCAGCCCCTTTGGGACCTGAAAAGAGATATGCTCAGCAAAAACGGAAAATAAAAACATCAGACCCCCTGAAAATTATCAGGGGGTCTGATTTATGCAATAAAATCGAAAGACAAATCAAGCGACTCTGTGAGAGCCTTTTTTGCTCACTACCGTAAGCACGGGAGCCTGAGCCTCTTCGTATACATCTTCAGGTGCTCTGGACTGAACACGGGCAGCGTACTCTCTCTGAGCCTCTCTCTGCTTGCGGAGACGGTAGTTGCGGATGTGAATTCTGATTGCTCTTGCAAGCTTCACTTCAAAAGCAATAACCTTTTTTTCGTTTATGAAACCAACAATAAGAAGAACTACTGCGGCAAGTTCAAGGAATGTTTTTAATATTGTTAAGAATGTCATTTTATTTACCTCCTCGGCTGAACGAGTGAAACATTTGTTCTGTGGTCTTTATTATAGCAGGTGAACATTCGTTTGTCAATACAAATGTTCGATTTTTTGCGATATTTTTTTACATTGCCATTTTAACACAAGATATGCTCAAAGTCAAACAACCCAACCACAATAAGTGCTATTTAAGGCAAAACTCAAAGCTTGCAAAAATATTTTTTGTCCTTTTCCTGCAGAACAAAAAAATTATTTTGGTCTGTTTGCTTAATTATATTCGTGTTTTCACAGAATTATGTCTGCCGTCCGGCGTCTTTTCTTTATCTTGATTTCATTATAGCCGCTATTGTGTCCCATAAAAAGGACTTCAGAACAGATTGACAAAAAAGCTTTGCGGCAATATAATTGAAATGCAAATATATTCAAAGGCGGTATATATAATGAAAAACATTATTTACGGTGTGTGGGGATTCATCAGACAGACAGCCGTCAGGCTTCATCTTGCCGTAGCAAAAATGATTTATAAGGTAAGCGGCGGCAAAAGACCCCGTTCGCTTTACTGTTTCAGAGCAAATCCCGAAAAAATCGGCACGGATGTGAAAATCATTTCACAAAATGACAATTCAACAACCATTGCAAAAACACGTGCAGACAAACTTGCAACAATAGTGGTTGTGATATATTTT
>CALFPM010000172.1 GCA_937919155.1 uncultured Clostridia bacterium
TGCAACGTCGGAGGGCTTAACAAGAAGATAACGCACACCGTTTTCTTTGTTTTCAAAAACGAGCTTTCTGTTATCGCTGTAGATTTCACTGCAGTCATAACCGATTGAGGCAAAAAGCTCATAAACTTTGTCACCGAGTCTGCCTTTAGGCAAAGCTATATTCAGCATGTTTCTACCTCCTTGAGAGCTCCGTTTTCAAAACTGTAAACTGTTTTTGCTTTGAATCCTTCGGGGATTTTATGTTCAACTCTGACTGTGAAACCCTTATCGATAAAGCTCTGCGCAACGCCGAGAAGATTTTCGCTGCTGCTTGCAGAATCGAAAAGAATAAGGATATCGCTGTCAAAATCGCGTTCTTTTCTGTAGTAAAGATTAAGGTTATCAAGATAAACCGCAAAGCCGATAGCCTGTGTGTTTTCACGCAGTTTGCCTGCCAGCTTATCGTATCTGCCGCCCGAAAGCACGGCTGAGGGTGCCTTTTCAACATAACCCTGGAAGATAATGCCGTTGTAGTATTCGGTGTTGTTAAGCACGGAAAGGTCAATGCAGAGTCTGTCTGCGATTGCGCTCTTCTTGAGTGATGCGGCAATGAATGCAAGCTCGTTGCAAGCTTTTTTCATTGCATCGTTGCAGGCGAGGGCGGTGAGCTGAGGAAGAACTTCATCAAATCTGCCGTTGATGCCTGCAAGCTTTGCGAGAAGCTCTGTTTTTTCTGCGCATACAC
This sequence comes from uncultured Clostridia bacterium, assembly GCA_937919155.1. GTDB lineage: Bacteria > Bacillota > Clostridia > Oscillospirales > Acutalibacteraceae > CAG-177. The sequence goes on from CALFPM010000172.1 coordinate 725, forward strand.
CGCTTTTTTCGCAGATTGCACGCAGGTCATGGGTGTTTTTGCCCTGCACACAGCGGATGATATCTTTCTTTGCGTTTTCTCCGATGCCAAGCTCTGCAAGCAGAGAGGGGATGAACGCCATATGCGAAACGGAAAGAACAAAGTCCTTGTCGATTGTTTTGAGGCTCTTTGCTGCAAGGCTGAGCACCTCGGCAACAAGGTAATCGTCAACCTTGCCCAGCACTTCAACGCCCGTCTGCTTGATTTCCTTGTAATCCATTGAACTGTCGCTCATTCTGAAAACGCTTTCGTTATAGTAAAGCTTTGTGAGAGCAGATGAGAGCTTTGCATTCTTGACGATTGAGAGGGTGATGTCGGGCTTGAGAGCCATCAGTCTGCCGTCTGAATTGTTGAATGCAAGAATACCTTTGCCTGCAAGGAAATCGCGGTTGTCGCTGTAAAAGCTGTATTCCTCGAATTTTGCCATTCTGTATTCTTTGTATCCCCACTGCTTGTAAAGCATTGAGAGTTCATAGTTAAGGCTGTCCTCTTTGGACATTGTTGCAAGAAATTCTTCCATAATCTTCTCCTGATATTACGAGTATGCCACACAGTATAGCACACTTTATCGTGTTAGTCAATTAGCGATTTACCACGCTAAATCGAAATGTTTGTAAAATTATTTATGTAATTTATACAATTACTCATTTAAAGCGCATTTTGCACTTTGCCCTTTGCACTCAAAGAAAAATGGGTGTGGGCAACGCCCACCCGACACTTTGCACTTTGAACTTTGCCCTTTGCACTTATTTATTCACCGCTTTGCAAAGGCAGTCAAAGCTTTCCTGACTGATAACATGCTCAATGCGGCAGGCGTCAACAGCCGCCTGATCTGCGCTCACGCCGATGCCTGTCAGCCATCTGGTGATTGTTTCGTGTCTCATAAAAACGTTCTTTGCAATTTCAAGTCCGCTTTCCGTGAGGGTGATAAGTCCGTCACCGTCTGTGGTCACATAGCCGTGCTCGCGGAGATTGCGCATTGCAACGCAGACGCTGGGCTTTGAATAGCCAAGTTCCGTGGCAACGTCAACAGAGCGCACAGCGCCTTTCTTTTCTTTGAGGATAAGTATAGTTTCAAGGTAATTTTCCGCTGATTCGCCGATAATCATTTTTCTTACCTCCCGTATTAGTCCGCTAATTAAAATATTATATCACGGCTTATAATATATTTCAACATATTAAAAACATTATATATAACAAAAAACTCCCGTGCCTGTGACGGGAGTTTAGTAATTACATATATTTCGCGATGAAAGCTTTGATTGCATCCCAATAAATCTCGGGGTAAACATAGCCTGCCGCCGCGTGGGTTGCACCCTTTACAACAAGCTTTTCCTTTTCGCAGGATGCGGCATCAAAGAGCCTGTCAAGCATTTCGAAAGGCACAACGGTATCCTTGTCGCCGTGGATGAAAAGGGTGGGAGTTTTGGATTTTCTGACCTGCCCGAGAGGTGAGTTATCCTTGAACTCGAATCCCAGTTTTGATTTGAGTGTGGGGTTCACAAGGGCAAGCAGAATTTCCGCGGGGAACTTGGTGGTGCCTTTAATCTGGTTGCGGTATTGCTCCCACATATTGGTGAATCCGCAGTCCTCGATGCAGCAAATGACATTTGAGGGCAAATCTTCGCCCGTTGCGTTCATAACCGTTGCCGCGCCCATTGATGCGCCGTGAAGAACGATTTTTGCATCGGGATTTTTCTGAATGATGAAATTCACCCAATCAACGATATCGAGCCTGTCCAGCCAACCCATTGTGCAGGTGTCCTGTTCGCTTTTGCCGTGACCGCGGAGATAGGGCAGAAGCACACTGTAACCCATTTCATAAAATCTCTTTGTGAAAATGCTGTTCTGAGAGGGGTCGCCCGTGAATCCGTGGCAGGAGATTGCATAAAGATTGCTGCCCTCGTTTTCATAATAAATTGCGTGCAGGCAGTCAGAGTATTTGTTGAATGTGAAAACATTTTTATATATGTGCTTGCGATAGAATTCAATGCCCGCCTTTGCCTCGGGTGATTCATAGAAGCAGGCGCTTTCTTCACTCGGCATCAGACCGCCCTTTGCAATGATTGCCTTGATTCCTTCTCTGCTGAGGTAATTCTTAATAAATTTTCTGCCGATTGTTTCGCGCACTGCACCTGCGGCGGCAACACTGATGAGGATTTTGTTGAAAATTTTATCTTTTTTATTTCCCATTTAAATCTCCGTATGTAAAATGCTGTGCAGAACAATCTGCACAGCACTTTTTATCAGTCTTTGTTCTTGTGTCTGATGATTTTTGAAGTGGTTGTTTTTTCAAACTCTTTTCTTCTGATTTTGAACTTGAGAATGCTCTTGAAAGGAGGAAGCTTTGAGTTAACATTATCAACAACATCTTTGAAGATTTCGTCAAGTTCTTCGTCTGTGAAGTCTTCCTCACTCTTGCCGTAAATCTGGCAGAGTTCCTCAAAGTTGGGATAGATTCTTGCGCCAACGATTGTTTCGCCTTTTTTGTTCTCGTCTGCCAGAACAAGGCTTTCGCCGACTCTGATGTCTGTGCCCAGATGATATTCAAGCTCTTCAGGATAGATGTTCTTACCGTTGCTTGTAACGATAACGTTCTTGCATCTGCCTGAGATGTAGAAACGGCCTTTTTTATCCATATAGCCAAGGTCGCCTGTGTGGAACCAGCCGTCCTCATCAATAACTTTTGCGGTTTCTTCGGGGTTCTTGTAATAACCGAGCATAACCATATCGCCCTTGACGCAGATTTCGCCAACGCCGTTTTCATCGGGATTGAGAATCTTTGCCTCACTGCCGGGGATAACTTCACCAACGGATTCAGCAAGGTGGAGTCTGTCGTGGTTAAGGATTGCAAGGGGAGCGCATTCGGTGAGACCGTAGCCGAAGATAATCTGAATGCCGAATGCCTCAAAATCCCTGAGAATCTGAGGATTGATAGGTGCGGCACCGCAGATGATAAGGCGCATATTTCCGCCGAAGGTGTCGATGATTTCCTTGAAGAATACCTTCTTCAGGTCAATGCCGATTTTTGCTGCAGCCTTAACGAGAACACTGCCGACTTTGAACATTGTGAGTCCGTGAGGTCTCTCTGCAACTTTCTTCATAAGGCGTCTGTGAACTGTTTCGAGAAGAAGAGGAACGGCAACGAAAACAGAGGGGTTGAATTCCTTCATGTTCTTGAGAACATATTTGAAACCGTCGCAGAATGTAACCTTTGCACCGCAGTAGGGAGCAAAGAAAAGGATGATTGTGCTTTCATAT
>CALFPM010000173.1 GCA_937919155.1 uncultured Clostridia bacterium
CCTATAACATATTGCGCATATAACGGAGATGTTGTTCTTAACGGTGGCGTCACTATTTCAACCGATGATTTCAGTTCTGTTGTCGAATATCCCGAAATATCTGAAAGACTCACACCCGAAGCACAGAAAAATGTTGTGGTTGTTGATTTGACCAAAGCACCTTATTCTCTCACAAAAGAGGATTGGGGGAAAATTTATGCAATCGGGTCATACCATACCGCCGGAAGCTATGATGGCGACTACACGGGCGAGCTTTATTGCGAGCTTTTTGTAAATGACAAAAGACAATCGCTTGCAAGATACCCCGACAATGATTTTATTCATACGGAAGAAGTTGTTAAAACAGGTCTCGGAAAAGAATCTGACGGTTCACTTACCGAAGTGAAGGGTTGGGAGAAAATCCGAAATCCCGAATCTGATGTTTACAGAGTTAATCAGGAACTCGCTCAGAGGATTGCAGGATGGAAATCACTTGACGATGTGTGGATGTTCGGTTATTGGAAATATGACTGGGCTGATGCATCATCGCCCATAGGCAGTTTAAATGCACAGACGGGTGAAATTTCGCCAAAGTTTGTCAGCCTTTTCGGAACAAAAACAGATGCGCCTTATTATTTCTTCAATGTTCTTGAGGAACTCACAACAGAGGGTGAATGGTATCTCGACCGTGAAAACGGCTTGCTTTGTCTTTGGAAGCCCGAAAATATTGAAGAATCACAAATTGACTTATCTTTATCACTTGAACCAATAATCAACGCAGAAGCTGATTATCTCACATTTGACGGCATAACCGTAAAAGGTACAAGAGCAGATGCTGTTGTTATTGCAGGCGATAATAACACAGTTCAAAATTGCCTTATCAAAAATATTGCGGGAAATGCAATTGTTATGTCAGGCAGCAATAACCTTGCATATAACAATGAAATTACCCACACAGGCAAAGGCGGAATTATCCTTGACGGCGGTGACACCGCGGCACTTACCCCGGGCAATAATAAAGCAGATAACAACTATATTCACGATTGGTCTGAGATTTATCAGACATATCAGCCAGCAGTAACTTTGCTCGGTGTCGGCAATGTGTGTTCACACAACGAAATGGCAAATTCTCCTCACGAAGCAATCACCTACAAAGGCAATAACCATATTATTGAATATAATAACATTCACGATGTTTGTCTTCTTTCTGACGATGCAGGAGCGATTTACTCGGGCAGAAGCTGGGTGTGGTACGGCAATATCATAAGGTATAACTGCATTTATAATCTCGGCTCGGGTGAGCATAAACCGGACGGTATTTATCTTGACGATGCTCTTTCAGGTCAGCATATTTACGGAAATCTGCTCATCAACATTCCGAGAAACGCAATTCATATCGGTGGCGGCAGAGATAATATTGTTAAGAATAATGTAATTGTGAATTCAGGTGAAAATGCTATTTATTTTGACGAAAGAGCAAGAGATGGCGCGCTGAACAACGGCTGGTTTACTCACGCTTATATCGGAAGCGGTGATATGTGGGACGCACTCTATAATTCTCCGTGGCAGAGTGAAATATGGCAGAATGCATTCCTTGAATATAGAACAATGACAGATGATATCTCTCAATCCGAAACCTCATCATATATTCCTAACCCTGCAAGCACGGTAAAGGGGAATCTGATTTTCAATAAGTACAGAGAAATAGGGGATATATATTCTTCAGCACGAAGATTCAGCGATATATCGGATAACGAAGTATATTCTCTTGATAAAACAGAGGAAATTTTTGTTGATTTCAATTCGGGAAACTATAATGTCAAAGATATTGAGAAATTGAGAAATTCTGTTCCCGATTTTCAGAATATTCCTCTTGATAAAATAGGAAGAACAAACTGACAAATTTCAATTCACAGGTTATTTTAGTCTGGTTGGAGGTAGTTTTATGAAATATCGTGAGGATAAATACGGCAATAAACTTTCTGTTTTAGGCTTCGGCTGTATGCGATTTAAAAAGAAAATGGGCAGAATAAATATGGAGGATGCGGAACGTCAGATAATGTCAGCTTTTAATGATGGCGTAAACTATTTTGACACAGCATTTATTTATCCCGGAAGCGAATCGGCAATAGGAGAAATTTTTGAAAAAAACAATATCCGTGACCAAATCTATATTGCAACAAAGCTTCCACCTCAGCTTATACGCAGTACAGATATCCTTGAGAAACTTTTTAACGAACAGTTAAAAAGACTTCGTACGGACCATATTGATTTTTATCTTATGCATATGATGGCTGACATTAAGATTTGGGAACGTTTGAAAAGCATAGGAATTGAAAAGTGGATAGAAGAGAAAAAAGCAAGCGGTGCAATTCGTCAGATCGGATTTTCATATCATGGCGGTTCGGATATGTTCTGCAAAATTATTGATGCTTATGACTGGGATATGTGCCTTATTCAGTATAACTATATGGATGAACATACTCAGGCAGGGCGTAAAGGTTTGAATCACGCCAACGAAAAGGGGATTCCTGTAATGATTATGGAGCCTCTTCGCGGCGGCAGACTTGTCAATAATCTTCCCTCGGATGCAAAACGGATTTTTGACGAGCATACCGTTAAACACACTCCGGCACAGTGGGCGTTTCGCTGGCTATGGAATCAACCTGAGGTCACGACTGTGCTTTCAGGTATGAATTCTGATGAAATGGTAGAGGATAATATCAAAACTGCATCTCACACCGAAATCGGCGAACTGACCGCCAACGATGAAGAAATGCTTAAGCGAGTTGTTAAAGCTATCAACGCAAAAATGAAAGTTCATTGTACCGGATGCGGATACTGTATGCCCTGTCCTCAAAATGTTAATATCAGCGGAACTTTTTCTGCATATAACCGTTGTTTTACCGATAGCAGCTTCGCGGGATTCAAAGAGTATGTCAAAAATACAATTTCGCAGCAATATGCACCTGCATCAAAATGCGTAGGTTGCGGAAAATGCGAAAAGCATTGCCCGCAGAGCATAGAGATAAGAAATCAGCTGAAAGAAGCCGAGAAAGAGCTTGAAGGCAATGCATACAAAGCACTCAGCAAAGTTATATCGATGTTCAGCAGGAGCAAATAAACACATATCCTATACAGAAAATTTACAGTAGTTTACAATTGAACTCAGGTTAACAGACTTAATCGATAATTTCCAATTTTGTTGAATTTAATACAAAATATTATAAACGAAGTCTATAATTGTAAAAGTAAAACCTTTTTAAAATTTCGATTAATGACGCAATATTTTTTGTACAAGTTATAGATTTTTCGTATAAATTATAAAAATGATTTGACAATTGTATTGTTAATATGTTATTTTAATAAAAAAATGGAGGTATATAAAATGAGTAATTTATTTAATCTTGATGGAAAATGTGCTGTTGTTACCGGTGCTTCATCCGGTCTCGGCCGTCAGTTTGCTCTTGCACTTGCAAAAGAGGGTGCTAATGTTGCCATTCTTGCAAGAAGAGTTGACAGACTTGAGCAGGTAAAGGCTGAAGTTGAAGCTTTGGGCGTTAAATGCATTGCCGTAAAATGCGATGTTGCAGATAATGACAGCATAAAGAATGCAGTTGCAGAGGTTGTTGCAGATTTCGGCAGAATCGACATTCTTGTTAACAATGCAGGTGTCGGCAGCGGTGCGCCTGCTGAATCACAGGATGACAGCATTTGGGATTCAACAATCAGAATAAACCTCAGCGGTGTTTATTATGTTGCTCGCGAAGTCGGTAAGGTGATGATAGAGCAGAACTACGGTAAGATCATCAATATCGGTTCCATCCATTCAACAGTAGCAATGGCCGGCAGCCCCATTACAGCTTACTGTGCAAGTAAGGGCGGCGTTGAAATGCTTACAAAGGCTCTTGCAAATGAATGGGCAAAGTATAACATCACTGTTAATGCAATCGGTCCCGCTTACTTTGAAAGCGAAATGACTGATATGGTTATTAACACTCCCGAATTCGGCATGGCTGTTAAGGCTTACTGTCCTATGGGCAGACCCGGCAAGGCAGGAGAACTTGATGGTGCACTCGTATACTTTGCATCGGATGCTTCAAGCTATACAACCGGTCAGCTTCTTACTGTTGACGGCGGTTGGACTACAATCTAAGAAATTTATCTTTACTAATCCCATGGAAGCGAAGGTTTCTGTGGGATTTTTTGTTTTCATATAAAATAAAACGCTGATAAATAATCAAAGAAACAGTACTTGAAGAATTTTTGTTTGCGTGATATACTTAAATAAAAAATAACGGAGGCAAAAAAATGAAGAAAAAGTTTTTAAGAATAATTTCAGCTGTTCTTTGTGTGGTTCTTTTAGTTTCTGCAGTATCTGTCGGTTCTTATGCCGCTCAGGAACAGAACATCACAACAACACAGGATGAATCGGTCGGAGACAGCATCATGAAAGGTCTCTATAATACGCTTAACGTTGTTGTAGAAGGTCTTGTTAAATCAATTTGCGCTATTTACATTAACCCCAAAGATTGGGAAAGCATAGATGATTATAATTCCGATGAAATCGGATTTATGTCAGGCAGAGACACATATCAGACATCAGCAGGCGATAATAATGTCTGGAAACTCGGCTATTCCAAAAAGAGCATAGTACCTGACGATGTTAACAACGGTAAATATAACATCGGCAGAGATTTGCTCAATAAATTTGCTGAAGGTGTTTATGACGACCAGTGTATCCGCGTTGCGGTAATTGACGATAACAGCGGTGAGGGAGCTGTTGTTCTCGGAGCGATTGATTCACTCGGCGTTACATCCACCGATATTCGCACAATCCGCAAAGCAATTGTTAAATATTGCGAAGAGCAGGGGATTAAGGTAGCAAGCATCAACATCAGCGCGACTCACGCACATTCTGCACTTGATACTCAGGGCGTCAGCACTGAATTTTTCAGAAAGCTTTTCGGAGCATTCTGGTGCAATCTTATCGGTTTTGACGGAACAATGGCAGGTCTTGAAACCGCGGAAAGCTTCAAGCAGTATTTCATCAATGTGTCCATCGAAGCAATCAAAGAAGCTTTCGGTAATATGGAAGAAGGTAAACTTTACTTTTCTTCCATTGATACAAGCGAATATTTCAAGGACAAGCGCGATCTTATTTCCAAAGAAGATCTTCCTGAAACAGCAAGCTTTAAGTTTGTTCCGAACTCAGGAAATGCTCCTACTTATATCAGTGATATTACTTGTCATGCAACATCTTTCAGCGCAAGCAACGGCCTTGTTGGTTCAGACTATATTTATTATCTTGATAAATACATCAAAGAAGCAAACGGCGGTAACTTCATTATGGTGCCCGGCGCACTCGGCCAGGTTTCAAGAGATATTGATGTTAACACAGAAGGCATGACCGAATATGAAGAAATCGGTGCTTCAGCAAGAACACTCGGCGCAGAATTCGGCAAAATCATTCTTGCTGCAGACTATTCTCTTAAGCTTGATCCCATTCTTAATGCAAAACACAGAGAAATTTTCATTTCTCCCGAAAACAGCATTCTTACTCTTGCTTGTGAAATCAGACTGGTAAACAACAAGATTTTTACAGACGGTGCTCTCCTTAAGAATGCAAAGATGGCAACCGAAATCGGTTATGTTGAATTTGGCAACAAAATCGGCTTTGCTATGAGCATAATTCGCTTCGTGAATGTTGGCGCCGATGGAGGTTGACGAACGCTCCAACTGATTGACAAGAGAATAGTGACCTTTTATACCGTCACACATTTTGATAACTTTTACAGCAAAATCGGTTGATAAATCCCGAAGCTTTGAATCTGCCATAGTAACACCGCCTTTCTGCCGTTATTATATCATAAATTCATTACTTTTTCAAGTGAAATATTCGGCTTGCGCCGAATGTGAAATAATTTCCTTGCGGAAATTGT
>CALFPM010000174.1 GCA_937919155.1 uncultured Clostridia bacterium
AACCTGATTTCCCTTTTGATTTACTCAGCGTACAACTTTTCAAACCGTATCTTATCAAATCATATTCAATTGCATATTATTATAATCTCATTTGTTGATGTTGTCAAGGAGCAAAAACTATGCTTTCATTTCGTATATATAAATCACAAAAGCAGACCTTGACGACAGACTTTACAGGATGTATGATAAGATAGAGGATACAGAGAATCTGTTGATTGCGGCAAGAGCAAAGGAAACGGCAATCGAAGCCGAAAAGCTGACTGCAGATAATATCTACAAAGTGTTGATTTGCTTTGACAAGCGGTACGCCGTTATGGATGAATATGAACGGCGTAAGTTTATGGAATCTCTTGTATCTGAAGTCCATGTCTATGAAGAACGCAAGCCAAACGGTCAGTGGCAGAAATCCATAAAATTCAAACTCCCTATCATAGAAGAAGATATGGAGATTTGTTTGGACAATGAAACACACGTGGAATGTGTGGTTCTTCTGACAAAATAAGAAGAACGGCTTGCTGCTGCAAGCCGTTTTTTTTATTTCTGATAAATTCTTACATAGTCAACGATGAACTCTGTGCTGAATGTGTCCTTATCAAGACCTGCGAGGACTTCTTCAGAGGGGATTTCAAGAGAAACAATAACATCCTCAGGCACTTCGGAAACGCCGTTACCGAATGATGAACGTCTTGTTTCAACGCCGTTTACATAGAAAATGTATTCGTCTTCCGTCCACTCAAGACCGTAGGTGTTGTATTCGGTGTAAATATCTTTGCCGTAGAAGCTGCCGAGCATCATGGACTGGAAGCCTTCCTGTTCGCCGTCAACGCCTGCGCAGTGAATGGTCTGAGTGATTGAATCTCTGCCGAGTGTATCTTCCCAGCTCATTGATTCGAAAATATCAATTTCGGCACCGCCAACGCCGCCTTTGGAGATTGATGCGGTGTAAGGCGAGTCTGCCTGAATCCAGAATGCCGACCAATAACCTGGATCATCATTAACAATGCAGCGGATTTCAAAATAACCTCTGCAATAGCGTTCCTTAAGCTTGATCATGCCTGTGTACCAGCCTTCGCCGTATGTACCGTCTGTCTGATAATCGCCTGTCATAATCATGTTGCCGTTTTCAACTTTAACCTGACTTTCTGCATTGAAACCGCCTCTGCGGGGACCGCTGCCTCTGTAGTCCCAAACGCTTGTGTCAAGCTCCGTGCCGTTGAATTCATCTTCAAAAACAAGGCTGTAACCTGTCAGGTCAAGTTCCTGTCCGCGGGGAGTGGTGGGCAGGTCAAGGATTGTAAGTCCGAAGAGTTCAATTATTGCAAGAATGGATGCAATAATTTTTTTGGGTGAAAAAGATGTAAAAATCTGTGTGAAATAGGCTATCTGCTGCTCAACGCCCCATATCTGTCTGGGCGCAAGTTTCAGCACTTCGGTCAAGAATGTTTCAAACATAAAAACACCGTCCTCATTCAATTCTGCCTGTTCTGCAGGCAAGATAATTATATCTCAAATGCGGCGGCTTGTCAATTTTAGGATTGGGAAATGCGACTTGGATTTTTGACAATAATTCAGCTTTTGGTCTTAAGGTTTCAAAAAACAAAAGGTTTACACCTGACGGTGCAAACCTTTTCTTGGTGGACCTGATGGGAGTCGAACCCACGACTTCTACAATGCGAATGTAGCACTCTCCCAACTGAGCTACAGGCCCGTTTATCTGAATTATATATCCGATTTCCTGCCGTGTCAACAAAAAAGAGGTGGAAATATCCGTTCTCAGGCGTATTTTACAAATTTCGTTCAAAAACAATTTCTGTCTTGCACAAGAATAGATTTAATGATATAATTACGAAAATATATTTCCGCAACAGAAAGTTAAGGTGTATGATGGAGAAAAAATTACTTATGATAATCAACCCCCGTTCGGGGCGAGATAAGCGCACCGATGATTTGTCCGATGCTCTGGAGGTTTTCGGTGCTCACGGTTACGGTGTTACCGTTATGAACACAACAAAATCAGGCGATGCAACCGAATATGCAAAAAAATTCGGCGCGGATTATGACATCGTTGTGTGCAGAGGCGGTGACGGTACATTCTGCGAAATGATGAACGGCATTATGACTCTTGACCGCAAACCCGAAATCGGTTTTGTGCCTGCAGGCACAACAAACGACCTTGCCAACACTCTCGGCCTTTCGCCCAAAAGCGAAAAGGCGGCTCAGCTGATTATGAAAGAGGCTTCCCGTCCCTGTGACCTCGGTGTGTTCAACGGCAGATATTTTACATATGTTGCATCTTTCGGTGCGTTCACAAAATGCTCTTATGCAACACCCCAGAAGCTGAAAAATAAAATCGGAAGAACGGCCTATTTTTATGAGGCGGCAAAGGAAATCAAGGATATCAAGCCTGTGCCCATGCGATGCACGGTTGACGGCGTTGAGTTTGAGGGCAATTTTATTTTCGGTTCGATTTCAAATTCCTACACTGTCGGCAAAATCATTCACCTGGATGAGGATACCGTTTGCCTCAATGACGGCAAATTTGAAGTGCTTTTTGCCGAAAAACCTGATGACATAAAGGGCTGGATGGGTCTTGCGGAGTGTATTCTCAAAAAGAATCTCAACCACAAAAACGTCAGATTCCTTCAGGGTTCAAGTGTTAAAATAGAAACCCTTGACGGCTCAAAAATCCCCTGGACGATTGACGGCGAATTTGCAGGCGATGTAAGCTCGGTTGATCTTGAAGTATGCAAGCACGCCTTCAGGATGTACCGTCCGCCTCTGCTTCACGAAATGGAGAATGCCGATGAAATCAGAGTTGAAAAATAACGGCTCAAGGGTTGCATGGATTGATGTACTCAGAATATTCAGCATATTTTGCATGATGGTGCTTCATGTTGCGGCAAGCCAATGGAACAAGGTGCCCGTGGACAGTTTTGAGTGGCACACATTCAATGTGTATGACAGCCTGGTCAGATTTTGTGTGCCTGTTTTTATAATGATTTCGGGCGGATTCTTTCTTGACAATTCCCGCGAACTGCCTCTGAAGAAACTGTTCGGAAAAAATGTTTCAAGAATTGCGACAGCGTTTTTCTTCTGGTCATTCTGCTATTCGCTTGTGCTTTATTTTATCAGTCCTGCAAAAGACAGTTATACATTCGGTGTGTGGTTCAAAGAATTCCTTTGCGGCAGATATCATCTTTGGTATATGTTTGCGATTTTCGGGCTTTATCTGGCAACGCCCATTCTCAGGAAAATAACCGCCGACAAAAAAATCACGGAATATTTCATTATTCTTGCGGTTATCTTCGGCAGCGTGGCAAAGCTCCTGAAAGCAATAAAGCCTATCGCTCCCACCGTCAACGCAATAACTGACGATATAGGAATGTACACTGTATACGGATATTCAGGATATTTTGTTTTGGGATATTACCTCAAAAACACAGATCTTTCCGTCAAAATCAGGCGTCTGATTTATGTTCTCGGAGCGGTCGGTGTGCTTTCAACGATAATAGCGACAGCTGTGTGGTCAAATGCAAAAGGCTCACCTGTCAGCATTGTTTACAATAATTTTATGCCCAATGTATGGGCACAGTCCGTGGCGATTTTTGTGCTTTTCAAGTACGGTGTTTCAAAAATAAATTGGAACGAAAGACAGCTCAGAGTAATTTCAAAGCTTTCCGCCCTCAGCTTCGGAATGTATCTTTTCCACGATTTTGTGAACATTGCGTTCAAGGAATGGGGATTCACGACTTTGCTCTATACACCCGTGCTTTCCGTGCTTTGCAATACACTGATTGTTTTTGCCGTCAGCTTTATTGCAGTATGGCTTATAAGCAAAATCCCGTTTGTCAATAAATATATAATGTAATATTATAATAAAAGGACAGCTCTGCACGGAGCTGTCCTTTTGCGGATTAAAAATAAAAAAGACACCATTAAGGTGTCTTTTTCTTATGGCGGAGAAGGGGAGACTCGAACTCCCGCGCCGGTTTCCCGACCTACGCCCTTAGCAGGGGCGCCTCGTCACCAACTTGAG
>CALFPM010000175.1 GCA_937919155.1 uncultured Clostridia bacterium
TATCGGCAAGCAGTTTTGTTTCAGCCAGATGTGTTTTGTCGTCATCATTCTGAGGCTCACCGATAATCTTAAGCCTGTAGTCATTGTGAGTTTTGCAGAATTCTGCGAATGCTTCAACAAGTACAGGCAGATTTTTTTGCCTTGATATTCTGCAGAATGTGGTAATATATTTTTCTCTTTCGCCGTGATAAGCCTCGGGTAGCTTATCTTTTATGGGATTAAAGATAACTGTTCCTTTTTCTGAAATGTTTTCGGGATAAGCAGCTAATGCATCGTTGGTCTGGAAAACAACGGCATCAGCGCGCTGATAGTATTTTTTGATGAAGTTGTAGCCATATCTTTTCTTTAAAAGACGGTAGGGGTCAGCTCTTTCCGAAACAATAACTCTGTTAGGTAAATCTTTCGTTGCAATCAGAGTCATCGGAACCGAAGGCTGAAGGAACGAGAGAACAACTGTATCGGGTTCGTTTGAAATTTTTTCTTTCAGCTTTTTTATTTCATTATGATATTGAGAAACAAATGAAAGTCGGGCAAAACAAGCGGGAACACCGATTTTTAACAACTCAAACGGTTTGCAAAGCACAGAAGAAAAAATTTCGGCGGCTTTGAAAAACAAACTTTTTTTGTTGTTTTTTTCATAGACTGACGAGATAGGAATATCGGGGTTGAGGTCGCGGTTGATAACATCGTTTTTATCGGACGAAGTGAGCAAAAATTCGCAGTTATAGCCGTTGCGGCTGAATTCATTAAGAATTAATGATGCTACTCTTTCTGCACCGCCGCCCTTCATAACGGGCATAACCATCAGAATTTTTTTACTCCTGCTCATTTTGTTCCTTTCATCAGTCTGCCGACTATTTTTTCATAAATTTTATAAATGATCCAGAATACTTTTCCGAAACATCTCATTTTCAATGAAATGTTCCCGAAAGCGTTGTTATAAATAACATTCTTCCTGAATTCAACGAGTTCTTTTTTACAATGTCTTCTGTCTTTTGCATTAAGTTTTTCATATATATTAAATACATTGAATGCGCATCTGGACAGATAATTTATGGCAAAGGGTTCATTTGTTATATCGGATGAACATAAAAGAATTTCTTTGTAAACTTGTACTATACTTGAAAAGTGTTTGTAGTTTTTGCTTGAGGTCATTATGGAATTGGGTCGGTATCTGCGATAATAAAGTGCCTCACAGCATTGTACCACTTTTTTTGCTTTGCAATAGGCTTGATAAGTAAACACAAGGTCTTCATAAAGTATATCGGGAACAAATTTGAAATTATTAGATTCCAGAAATGTTCTGTCGAAAAACATCAGATATACAGCACTATGGTACTCATTATTTTTTTGCATTGCCGATAAAATGTTTATGCCGTTATCGGAATTGTAAGAATTGTTGCGCTTATATCTTTGTTCTATATTAAATCCTTTTGATGAGTCTTCAAATGAAATTGCATCAAAGAACACAAAATCAGTTTTCTCTGTGTTAATGATTCTATAAAGCTTTTCAATAGCATCGGTTGAGATATAATCATCGCTGTCAAGAAAGTAAATATATTTGCCTGTTGATTCTTCAAGCCCTCTGTTTCGTGCTCGGGAAAGTCCACCGTTTTTTTGATGAACAACTGTAACACGCTCATCTTTTTCAAGATATTCATCGCAGATTTTTCCCGATGAATCCGTTGAACCGTCGTCAACAAGAATAATTTCGAGGTTTTGGTATGTCTGATTGACCGCACTGTCGATACATTCGCGAAGATAATTTTCAACGTTGTAGACAGGAATAATTATGCTTACGAGAGCCTGATTTTCCATAAACTCAGCCTTTCAGTCTTTCTTTAATGACAATGAGAACGGTTGCGATAAACTTTTTAACTTCTGAAACAAAGCCGTATGAATAGTGTTTTTTCAGAATTTTCTGAATTCGTTCATCAATTTCAACGTCGGTGAAAGTCGGATTCTCAATTGCTTTGGATAAATCAACACGCATTTTTTCAGCGTCGTCTGATTTACTGTGAACACCTGATTCGTCACAGCCGATATTTGTTATGTATGAATATCTCGGATAAACAGTGAACAAGTCATTTTTGACGAGATGAGCGCCGAATCTTACTGACCAGGAACTGCCGTTACCTTTTGT
Organism: uncultured Clostridia bacterium; assembly: GCA_937919155.1. Taxonomy (GTDB): domain Bacteria; phylum Bacillota; class Clostridia; order Oscillospirales; family Acutalibacteraceae; genus CAG-177. The sequence continues at coordinate 2,144 of CALFPM010000175.1, forward strand.
CTGACGGTAAAGACGAATAAACCTGTCACTTCCGTTTGCATTAAGCTTTTTAATAAGTTTTGGTGATTTGTAAAATTCTTTAATACTTTTAAGTTCCCAATCTATATTTTGCCAACGGTCTGCCCAGGTTGCCCAAGTACAACTGCATGAGCGGTATGCGGCAAAAATATCTTGAGAGTAATCATCGGGCTGGTTAATCATAGGTGTATAGCCTGCAATTGAACCGACTTTTTTGTTGTCTTTATAGTATTCAAGCGCACCGTTCATATAACTCAGAAAAAGAGGAGAAACCTTGCAGTCGTCTTCAACAACAATAACTTTGCCGTATTGATTGATAACCTGTGTTACACCTGAGATAACGGAAGCGGCAAGACCTTTGTTAACGGGACTTTCCGTAATGGTAACGGATTTGAAATCACCTGAATTCTTTATTGCATTTACGGCAGCTCGAACTTTATTTACCTTTTCTGCACCTGACTCATTTTTAGCTCCGTCAGAAAAAATGAAAAGTTCTGATTCTTTTGCCTCTTTGCAGGCGGCAAGTGCATTATATGTCTGAATAAAATGGTCTGCACGGTTATAGACAAATATTATAATCGGTGCGTAGTTCATATTATTTCTCCTTGAGAATGTCTGTATATGCATCAACAAGCATCTGTGCGTTTCTTTCGGCATTATGGGTGAAGAGTGCCTTTTTCTTGCCTGCTTCGGAAAGAGAAAGAGCCAGTTCATTACTGTCGAAAACGCGTTTTATGTTCCATGCGAGGAGCTTGGGATCATCGTTTCTGTAGAAAAGAGCTTCCTTGCCGTCTTCTGCCATATCCGCAACACCGCCAACATATGCCGCCACACAAGGTGTACCGACCATCATCGCTTCGCCCAGTGTGTTGGGGCTGTTTTCAATGGTTGAACATAATACATAAGCGTTGACTTCTGAAAGCTTTTCGGCAACCTGATGAGCTTTTAAGGGACCCGTGAATTCGATGTGGTCCTGAACTCCAAGATCGTAAATGAGTTTTTTCAGATATGCGGCATAGCCTTTTTTGATGAAAGAACGTTTATCGTTTTCCTGATAGGGCTTATAGCCAGCGACGTAAACCTTAACGTCGGGATATTCTCTGGTAAGATAGGGGAGAGCCATAACAACAAAATGCAGACCTTTAAGGGCACTGTAGCCGTTGCCTACGTAAATCGAATGACGTTCAGCTTTCTCAATGCTCCACTTTTCTTCGTAGAATGGTGCGCGGAGAATACGGCTGCAGGGATAATATTTTGCATTAGGGTTAATAGCGTATGAATGTGCTCTGTCCCAGGTTGTTCTGCCGAGGATATAATCTGCATTTTCGATTATTTTCTTTTCAGATTTCATGCGGGATTTATACCACTTGGTTTTTCTAAGATGCATAATCCATCCTGCGAAAATTTCGGTAAGGGATTTTGAAAACATCATATCGTCAATCTGAAGCTGACCGCACTGATAGACGTATTGACCGTTCAGAATTCCCTGAAGTGAAACTACGGCAGGAATATTCTTCTTTTGAGAGGCAAGCTGCATTGCTCTCGCATGAAGGAATTCAGTTCCTTCAATATTGATTATATCGGGTTTGAAATCAGAAACAATTTCATTGCATTTCTGCTTAAGCTCTTCAAGTGAAGTTGAAGAGGTGTAAAAGAGACTGAAATAGGTAATGCCGTTTAATGTTTCCTTGAAATTAAGATTTTTTTCGCATTTGCAGACTATACCGAGTTCGATATCGTCGTTTTTTCTCAGTTGTTCAGCCATAGACTCAACCCAGCCGCCAAGAACTTCAGAAGCAATACCCAGCTTAACGGAAACTTCGGCAGGGATTAAATTAACAGTCCATAAAACTCTCATGTTTTCTCAGCTCCGGTCCATTTGATAATATCTTCGAACATTAATGATGCAACAATCAGAATCATACAGGTGAAAGAATAGTTGAATGAGTCAAGTACGGATACGAACATCAGTGTTACAAGAGTAGCATTTGCGGCAGACATTATGAATTTATTGTCATAGTGGTGCTTATAGTGGAAAGGAACATGATAGAACATCATTGAAAATGCATATCCGCCAAGCAAACCGTATTTTGACACAATGTCCAGCAGTGCTGAGTGACCACCGCCACCGTCACGCCAAAGCGAACCTATCAAAGGATATTTGAATATATTTTTTATACTGCCAAGGTAAGCTGTGATGCGCACTTGAATCGAGTCTCCGGTTACACCTGTTTCTGATGCAGAGACAAGGTCGTTAACCTTTCGGGCAACAGCCGTTCCGTCAAATGTTTCAAGTATCCATTCACGGAATGACGGAATATACAGAATTGCCGCCATTACTCCCATGAATGCTACTACCGTTACCAGAAATGCGGGGACAGCATTTCTTCCTTTGTAAAAGAGAAGAAGAATCAGACCTATGCAGCTTGCAAAAAGCGCAATGGAATATCCGGCGAGTTCCAGAAGCCTTATGAAAGTGTAAGCCCATACTGTACCGATGGCAAAGAAAAGTTTATTGTTTTTGAGTGCCTTGAAACTCCAGGCAAGAATCAAAGGACATATACACACCTGAGGATAAACTAGACTGTATCCACCGATACCCTGACGAAGATACAGATAAGTTGTTTCGTCGTCACGTACCAACAGTCTGGCAATGGTATGATCTTCAATAAGAATACTGAATGTTTTGTAGTTCCATATTGTAAAAAGAATCAGAACAATCGGCACAATTCCGTAAAGTTCACCCCATTTATCGTCATAGAAATATGTCATTATAAAACAGATAACAAGCATAATCAATGCAATTTGTTTTATAAGAACGGAAAAATCGTATTTTTCGAAGTAAACAACAATCATTACTGCTATCAGAAAGATAATTGCTCCGACCTGTTCTTTCCCTAATGTTATTGGAGTTTCTCTTATAAACCATATTCCGACCCATAAAACCGCACAAGCGAGAGCAATGATTCTGTATATGGTATCAACCTGCAAAGGAGGAGAAATCGTCCATGCAATCAGATACAGCACGGCAATTTTCTGAATAAAGCCGTACGAAAAAACATTTTTGAACATATTCTTCCTCCTTTCTGATAATTATTTCAGCCAACTTTCTGTCTGCTGAAGAAATGATTCATAATGGAATGTATTGTTGAGAACTTTATCGTCAGTTTTGTTCTCGATCTGATAAAGCATTGCTTCGGCTATGGATTCGGTTGTCATATCCTTGATAAGGCTTCCTTTGCCGCTCTTTTTGATATATTCGCCAATATCGCTGACGTTTGTTGTTATTATGGGCACGCCGCAGGTGTAGCTTTCCGCAAATTTGGTGGGGAAACCTGCGTTGTTGCGTCTGTCGTTGCGGCGGATAAATATATAACAGTCGCAGCCGAGAACATATTTTATTGTTTCTTCATGGGAAAGTCTGCCCATGAAAACAATTTTGTTGCGTACATTTTTCGGAATGTAGCTGTCGGGATAAATCCGTCTGTAATCATCCTCGGTAATGCCGATTATGCGCAGACGGGTATTCTTTTTGTTGATGCCGCAAAATGCCTCAACGGCTTTGTCAAGGCTTTCCTTTTTGCCGTCAGGAATACCAGCAAAGCAGAATTCAAAAACACCGTCACAGTTTTCTGTCTGCTGATGCCATATGGAGTCGTTGATATCAACAAGAGGAGGAAGGACTACGAGATTTTTTGATTTTTTGTATTTTTTCTCCATCATTCTGCTGATGGCAATCATACCGTCAGCAACCTTATGAGTAAAGTTACTGATGAGTATTTCATCAAAAATCTTGAAAACTCTTTTCAGGAAAGAGCCGTCAGTGTCCTTTGTCCACTCAGTGCAGTCATAACAAACCTTTATGCCTTTTTTTCTGAAAACCTTTCTTGCCTTGAGAAGTGTAAAAAACGGAACGTTATAGAGGATAATCCTTTCCGTATCAGGATTTTTCTTAACCGCTTTTTCAATGGCATCAACGCTGAACATACGCTTTATCCATTCGGATGAAGTCTTAGGGTGTGCTTGTTCAAACATATTTTTATAACCGTTGACAGGTCTTACGTTCTCAAAGCTTTCTCCGTCAGGCGCAGCACCGATAAAAACGGTTTTATATCCGAGCTTGCTGAAAAGCTTTCCGTTTGAAACAACCCGGTTTGCCGATGCACTTTTATCGGGCAGAGTAAATCCGCCGTAATAGATTATTGTACTCATAAATTCTCTTTGTACCATTCAATGGCGGCCTTGATTCCCTTTTCAAAGCTCCAATCAGGGTCGTAGCCCAGCATTGCCTTTGCCTTTGAGATATCCGCGTTGCTGTGTTTGATATCGCCTGCACGGTCAGGACCAAAGTTGGGCTCGATGTCAACGCCGAGAGCCTCTGTAAGTCCGTAGTAAATATCAATCAGATATTCTCTGCCGCCGTAAGCAATGTTGAATGCTTCGCCTGCCGCCTCGTGGGGAGCGAGGCAGGCTTTGAGGTTAGCCTCAATAACGTTTTCGATATACGTGAAGTCGCGGCTCTGTCTGCCGTCACCGTTAATGGTGGGAGTTTCGCCGTTAATAAGCATTTTGATGAATTTGGGGATAACTGCGGCATATGCGCCGTCAGGTGTCTGGCGTCTGCCGAAAACATTGAAATAGCGCATTCCGTAGGTGTCAAGACCGTAGTGTCTTGTGTACTGCTTTGCCCATTCTTCATCACAACGCTTTGTGAGCGCATAAGGGGAGAGAAGATTGCCTTCTCTGCCTTCTGTTTTGGGAAGATTGGGTTCATCGCCGTAAACCGATGATGATGAAGCGTAAACGAATTTTTTAACATTGTTCTGTCTTGCGGCTTCAAGCATATTGAGAGTGCCGCTGATATTGTTGGCGCAGTAGAAAAGGGGCATTTCAATGCTTCTGGGAACGCTTCCCCAAGCAGCCTGATTGAGAACGTAATCAACGCCCTCACAAGCTTTCATGCAAGTGTCAAAATCTTTTATATCGCCTTTTACAAACTCATAGTTGGGGTTTGAAAGGAACATATCAACGTTTTTTTGTGAACCTGTTGATAAATCGTCAAGGCAACGTACACGGTAACCCATTTCAAGGATTGCTTCGCAGATGTTTGAGCCTATAAAACCTGCACCGCCTGTCACAAGGAATAATGAATTTTCGGGGAAAACGAGATGTCTGTAACCCATTATCAAAGCCTCCAGTACTGATAGCCTGCTTCGGAATATGTTTTTCTGTCAAGCACGCCCTTGACGTCGATAATTACTTTGCTGTTAT
>CALFPM010000176.1 GCA_937919155.1 uncultured Clostridia bacterium
ATCAGGCTTGGGTGCTTATGCAGAGCCGTTTCATGCCTTATGATATTTCCGTTCCTATCGGACAGAGCGATGCTGTGCGTTATCGCAGGCATAGAGGTAACAATGAAACCAGAAGGGACGAAACAGGCTGGCTGAGACCGCAGGGAGATGGGCTCTATACTGTCTGCAATGTGTTTGAAACCCTTTCCGCCTGCCGATGAAGGAAATCTTTCGGGTGCAGGAATAAGACGCGAATATTCGTCCATGTAAAGAGGCACAAAATTATGATAGTAATAGCAATCAGCCGTAGGCTCTGACCACTGGATGTCGCAAACGATGTATTCCCATCCGTAGTCTTTGAGATATTTCGCCATATAATCAGCATTGCCGATAAGCTGCTCTTCATTGACCGACGCTCCGTAGCAATCCCAGCTGTTCCAACCCATCGGAGGGGTCGGTGCAAGTTTTTTATGCATATTTTATATTTCCCTTCTGTAAACCCTGATTTCAAAGCTTGCTTCTGTTTCGAGAACATCAAGGTTATTGATTTTTTTCTGGTCATCAACACCCGTTTTGTAATAATAAGGCGTCATTTTAAAAAGATTCTGAATCATCTCGTTTGATTCAACTAAAAACTTTGCTTCCAACTGTTTTGTGCTGATGCATTCGAAAAACTCAAGCTCAACAGGAGGCATTTCATTGAGATAAGGTTCATCGTATATGGCGGCTTTGAGTTCGAAAAGATGCCTTTCGCGGGGAATAACCCTTATCAGCAATCCGCCTTTTTTCAGCACTCTGCGAAACTCGGAATCAGCCTCGGGAGAAAAAATATTCATCACGCAGTCAACGCTTTCATCTGCAAGAGGCAGCTCAAAAAGGCTTGCCACCGCACAAGGGATGACACACTTTCTTTTCCCGAGAAACTCAAGCGCATCTTTGGAAATATCAACTCCGTAAACCTCAAGTTTCTTACCGTTTTGTTCAAAATATGATTTTATTGCAGACGAATAATACCCTTCGCCGCAACCTGCGTCAAGCACCGTTCCGCCTTCGGGCATATATTTTCCGCATACTTTGCAAAGCGTTTCCCTCAAAAAGCCATAAGCTCCCGAATCAAGGAAATCACGCCGCGCTCTGACCATAAGACGGTCATCTCCGTGCCTTTTGGCAGAGGATTTCTGCGATTGCAACAAATTGACATAACCGAATTTCGACTTATCGAAACAATGTCCTTTTTCGCATTTATAAAGCTTCTCGGATTCCGTCAATCCGCATTTGCACACGGGACAAACAAAAAGGCTCATTTCTTCACCCTGTATTCTTCAATTTTGTTCATCATCGACCTGCCCACATCGTGCATAAACTTTTCACAGGCAGGCATAAGGTCATTGGGGAATTTTTTGAGGAAATAGTCTGCCTCATAAGTAAAGTTGCCTTTGTAATCAATCTCACCAAGGGCATGAAGAATATCGTTCCAATCCATTTCGGATGTATAAGGCAAGGTGTGACTGTCATGGACATTATCGTTATCGTGAATATGCAGACAGCCCAGTCTTGATCCCATCTGCCTGATCATCGCGCCTGCATTATCGCCAACAAGACCGCAATGACCGAGGTCAAGGCAAGCAGTAAAATGAGCAGGGTCAAGAGCATCCACATAGCGGTTAAACTCCTCTGCAACACTGCACACATTGGGAACAATTCTCTGAAGTTCTTCACTCCAGCCCCACATATTTTCAAGGGCAATTTTAACGCCGAAATCAGCTGCATAGGGTTCAAGTTTATGATAAAGTTCCATATTCTGTTCGAACTGATTTTCCTTGAATTGAACAGGGTGAACGACACAGATTTTCGCATCAAGTATCCCTGCAATTTCAAGTGCTCTCACAAGCCTTCCGAACATCTTCCCGTTGTATTCGGGGTTACCGTCCTTTGCAGAAGGAAACGGAGCGTGTACCTGCTCAAAGGTTACTCCGTAAGAAGCTGCAATTTCAGCAAGCTTTCTGACGTGATTTTTATAATCGGGAGTGTTGAGAATGCAATCATCATCTCTCATACAGAACATTGAATAATCGATTCCGTCAAAGCCGCTTTCACAGATAATGCGTACAGCAGCCTCATCGCCCAAGCGTTCTGATATTTGTTCAGTCTGATTTACAAGCTTCATATAAACCACCCTTTAATTGTATTTTCTGATATATTATAACAGGTGCATCGGAAATCCACAAGCAATTATTAAGAAAAACATAAATTAACAGAATGTTCATTGACTTTTTCTTCGAAAAAGGATAAATTAAACTGTAATGATACATTATCAGGGGAGAGAAAAAAATGGCAAAGGCAGAATACAGAAGTTCCATACGTTCAAAGAACTCAATAAAAAAAGCAGTTGCAAAGCTTATTCACGAAAAAGAAATCAAAAAAATCACTGTTTCGGATATAATCAGAGAAGCCGACATCAGCCGCGGCACGTTCTATGCGCATTACTCGGATGTGGACAGCGTACTCAAGCAGATTGAAAACGAAGAACTCAAAGCACTTATGGAATACGTTGACCGTTTCGGTCTTGAAAACATACTCACAAATGTAACAGTTCTCATTGAGCAGATTTGCGATTATCTGAGCAAAGATATGGAATATTACAGAATGATTGCTCAGTCAAATGTGTTCAACAATTTCCTTTGGAGATTGGTTGAGGTTTACTATGACAAAATGCTTGACCTTGTTATGGAGCAAAGAAACGCCCGTGACCGTGACGAAGCAAACATATATCTTGTCTATGTTACCTCAGGTGCAAAATCAACCATTCTTGCCTGGCTGGACGGCACACTCAAAGGTTCTTCAAAAGAAATCGCAAAAATAACAGGCGACCTTGTTAAACTCAACATGGTTTATTATCAATAAGAAAAAAACCCTTGTTCCCGAAAGAACAAGGGTTTTGTTTTTTAAAGTCCGATTGCGCCCAGAAGTCCGTATGAAAAAACAGACATTATCAGGTTTGCAATAAGCACACCGAGAGCGATAACAGGAAACGAGATTTTGATTCTCATGTCAAGCAGTGCAGCAATGAGGGAGCCTGTCCAGCCGCCCGTTCCGGGCAAAGGAACCGCAACAAAAGTCAGCAGACCCCACTTGCTGGTTTTTTTCACCTTTTCGCTCTTGCGGAGCGAGCTTGTTTCCAGTTTTTCAACCAACTTACGCGTAAGGTCAAAACGCTTGAGAAAGTCAAAAATGCGCCTGATAAACAAAAGAATGAACGGAATAGGCAGGATGTTGCCGGCATAACAAATCACAAAAGCTTTGAGAAAATCAACATCAAGCAGCTTTGCAGCAATCATCCCTCCCCTGAGTTCAACAATAGGGAGCATCGAAATGAAAAATATTATCAGTTCTTCGGGAATTTTGCCTTGAAAAACACCGACAAGATAATCGGCTATTGTTTCCGCCATTTGACCGACCTCACTTTATATTCTGCTCTGCAAGGAAATCATGAGCACTGCGAAGAATGTTTCTGTCATTTATGAATCTCAGAGTATCCATAGCTTTGTCATAATTGAGCCAGACATAGTCCTCAATTTCTTCACGCTGAATTATCGTCTGAGTATCCTTGGTTTTTGCGAGGAAAATCGTGACGGATTTTTCAACTCTGCCCTGAATGGTATACTCTGATTTTGAAGCAAACTGAGGCAGAATCTGTATGTGAATGCCTGTTTCTTCAAGCACTTCACGCATCGCCGTTTGCTCGGGTGTTTCTCCCTTTTCAATATGACCCTTGGGGAATCCCCAATGGGTGCTGCGTCTGTTTTTGATTAAAAGGTAACGAAGTTCATCATTGATTCTGCGATAAACAACCGCACCGCATGAACGCTCGTAAAGACATTCCAGTTTGTATTCCCTGCCCTTTTCGGCAAAGGCAATTGCATCCTCAATCTGATAGGATATAAATCGCATGCTTTTGGGTGCAACAACATAAACAACAGGGCTTCCATCGCCCCTTTTGATTGCCGCAATTACTCTGCCGTCAAAAGTTCTGACGGGATGACTGATGCCCATAATATAAGCACCGTATGAGATATTGTCATATCTCTTTTTTCCCTCAATTGCGCCGAAATTAAGCTGATACACAAAACCAAACTGTCTGTTTACGGAGCGGATAGGGTTAGTGACCCTGACTCTGACATATTTGCCGAGCATATAACCACACCTTTCGAAAGACCTCGGCGGAGCAAAGCCGCTTTAGCCCAGATTAAATACTGTTTCATTATACTAAATAATAGTCTGCAAAACAATAGTTTTCAGCAAAAAATTTTCCTGATTTGTGATTTTTTCAATCAGTTTTTAACTAATTCGCCTTATTGCTTGATTTTAATATATATAATATGTTACAATGTATCGGTATAAATATCTTCAGAAAGCAGGAACACAATGAAAAAGATACTTGTTGCCGATGATGAGGCAAGAATCCGCCGCCTCGTTTGCGACTTCCTGAAAAATTCGGGATACGAAACTGTTGAGGCCGTTGACGGCAAGGATGCTATTGAAAAATTCTTTGCAGACGGAGACTTCAGCCTTGTGATATGCGACATTATGATGCCCGAAGCCGATGGCTGGGAGGTATGCAGCAAAATAAGAGAATCAAGTTCTGTTCCCGTGCTTATGCTCACCGCAAGAAGCCAGGAATTCGATGAACTCCGTTCGTTTGAAAGCGGAGCTGATGATTTTGTAACAAAGCCGTTCAGTCCCGTTGTTCTCGTCAAAAGAGTTGAAGCACTGCTCAAGAGAACCCAGAATGCATCAGCAGTGAATTCCAAGGACATAATAAATATTGACGGTCTCGTCATTGACATTCCCGCACATAAAATCACCTTTAACGGCGGTGCACTCGAACTGACAGTCAAAGAGCACAACATTCTTGTGAAACTCGCAGGAAACACGGGAAGAATATATTCACGCGAACAACTTCTGGACAGCATATGGGGCGTTGATTTTATCGGCGACCCCAGAACAGTTGATTCTCATGTTGCACGACTCAGAACAAAACTCGGCACATGGGGAGAAACACATCTCAAAACCGTTTACGGAGTGGGATATAAAATTGAGGTGTAAAATTTGAAAAAATCATTTTCAAAAAACAGAACAAGCAGAATAAGAACCAAGCTTTTTGCCGCGGTTATCTGCGTGCTTGCAATCCTGCTTGTCCTTATATCCGTTTTCAGCAGACCCATGCTTTTCAGAGCTTTTGCATTTCAGACATACCGCAATCTCAGCGATGTTTCAGAAAGCATCAACGCCCTTATCCCCGGCTCTGCTACATATTATTTCGACCTCTATTCAATCTCAATAAAAAATAACGTTGACTTTGAGCTTGTGAATCCTGACGGCTCGCTTGCATACACTTCAGGTGAAGGAAGTTCTGCCGCAAGCAGCGACCACTTTGCCTCCTCGGGTTCTTCCGTTTCAACCTATAACACGCTGAGGCCCTCCGACAGCTACAAGAACTCAGTTGACTATGAAAACTTTGAAATCAGAAAAAAAGAAGCAACCAACATAGAATTTTTTGTTTACACCGCTCCCCTGCAGTCAGGCGAAACAATCCACATTTACTATGAGGTTGCAGACGTTGAAAATATTGTTGAGGTTGCAGGCAGAGTCTATACTTTCATCAGCATTGCAATGATTATCCTTATGGCGGCGTTATTCTATATCATCGTTGCCCGTTTCACCAAACCGATGGTTGAAATGAATGATATCACAAAAGATATGGCAGCGCTTAATTTCAGCAGAAAGTGCGGCAATTACGGCAGAGATGAAATCGGCGAGTTGGGAAAAAGCATAAATATTCTTTCCACCACTCTTGATGCCACACTTATGGATCTCAAGGATAAGAACGAACAGCTCGAAAAGGATATTGAGCGCCGACACGCGCTTGACAATGCAAGAAAATCATTCATAAGCAACGTTTCACACGAACTGAAAACTCCGATTGCAATCATTTCAGGCTACGCCGAGGGTGTTTGCGCAGGAATAAGCGATGACCCCGATGTAATCAAGGAATATTGTCAGATCATTTATGACGAAAGCCAGAAGATGAATGTTCTTGTTGTTGAACTGCTTGAACTTTCAAAGCTGGAGAGCAAGTCCCAGCCGTTCTTCCCGCAGTATTTCGACCTGGGAGCAAAAGTTGCATCACTGCTCAATCATTTATCGCTCCAGACAGAGCAGCTTGGCATAACCGTTCTTAACAGAATTCCTCAGCCTCTTGCCTGCTACGGTCAGGAAGATAAAATCGAAATTGTTCTCAAAAACTACATTACAAATGCCATTTCTCATTGTTCGGGCAAAAAACGCATTGAACTTGTCTGCACGGAAAGCGCAGATAAATTTGAAATAAGCGTTTTCAACACAGGCGAACACATTGAGAAAGATGATATGGCAGAGCTTTGGGACAGTTTTTACAGAGCAGACAAGGCTCACGGCAGAAGTGAAAACCGCTTCGGCCTCGGTCTTTCAATCGTAAAAAGTATTATGGAAAATCACAACTGCCGTTACGGAGTTAAAAATGTGACAAACGGCGTTGTGTTCACATTTGAAGTTGCAAAGGACCCGAGTTACTATGTCGATAAGAAATAAAGTTAAAAACATATTAAGCAGAACAACGGCGGCAATTTTATTCCTGTGCATTATTCTGCTTTCATCCTGCGCAGGCTCTGAAGAAACAGGTATTACGGTAAAAAAATCCGTAGAAAGCCGCAACACGGTTACAATGCCTGCAGACAGCAAGGAGCTTCACTATGCGGAAAGCATCAATTCATTTTCACAAAGTGTTGCATCTTCGGGTTTTATTGAGCTGAGAACAGACCCTGAATCAAACAGTTTCTGCATTGTGGAAACAACAAAAAACAAAGTCTGGTCAGCACTCCCCCTTCTTTCGGATGTTGCAAGCGGTGAAGAGCTCACAAGCACCGCAAGCACAGTGGCAATTACCGTCAGCGGCGGCACAGACATCTATGTTCTCAATTCGCAGGATAATTCTCTTGCATACGGCAAAGCATCATACAAAGTCCTTGAAAACGGCGCAGAATTCACCTATGACATATATGCAGACAAAACAACTGCCGACAAGAACACTCTTGAAAAAACCGACATTGCATTCAGAGTTATCCTCACAGTGACACTTGCAGACGGCAGTATGCTTGCAGACTGCACTTATTCAAACCTTTCAGGAAATCCCGATGCATATATTGAAAGCATTGAAATTCTTAACGGTTTCGGTTCATTCAACAATTCCCACGATGAGGACTTTTTGTTAGTGCCTGACGGTTGCGGCGCAGTGATAAAAACCGCCACATTTGATGAATCCTTTGAGCCGCTGACATTCAGCGTTTACGGCAACGACCCCTCAACGGGAGTTGAGAGTGACGGCACGGCGATTGTGCCTGCATTCGGCATCAAACACGGTGATTCCGCCTTTGTTGCGCTTATTCAGAGCGGTGATGCCGTTGCTTATATCAACGCAGACAAAGCAACCACAATAAGCGAATACAACAAAGTTTATTCGTCATTCAGCATAACGCCCACAATTTATAAAAACAAAACGATTTATTCATCCAGAACATCCTCCGCAGACAGCATTTCCCTTTGCTACCGTTTCCTTTCGGGCAACAATGCAACCTATGCGGGTCTTGCATCCGCCTGCCGTGAGCAACTTATCAGAAACTCCGTGCTTTCCACAAAATCAGTGGCAGATAATGACTATTTGCCCCTCCACCTCACCCTTATCGGAGCAGCGAAAACATCGTTTGGCCCTGTTAGTTATCTGAAAAAGCTCACAACATTTGAACAGGCACAGGACATGCTTGTGCGAATGAAAAACAAGGGTATCAACAATGTAAGCGTGAGATATTCGGGAATTTTCAGCGGCGGACTTGATTCACGGGATATCCGCAACTCCCGTATGCTGTCAAGGCTTGGCGGCACAGATAAGCTGAGCGAACTTTTCAGCTATATGACTGCCCAGAAAATGAGCCTTTTCCTGGATATTAACCTGCTCACTTCATCAAAAAATTTCAATTCAGGCAATGCCGTAAGTATAAACAAATCCGATTCGGTTTATAATCCTGAAAATCATCTGAGCGAGTATATGGGCAATTTCTCTGCAGACAGAAAGCTCCGCAGAATCTCCGAGCTTTCCGATGTTGTTGCCACGGTGGTAAAAAATACCAAAGACTACAGCTTTTCGGGTTATTGCATAAGCGATGCAGGCAGTCTGCTTTACTCTGATTTCTCAAGCGGCGGCTTACTGAGAGAAAAGACTTCAATTGAGATTGCCAAAGCCATCGCTCCCCTTTCAACAGACCACATCACAATGACATCAGGCGGCAATTTCTATATGCTCAAAAATATTGATTCGGTTATCAATCTGCCGCTGAAATCATCGGCATCCGAAAGCGGCGCATATATAAGCGTTCCATTTGTTCAGCTGATTCTGCACGGAATAGTTGACTATTCAGGCGAGGCAATAAACACAGCCATAAACGGCAATGAGCTTATGCTCAAATACATCGAATACGGTGCCTGCCCCCATTATGAATGGAACTATGTGCCCGTAAACGATTCAACCGAAACCGATATTTTTTATTATGACAACACAATTAACTCTGCTTCGGAATTCTACACCGAAGCAAACAGGATACTCAACGACCTTCGCACAGCAAGAATGACCGACCATTACGAGGTTGAAAACGGCGTTTTCTGCACAGAATATGACACAGGCTCCATGGTTTATGTCAACTATACGGACAGTGATTGCACTGTCCTCGGTGCCGTTGTTGAGGCGAGAAGTTTCATAAGAATTAATTAAAAGGAGAATACACGATGCCTTACATCAGAACAACCGTAAGCAAGGCTATTACGGAAGAAAACAAAGAAAATCTCAAAGCAAAGCTCGGCGAAGCAATTGCGCTCATCCCCGGCAAGAGCGAAGCATGGCTTATGCTTGCGTTTGAGGACAATATGAATATGTATTTCAAGGGAGACTGCACACAGGATTATGCATATCTTGAAGTGAGCCTTTTCGGTTCAACATCCGATGCCGCCTATGACAGACTCACAGCCGCTCTCAGCGAAATAGTCAATGAAGAACTCGGCATTGACCGCTCAAATATTTACATCAAATATGAAGAAGCAGATCATTGGGGTTGGAACGGCGTTAATTTTTAATCGGAGGCAAAAAATGGAAAGACTTGAAATAAAAAAGCTTTACGAATCACCCGAAAGCTATGCGGACAAAACAGTAACTGTATACGGATGGGTAAAAACTCTCAGAGATTCAAAAGCAATAGGATTTATCGAACTTAATGACGGAAGCTGTTTCAAAGGAGTGCAGATTGTTTTTGAGGCAGAAAAGCTTGAAAACTACAAGGATATTGCAAAACTCAACGTTGGTTCTGCTGTTAAAGTTACAGGCAGACTTCTGCTCACACCTCAGGCAAATCAGCCTTTTGAAATCAATGCGGACGAAATCGGAATTGAAGCAACATCAACGCCCGATTATCCTCTGCAGAAAAAGCGTCACTCAGTTGAATTCTTGCGCACAATAGCACATCTTCGCCCCAGAACAAATCTTTTCAACGCAGCTTTCAGAATCCGTTCCGTTGCGGCATATGCAATCCATAAATTCTTTATGGATCAGGATTTTGTTTATGCACACACTCCTCTCATCTCATGCAGCGACTGTGAGGGTGCAGGCGAAATGTTCAGAGTAACAACCCTCGATATGGAAAATCTGCCCAGAACAGAAGACGGCACAATTGACTACAATGAGGACTTTTTCCAGAAACCTGCATATCTTACCGTATCAGGTCAGCTTCAGGCAGAAACAATGGCTCTTGCATTCGGCAAGGTATACACCTTTGGCCCCACATTCAGAGCAGAGAAATCATATACTCAGCGCCACGCCGCCGAATTCTGGATGATTGAGCCTGAAATGGCATTTGCCGAGCTGAGCGATGATATGGATGTTGCGGAAGCAATGATAAAATATGTTATTCAGTATGTTCTTGACAACTGCCCCATGGAGCTTGATTTCCTCAACAAATTTGTTGACAAGGGTCTTATTGAAAGACTTACGGCAGTTGCAACCTCCGATTTCGGCAGAGTGACTTATACAGAAGCAATAAAGCTTCTTGAAGAATACAACAACGAATTTGAATATAAAGTAAGCTGGGGTTGCGATTTGCAGACCGAACACGAAAGATATCTCACCGAAAAAATCTTCAGAAAGCCTGTTTTTGTTACCGATTACCCCAAGGAAATCAAAGCATTCTATATGCGTCTCAACGATGACGGCAAAACAGTTGCAGCCTGCGACTGCCTTGTTATGGGCATCGGTGAAATCATCGGCGGCAGCCAGAGAGAAGAGCGTCTTGAGCTGCTTGAAGCGAGAATCAAGGAGCTTGGTCTTGACCCTGAAGATTATGACTGGTATCTTGACCTTCGCCGTTACGGCGGTGTCAAGCACAGCGGTTTCGGACTTGGCTTCGAAAGACTTGTTATGTATCTCACAGGCATTTCAAATATCCGCGATGTTATCCCCTTCCCCAGAACAACAGGTTCGGCAGATTTCTAAAGAAATAAAATTAATCCCCATCCGTTTGGATGGGGATTTTCACTTATCAATAACCGACTGACTCTACTCCGTAAACAGCTTGTTCATATGTAAAGCCTTCAAATTCTAATTGATCAATAAGTCCGTCTCTTGAAAACGAAGAAAAATCAAGATATGATTCTGCTTTTTTGGCAGCTTGTTCGTTCCAATCAACATCAATAACATCAACAGCATACTCAGCATCTTCAGTAGTAAAGCCTTCAAACTCCAACTGTTCAATCAAACCCACACGAGAAAAAGCCGAAAAGCGAAGATATGATTCTGCTTTTTTGCGGGCATTTTTTTGTCCCATAGTTTCAACAGACTCTTTTTCTGTTATTTTTTCAGTTTTGGATTCATCGGTAATTTTTTCTTTATTCTCAATGTGTTCCTCAACAGTGCTTGTTGTCATATTTCCCTCTGATTCAGAGGTATCATTGCTTCCACCGCCTACAATTCCAACAAATAAAACAACAATTATGAGCCAAAACCACCATTTTTTGTATAAAGGCTTTTTGACTTTTGCTCCACAGTTGGGGCAAGCCTTTGCATCAGATGAAATATCATTGCCGCAGGAACTGCATTTGATCATTTTTGTGCTCATTGTTTTTCCTCCACATTCAATTTAATGAATAAACTTTATATATTCATTGTATGAATATTATATTCATACAAAATATAAATGTCAAGCAAATTTTATGATTTAATTGAATATAGAGGTGGCGATATTGAAGAACATTAAGCTTATAAGAGTTATAAATGATTATACACAATTAAAGGTACAAATGGAAACGGGTATTCCGCAAAGCATGATTTCAAAATATGAAACGGGCGAGCTTATGCCTACAGCGGAAAACCTTATCATCCTCGCAAAATTTTATAACACCAGTCTTGATTTTCTTATGGATTTAACTGATGAACAAAAGCCCTATCCCCTTAAAAAGAAATAAAAATTATCCCTCGGTTTTCACCGAGGGATTTTTCGTTATATTTCAAACCGCTTTCTGTCGGCAGTTATGATTCCGTCCTTAACATTAAGTCGGCAGATTCTTGCGTTTCTTCTGTCGCCGTCAAGGCCGTCCTCTTCCGCATTTCGGGCGTGATAAATCGCATACCACTCGCCGTTATGCTTGATCATTGAATGATGTCCCGTACCCTCTTCCCATTCATTGCTGTTAAGAACAGGAGCATAGGTTTTATCGTCAGGATATTTTTCAAATTTAATTTTTGTAAGGTCGGTTTCATCGGTTTTGGCTCGTGCGTATCCGATGAAATATTTTTCATTTTCATAGCAGGCACCGCTGTACATCACATACTGCCAGTCACCCTCTTTGAAATAAAAAGCGCCTTCAAGGGTGTGCCAATGAACCCCCTTTTCATATCTGTCTCTGCAATAAATCTCTTCATCAATTGACGCCGTGATAACAGGCACAGGCTTACCCTCAACGGTTTCGGGGTCAATAAGTCTGTCAACGACTATATATGTGCCGATGCGCTCTCCCTCAAAGGTGTTGGTTGAGTAGAAAATGAAAAGTCCGTTTTCATTCTTGACAACATGAGAGTCAATAGAGAATGGATGAAGAAGCTGCTTTGCATTTTCAAATGGTCCGAGAGGATTTTTGCTTGACGAAACAAACATTGACTGATGATGACCGCCCTGGTCAGGCACATCAGCATCATACTCAAATGAATTATACATATAAAATGTGCCGTCAAGCTCAATAACCGAGGGTGCCCAATAATCATAAACCGCAGGGTCATCATAATGGAAAACTCTGCCCTCAAACTTCCATCCTGAAAGAAGTTCATCCGATGAATAGGCATAAATTCCGTCCTTGCCCGTGGTGTAAATATAGAATTTACCGCCGCTTTCAAGAATGAAAGGGTCTGCCTGACCGATATATTTTTCTTTGTTTATTTCAAGCAACTGCATATTACACCTCTATCACATAGTCAACCGCAACGCTGCTTTCTCTGACGGCGTGCATATGTGTTTTCACAACCGAGCAATGATAAGGGTCATTCTGATAGCTTTCAAGAGCTGCCTCGTCATCAAGCACAACCTCAAGAATAAGGTCATATGAACGCTCGGAATGAAGAAAATCAACACCCACCGCAATATCCCTGAGCTGAGGCACCTTTCCTTTCATTGAAAGAAGAACTTCCTTTGCCTTTTCGCACTCTTCGGGGCTGTTGTCCTTTAATTTGAAACAAACAATATGTTTAATCATAAATAACACTCTTCCTTTTTAAAAAATCCGACAGATGAACTGTCGGATTTTTTTATTATTTCGCTTTTGATTCGCAATAGATGCAACGATAAGTTTCTGTTGCCTCATCCGTAAGCTTGAAAATATGAGGTAAATCCTGCTCTGTGGTTGTGATGCAACGGGGATTCTTGCACTTCACAACATCCTTTATCATTGCAGGCAGGGTAAGCTTTTTCTTTTCGCAAAGCTTCTCGTCTTTAATAATATTAACCGTAATGTTGGGGTCAATATAACCAAGCACCTCAAGGTCAACTTCCATTTCGGAGTCAATCTTGATAATATCCTTGCGGCCCATTTTCTTGCTGCTTACATTCTTTATGATTGCAACGGTGCAGTCCAGCTTATCAAGCTCCAGGTGCTTGTATATATCCATACACTTACCTGCTTTGATATGGTCGATTACAACGCCGTTTTTGATAGAATCAATATGCATTTACTCCACCTCCAACAGTTTAAGAATAAGTGCCATGCGGATAAACTTGCCGTTAAGCACCTGTCTGAAATAGCAGGCTCTGGGGTCTGCATCAACAGAAGTGTGGATTTCATTTACTCTGGGCAGAGGATGAAGAATTGCAAGGTCACTCTTTGCATTTGACAGCTTTGAGGGGGTCAGAATATAACTATCC
The DNA here is from genome assembly GCA_937919155.1 of uncultured Clostridia bacterium. Classification (GTDB taxonomy): domain Bacteria; phylum Bacillota; class Clostridia; order Oscillospirales; family Acutalibacteraceae; genus CAG-177. The sequence continues at coordinate 13,521 of CALFPM010000176.1, forward strand.
TTGAGTCTGAGGTAATCTTCCTCATTGAAGAAACGCTCACGCTGAACTCTTGTCATATAAAGAATATCAAGTTCAGGCATCACGGCACTGAGGTCTGTTGTTTCAACATATTCAATGCCCTTTGCGTCAAGGGTTTCTTTCTTGAGATAACCGGGAAGCTGAAGCTCATAAGGTGAAATGAGCACAACCTTTATACCCGTGTATCTTGACATTGCCTCAATAAGTGAATGAACCGTTCTGCCGAACTTAAGGTCACCGCAGAAACCGATGGTCAGATTATTGAGTCTGCCCTTTTCGCGCTTGATTGTGAGCAAATCGGTGAGAGTCTGAGTGGGGTGGTTGTGGCCACCGTCACCTGCATTGATGATAGGAACGCTCGCCGCCATTGAAGCAACAAGGGGTGCGCCCTCTTTAGGATGACGCATCGCAATGATATCTGCATAACAGCTTACGGTTCTTGCAGTATCCGCAACACTTTCGCCCTTTGCGGCCGAGGAGGAATTTGCCTCCGAAAAGCCGAGCACGGAACCGCCAAGCTCATACATGGCTGCCTCAAAGCTGAGACGGGTTCTTGTGGAAGGCTCAAAGAAAAGCGTTGCAAGCTTTTTGTAACGGCACTTATCGCGGTATTTCACGGGATTTGCAATAATATCCTCTGCAACCGCAATAAGCTCGTCAATTTCTTCTGTCGAGAGCGAAAGAATGTCTATAAGACTTCTCATTTTGCTCCCCCTATCCAGCTTTCGTCTGAGGGGTTATTTCTGAAAGCAATAAGACGAGCAACATCCTCGGGCTTGATATAGCCGATTTCAGCCGCTACTTCTGCTATTACATCAAGGTTTGTAAGGCTTACATTCTTAACATCTGCTGCTGCAAGTCTGTCAAGACCTTTTTTCATTCCGTAGGTGAAGATGCTTGCGATACCGAGAACTTCTGCACCTGCCTCACGGAGAGCTTCAACAACTTCGATAACGCTGCCGCCTGTTGAAATAAGGTCTTCGATAACAACAACTTTCTGACCTTTTTCAAGCTTTCCTTCAATCTGATTGCCTCTGCCGTGGTCCTTTGCGCCTGAGCGAACATAACCCATAGGCATATCAAGCATATGAGCGGTGATTGCTGCGTGAGCAATACCTGCGGTTGAAGTGCCCATGAGCACTTCAGCTTCGGGATAATATTCCTTTACGATTTCTGCAAGTCCCTTTTCAACATCTGTGCGCACTACGGGTGCAGTGAGAGTGAGTCTGTTGTCACAATAAATGGGGCTCTTGATACCGCTTGCCCATGTGAAGGGCTCCTCGGGGCGAAGGAAAACCGCACCGATTGAAAGTAAGTCTTTTGCAATAAGCTTCTGCATTTTATATTATCCTCCTTAGAATTATTAACGAATTAACCTACGAATTCGGCTACGCATCTTCTGTAAGCCGCAACGGGATCTTCAGCTGCTGTGATGGGTCTGCCGACTACGATGTAATCTGAGCCAAGTTCCTTTGCCTTTGCAGGTGTTGTAACTCTTACCTGGTCACCGATATCGCCGTCTGCAAAACGCACACCGGGAGTAACGGTTACAAACTTATCACCGCATCTGCCGTGAACTTTGCCTGCTTCAAGAGGTGAGCAAACAACGCCGTCAAGGCCTGCTTTTTCTGCATTTGATGCGTAGTGCATAACAACCTCGTCAAGAGGTCTGTCGATAAGAAGCTGTTCTCTCATTCTCTCCTCGCTTGTTGAGGTAAGCTGAGTAACCGCAATAAGAAGGGGTCTTGTTCCGTCTGCTCTTGTGAGGCCTTCGATTGCTGCCTGCATCATTTCGATTGTGCCGCTTGCGTGAAGGTTTGTCATATCAACATCAAGACCGCTGAGAACGCTCATAGCCTTCTTGACTGTGTTGGGGATATCGCAAAGCTTGAGGTCAAGGAAAATCTTGTGTCCTCTTGCCTTGATTTCTTTAACAATTGAGGGACCTTCGGCATAGAAAAGCTCCATACCGATTTTTACATAAGGCTTTTCCTCTGTGAACTTATCGAGGAAATCCATTACTGCCTGCTTGCTGCTGAAATCGCAAGCTATGATTACGTCTTTACCCATTGTGTACACATCCTTTTATATCATTTAAATTTTTAATACCGTATTTAGCCATAACTGCAGGAAGCTCTTCAATGATTTCCTTGCAGACATAGGGATTGACAAGGTTTGCCGCGCCGACTTCAACAGCCGTTGCACCTGCCATAATATATTCGATAACATCCTCTGCGGTTGAAACACCACCCATACCGACAACGGGAATGTTAACTGCATTGCTGACCTGATAAACCATTCTGATGCCTACAGGCTTTATTGCTGCGCCTGAGAAACCGCCCATTTTGTTTGCAATAACAGGCTTTCCTGTTTTGAGGTCAATTCTCATGCCGAGAAGAGTGTTGATGAGGCTGATGCCGTCTGCACCTGCCTCTTCACAAGCCTTTGCGATTGCAACAATATCTGTAACATTGGGTGAAAGCTTGATGATAACAGGCTTTGTTGTTACTGCCTTAACCGCCTTTGTTACCTCTGCAGCTGCCTCGGGTGATGTGCCGAAGCTCATACCGCCGCCGTGGACATTTGGGCAGCTGATGTTAACCTCAAGCCAGCCGACCTGCTCTTCTTTATCGAGCTTTTCACAAGTATATGCATATTCATCGAGTGCAAAACCGCTCACATTAGCCATAACGGGCTTTGAAAAACATTTTGCAAGTCTGGGAAGTTCTTCGCTGATAACTTTTTCAACACCGGGATTCTGAAGACCTACGGCATTAATCATACCGCTGTCGCACTCCGCAATTCTGGGAGTGGGATTTCCGAAACGAGCATCCTTGGTTGTGCCTTTGAACGAAAATGTACCAAGGCAGTTGATATCATAAAGCTCTGCGAATTCATAGCCGAAACCAAATGTACCCGAAGCGGGAATAATGGGATTATCAAGCTCAATTCCGCAAAGATTAACCTTTGTGTTTACCATATAATCTCCTCCCTTTCAAGCACAGGGCCATCCCTGCAGATTCTCTTGTATCCGTATTTTGTTTTGCATGAGCAACCCATGCAAGCACCGAAACCGCAACCCATTCTTTCTTCAAAGCTGTACTGACCGCTTGTGGCGGCAATCTTTTCGATAGCCCTGAACATAGGCATGGGACCGCAGGTGTAGAAATAATCATACTCAAGGTCTTTGAGGATATCTGTTACAAAACCTTTTGTTCCGTATGAGCCGTCAACAGTTGAAACGCACACCTTTGCACCGAGAGCTTTGAATTCTTCCTCATAGAAAATCTCGGATTTTGTGTTGAAGCCGAGGATAACGGTTACATCCTTGTCCTCGGAAAGAAGCTTTTTGCAAAGATTATACATAGGAGGCACACCAACGCCACCGCCGATAAGCACTGCTTTTCCGCCGCTTTTTGAAGTGTCAAAACCGTTACCCAAGCCGCAGAGTATGTCAAGCTTTTCGCCTGATGCAAGCTTTGCCATAACCTCTGTGCCGTGACCGACAACCTTATAAATGATTGTTACGGTTTTATCATCGAAATCGCAGATTGAAATAGGTCTGCGGAGATAGAAACCGTCAAGCTGAATATTGATGAACTGACCCGGTGCGGTGATGTGAGAAGTCTCACCCGCGAGAATCATTTTGTAAATATCTTTGGTCAGTGCTTTGTTTTCCAGAATTTCGTAAATTCCTCTGTTCATTTGCCTTCTCCTTTCTGCCAAGCAATTTCTCCGTTGTGAACAGTCATAAGGCATTCACCGTAAACCTCATAACCCTCAAACGGAGTTGCCCTGCCCTTTGAAAGAAAATCATCGGGGTTAATTGTGTATTTGCTGTTAAGGTCAAAAACCGTGAAATCCGCAGGCATACCTTCTTCAAGCGAACTGTTGAAACCAAAACGCTTTGCAGGATTGGTGCTCATAAGTTCAACAAGCCTGTCCAATGTGATAACACCGTTTTTCACAAGGTGTGTATAAAGCAGAGGGAATGCGGTTTCAATCCCCACAATACCCATTGCACTTTTTTCAAGACCCCTGCCCTTTTCCTCTGCGGAATGGGGTGCATGGTCTGTTGCAATCATATCTATTGTACCGTCACAGATACCCTCAATGAGAGCGAGTCTGTCACTCTCGTCACGCAGGGGCGGATTCATTTTGAATCTTCCGTGTTCCTGCATATCTTTATCACTGAGAATGAGGTAATGAGGCGCTGTTTCGCAGGTAACGTCAACACCTGCCGCCTTTGCCTTTCGGATAAGGTCAACGCTCTCTTTGGTTGAAATATGGCAAACATGATATGCGCAGCCTGTTTCCGCCGCAAGCTTAAGGTCGCGCTCAATGGGTTTCCACTCGCTTTCGGAACATATTCCTCTGTGACCGTGCTCTGCGGCATACTTGCCATCGTGGATATAACCACCTCTGAGGAGGGAGTTATCCTCGCAATGAGCAACAATCATCTTCCCCAACGCTTTCGCCTTAAGCATCGCTTCACGCATCATATCATCGCTCTGAACACCCTTTCCGTCATCGGAAAACGCGCAGACATCTTTCGCCATCGCCTCCATGTCGGAAAGTTCAGCACCGTTCTGCCCAACGGTTATTGCTCCGTAAGGCGCAACATGGATAACCGCATCGGCATCAATAAGCTTTAACTGCTCGCTCAGATGCTCCGCACTGTCGGGAACAGGATTGAGATTGGGCATTGAGCACACTGTTGTGTAGCCGCCCCTTGCGCAGGCACGGGTGCCTGTCTCTACCGTTTCTTTATAAGAAAATCCCGGCTCTCTGAGATGAACATGAACATCAATAAAGCCGGGAAAAACAGCACAATTATTAAATTCAAAAATACCATCGGAGGCACCGCCAAAGACGCCGCCTGAAACACTGATATCAGTCTGTGTGCCCTGTCCGTTTATCTTACAGCCTTTTACAGTGAAACCCATAGTCATACCCTTCCATTATTTACTCAATTAAGTATATTATATTAATTGCGGATTGTCAACCTTTAAACGCAAAAATAACAGGCAGAGAATATCTGCCTGTCGTCCTGATCATTTGCAAAGAATGTCGCTCTCAATATATCTTACGCCAAGGTCATAAAGTTTCTTTGCTTTTTCAACAGTGTTTACCGTCCAGAAAGAAACACCTATCCCTGCATCAAGAGCAAGCTTTATTGACTGCGCATCGTTTCTGTCATAGTTGGGTGAAAGCCACACATTTGGACCGATTGCCTGTGCTTCCGCGATTCTTTCGGGAGTGATTTCATCGATAAGATACCAAAGTTCAATGCTGCTGTCTATCTTATTGATTGCTCTGAGCTGTTCAAGGTCAAAAGAAATAACAATGGCGCTTTTCTCAAGACCTTTCGCCTTTACGGCATCAACAACGGTGTAAAGCAGGTCATAGGTTTCGCTTTTGATTTCAATCTGCGGGCGGGTATTTGTGCCCACAAAAACATCCAGATATTCCTCAAATGAGCATATCTTAAGGTCACCGTATTTCCAGAAATCGGGTCCGTTTTTATATGTAAATTTTCTTACTTCGTCATATGTGATATCTTCAATTTTGCCTTTCTGACAGAAAAGAGAATCAACGGTATCATTATGAAGCACAACCCACTTGTTATCCTTTGTGAGTCTGATGTCACACTCGGCGGTGTAATAACCAAGTTCAACGGATTTTTTGAATGCGGGAAGGCTGTTCTGAGGAGCATCTGCCCACGCACCTCTGTGAGCGGTAAGATAAACGGGATCATCCTTCGTGCCGATGCCGTTTTCGCTGAGAGAAATGCGTTTTTTAGCCAGATTTGCAAGCTTGAAAATATGAATAAAAGGCAGTACGGGACATTTAAAAAGAGGCACGCCTACCTTTGAAATCAGTTTGTTTTTGAATGAAAGCATGAAACTACTCTCCTTTCTTTGTTTAACCTTTGTAATCGTACATCAAACACAAGAAAAAGTCAATTAATTTATTGCCAAAATCATCGCAAAATGTTATTATTTTGTACGGGTGATAATTATGAAAAAAGATACTGAAATCAGATTTGCAAAAGAAAATGACATTGAGGTCATTCTTGACTTTATTCTCAAGCTTGCAGAATACGAAAAAATGAGCAACGATGTTGTGGCAACGCCCGACCTTCTGCGTGAATGGATTTTTGAAAAGAACAAAGCCGAAGTAATTTTCGCTGTTGAAAACGGCAAGGAAGTGGGTTTTGCTTTGTTTTTTCATAATTTTTCAACATTTCTTGGCAGAGCAGGAATTTATCTTGAGGACTTGTTCGTTCTGCCCGAACACAGAGGAAAAGGCTACGGAAAAGGTCTGCTCAAAGCTCTTGCAGGGATTGCCTGCGAAAGAGGCTGCGGCAGGCTCGAATGGAGCTGCCTTGACTGGAATAAACCGAGCATTGATTTTTATTTATCCCTCGGAGCAACGCCTATGGATGAATGGACGGTTTACCGCATTGCAGGCGACAAACTAAAAGAATTTGCCGAATAACATCAAGAAGCCGCTTTGTCGAAAAGCGGCTTCTTTTATTGGTTTCAGATATCTTCGTATGTCACACCGAAATTGAATGTTATTCCGTTTCTGCCGAACCACACAGATTCAATGGCATAGTCTTTCCAATTATCACGGTGAACCGAGTTATTTATATTGGCCCTTATGCGTTTCCTTATGAGAGTGGGATATTTATCCGCGAAAGCCTGAGAATAATAGGTCTTCCAATCATAATTAAAATCAACGCTGTAATTATTTTTATGCGGAAACTTAAGTATTGTTTTCTGAAGAAGAATCAGCTCTTCAAGCATCGCATCGTCTTCAAACATTTCAGATAATAACGGAGTTATCTCATCATAAAATTTATCAATACGGTAAATTGTTTCAAGGTGAGAAACCTTTTTCGGAACCCATGTCAGGTCGCCGAAAAGCTCGTTTGTATAAAGTTTGGGAGACTCACTCCGCGAGATGGCTGCGTAAAACTCATAGAGCTTGGTGTAAGCCTGACCCGCTACGGAATCAGGGTTGCTTCCGGCAAAATCTATAATGCAGTTATAGAACTTTTCGTAAGGAATGTTTTTCTCATAGAAAAGATATATTGATATGAGCATAAGTATTCCGAGATGGTGATACGACTCTGTCATTGTTGAAAAAATATTGGTATCAATCCATTCGGAAACACTCATCGTGTTTGTGCCGATTATATAAATAGTTTTTTCGGTTACTTCATCATCTTCCGCAGTGTGAGCAAGCAAAGAATCAATTTCCGCGGTAATAATGCCGTGCTTTTTCATATACTCAGGATCAGCCATAGGAGAATTGGGAAGCAGTTCGCAATTATAAACAGTGATAAGTCTGTGCTGACCTGCCGCAAGCAAAGCGCCGAAGCCTTTGCAGAAGCTTTCGTATGTTTCCCCCGGCAAACCGAGAATAAGTTCGGAATAAGTTGTTATTCCCTCCGCCTTATACAAACCGTTAAGTTCGGTGAACTTTTCCATGCTCATATTTTTTCTTCCGATATTTTCAAGAACAGCGGGATCAAGACTCTGGAAAGAAAGAGTCGCTCCTTCTTTGCTCAGTCCGTATTTCTCAAGTTTTCGGCTTATATCAAGTACTCTCTGAGAATCTTTCATTGAATAATTGATCCTGAGCCTTTCGGGACAGCCTGTTTTTTCTCTGACACTGATAAAATAATCAACAATTTCCATATCACGGTCATATGCACCGAAATTTGCATCAGCACCCCAGATGAATTTAACGTTATGTTCTGCCATCCAATCTATTTCAGCAAATATTCTCTCGATTGGATAGAGCTTGATTTTTCGGTTGTTGCATCCCCAGTCGCAATAAGCACAGCTTCTCGGGCATCCTCTGCTTGTTTCAAGAATGGCGTCAAGCTGCATATCGGGATTTTCTTCAAAAATCTTATCAAACAGTCCTGTGAGATACGGTGACGGATAATCTGTTTTTGTCAGAGTTTCCGTAGGTGTTTTCAAGCACTCCGAAGCATTCACTCGATAAGAAATATTGTTTATTTCCGAATAATCCGGTTTTTCTTTGAGAAGTTCAAGCAAAAGCGAACGGTAGGCTTCTTCACCCTCGGCGTGAACAAGAAAATCAATAAACGGATATTTTCCAAGGAATGAGTTGTCAGGCGGAACATTGTGACCTCCGAAAATGATGACGCAACCCGGATATTTCTTTTTTATTTTTTCTGCAAGAACAATGTTATAACGTGTGTTCCATATATAGTTTGAAAAACCGACAACTGACGGATTTTCCAGACTTTCAACCGCTTTATCCGTTATTTCACGAGTGAATATGAATCGTTTGAATTCATAATTTTCCTTGATAATTTCATCATCAAAGGCATAAGCAACCAACAGACCCACAGCATAAGGCAGATAAGCCGCCTTGAAACCGTTGCCTGCATAAGTATTCGATGCCTGCACCATATATATATTCTTTTTCATTTTTCTCTCCTGAAGGCAATCCGAAATGTTTGCCGAATTCACAACTGATTATTATAATGAATTTATTTTACCATAAAAAAATATACAATGTCTATGTTTTTTCTAAAATAGAACAATATTGCGTTTTGTTGTGCATTTTTGGAATCAATCTTTATGCAAGTTTGAAATAATTTAAAAAAATTTCAAAAAAGGTATTGACAAAGCGAAAAACTCAGGCTATAATAACGCTAACAATAACGATTATCGTTAGCGAAAGGAGGCGTACAGATGACGGTCCAGAGGCACAGCAAGCAGCGGGACGCTATTCTTGAAAATCTGTGTTCGCGCTACGATCATCCCACAGCAGAAGATCTTTACTTCTCGCTCAAGCCCAAGATACCCGCCCTCAGCCTTGCAACGGTTTACAGAAACCTTGCTCAGCTTGAAGAAGACGGAAAAATAATCAGAATTGAATCAGGAACAACCAAAAGGTATGACGGCAATGTCAATCTTCACTATCACCTCACCTGCCTCAACTGCAGCGGCGTTTTTGATGTGTTTCTCGACAACGACTGCGGACTTTCACAGAAAGCCTCAGAGGCTTTTGACGGAAAAATAATTTCTCATTCGGTTTTATTCACAGGCTATTGTTCCACCTGTTCAAAGCAGGTCGGATAAGCATAAATAAAGAAAAATTAAATTTAAATTTTTGGAGGAAAAATGTTATGAAAAAGTTTGTATGTTCAGTATGCGGTTATGTTCACGAAGGTGACTCAGCTCCCGAATTCTGCCCCCAGTGCAAGGTTCCTGCAGAGAAGTTCAATGAGCAGAAGTCAGGCGAAATGTCATGGGCAGCAGAGCATGTAGTAGGCGTTGCAAAGGGTGTAAGCCAGGAAATCATTGACGGTCTCAGAGCTAACTTCGAAGGCGAATGCTCAGAAGTAGGTATGTACCTTGCAATGGCAAGAGTTGCTCACCGCGAAGGCTACCCCGAAATCGGTCTTTACTGGGAAAAGGCTGCATATGAAGAAGCAGAGCACGCAGCAAAGTTTGCAGAGCTTCTCGGCGAAGTTATTACAGATAGCACAAAGAAGAACCTCGAAATGAGAGTTGACGCTGAAAACGGCGCAACAGCAGGCAAGTTTGAACTTGCAAAGATGGCTAAGGAGCAGGGGCTCGATGCTATCCACGACACAGTTCACGAAATGGCACGCGATGAAGCAAGACACGGCAAGGCATTCCAGGGTCTTCTTGAGAGATATTTCGGTTAATTCCCCTACCCTATAAAAAATTAAGAGTGGCTGCAAAGCCACTCTTTTTGTTTTGAATAACAACCCAAGAGATAAACAACGCGGAGCTAACGCCCCGCGCTGATTGAATAATAATTATTATTCGATTATCTCTGCCTCGTAGTATTTAAAGCCGTTACCATCATTAATTGCTTTAACCAAAAACTTTGCTTCCTTACCTTTTTCAAGTGAGCTTACGTCAACACCGTCTGCAAAATATATCAATTTAAGTACATTACTGTCACCAATCTGAATGTTATAGGCAGGTTTGTAGCTGTAATTCTCTCCCTTAAGTATACCTGTAATCTCAACTCTGTCTTTTACAAGATATGCAACGGGCATCTGATAATGATAAAAATCAAAAGTGGATCCGACTGCACTTTCCGTTGACGATGTAATTTCATCGGTTGTGTTTCCGACAACAGTAATCGACTGACCCTGTTCAAGCTTCGCAAGTTCATCGACCGAAAGATAAACATCAACAATATAGTTGCTTCCGTAAAAAGCAGACAGCTCCACATGATCTTCTTTTATATTTCTGACATAGCCCGAAACAGAAATTGTTTTGTTGCAATATTTCTGCTTGGCACTGACAATGTTTTCGACAGAATCATTTTGAATATCATTTGCACTGAATTCCTCTGCAACAGCAAGCATTTCTTCCTTTGTGGGTACTTTTTCGCCGCAGGAAGCCAAAGCCAGACACATAACTGCAACCATAATAAGAGACACGAATTTTTTCATTTGTTTTTACCTCCATAATTTAAAATTTGCCGTTTTCTTTGCTTAAGCGACATTATAACTCAGTTTTTGACTTGTGTCAATAGCGCAATGCGATTGTCACAAGGTTTATTGTTTGTATAAATCACCATAAAATATAGGTAAATAATAATTCAGGGTGATTATGTTGAAACAAGAATACAGAGAGTTTTATGAAAAATTCGGATTAAATGTTGTGTTTTATCGCAAAAGAAAAAAACTGACACAGCTTCAATTGGCTGAGCTTGCAGACATTGACAGAAGCCACATCAGCGCTATTGAGCTTGGTAAGGTGGGAGTATCTTTTGATGTTATTTTCAAGCTTTGCGAAGTTCTTGAAATAACCCCGAAAGAATTATTTGATTTCAGATAATTCTGTTATAAGTTTATCACAAGGGAGCGGGCATAAGTCCTGCTCCTTTTTTTGAAACATAAAATTGTTCATTTTGCCAAAAACGATTGACTATTTATCATTGTTTATATATAATATATGTAATTATAACTATTTCAAAGAGGGTTTCCGAATATGAAAAAATTTATTGCAGCAATTATCTGCGTTATGCTTTTGTTTGGCGGCTGCGCCGCAAAGACAAAGACTCCCGATGTGACAGACGCGAATTATGTTGGCGAAGGTCAGATGACCGTCCTGCGCTATCTTATAAGCTCCAACGCTTTTATCGTTGAAGAGATTTTCATTGATAACACTCTTGAAGCAGATTCTTCCGACACAATCACAAACGAAAACGGCACCTTTGCTCCCGTCACATCTGCAAAAGCAAGTTCATACGGCGAACTCAAGGCAATTCTTGAGTCTACATACACAAAAGAAGCCGCTGAAAAAATCCTCAGCGATCACAATATTTATGCTGACATTGACGGCAAGCTTTACATTAACACGGCTCACACAAACGCCAAAGCTGATGATTATGATTGGTCGGAACCCGAAATCAATGTTATCAGCGTTGCAGACGGCACATATGAGCTTGAGGTTGCAATAAAAAAATCCAACGGATTCAAGCACAAGCTTACCGTCAAAGCTGTAACGGTTGACGGAGATATCCGCCTTGACAACATGTACTATTAATTTCAATTAACCATATCATCACAGGAGAATTTTTATGAATGAACTGAAAACAAAATGGTTCGAGGGTATCAGCAAGGAATGTCCCCTGCCCGAATATCCCAGACCCCAGCTTGAAAGAGCTGATTGGATTTGCCTCAACGGCGAATACGACTATGCAATCACTTCGGAAAATGCGGAAAAGCCGCAAAGCTTTGACGGTAAAATCCTTGTTCCCTTTGCAATTGAATCTGCCGCATCGGGTGTTCAGAAGCATCTTTCGCCCGAAGAACGCCTTTGGTATCGCAGAACTTTCAAGCTCAACGAAAAATTCAACGGCAAGAGAACAATTCTTCATTTTGATGCAGTTGACTGGCAGTGCAGCGTGTGGGTGAACTCTGTTCTTATGGGCGAACACACAGGCGGATACAATCCGTTCAGTTTCGATATTACCGATGTTCTCAAGGAAGGTGATAACGAACTTGTTGTGAAAGTTTATGACCCAACGGATTCGGGACATCAGCAGCGCGGCAAGCAGGTTCACAAGTCAAAAGGATTCTGGTACACTCCCACATCGGGAATCTGGCAGACAGTCTGGCTTGAACCCGTTAATTACTGCCACATCGAAAGCATAAAGCTCACTCCCGACATAGATAAAGGCGTTATCGGCGTAAAAGTAAATCACAACTGCGATTGCAGCGGCAAGCTTTTCGCCAAAATAACAGACGGCGACAAAACTGTTTTTGACGGTGAAATATCCGCAGAGGCAAAAATCCCCGTTCCCGATGCAAAACTCTGGAGTCCCGAAACCCCCTTCCTCTATGACCTCTACATCACACTTGAATGTGACGGCGAAAAGGACGAAGTGAAGAGCTATTTCGGAATGCGCAAGTATTCAATAATGAAAGACAGCAAAGGCTGGCCCCGCCTTGCACTCAACAACAAGCCTTATTTCCAGAAAGGTCTGCTTGATCAGGGTTACTGGCCTGAAAGCCAGCTCACTCCGCCCTGCGATGAAGCAATGATTTTTGATATTGCCGAAATGAAAAAACTCGGATTCAATATGCTGAGAAAACACATCAAAGTTGAACCTGCAAGATGGTATTATCATTGCGACAGACTGGGAATGCTTGTGTGGCAGGATATGGTAAGCGGCGGTCAGTATATCGGAACAATGCTTGCGGGCGCACTGCCTATTTTCAGCATTCATGTTAAAGATAATATTTACAAAGCTTTCAAACGTGACAAACCCGAATGGCGCGAAGAATTCAAGCAGGAACTCTGGGAAATGATTGATAACCTTTACAACAGCGTTTCAATCTGCTGTTGGGTGCCTTTCAACGAGGGTTGGGGTCAGTTTGACGCATTGGAAATCGGCAAAAAAATTAAGGAAATTGACCCCTCAAGATTCGTTGACCACGCAAGCGGCTGGCACGACCAGAAGGGTCCCGATTTCAAGAGCATGCACAGATACACCGTTCCCGTCACCGCACCCACAAGATTCACCAGAAGAGGCAGACCGTTTGTGCTCAGCGAATTCGGCGGATACAGCTGGAACATTGAAAATCATGTATGGAACAAAGACCGATCATTCGGATATATGATGTTCAAGAACAGTGAAAAGCTTTCAGCCGCATACAGACATCTTCACGAAAAGCAGATTTTCAGATTAATTGAAAAAGGTCTGTGCGCAACGGTTTACACTCAGGTGAGTGACGTTGAATTTGAAGTGAACGGAATTTACAGTTACGACAGAAAAGTTCTCAAGATAGACAAGAATGTTCTTATCGATATCAACAGCAAATTGACCTATTAATCAAGGAAGCGGTGATTACATTGGCAAAGAACTCCAACGCAAGAACAAGGCTCCTTATTCTCATTGAAATTCTTACAATGTATTCTGACGAAAACAACATCCTTTCACTTGACGAAATTTGCGAACATCTGCACGATTACGGCTACGAAGTTTCCAAAAGAAATCTTCTGGCGGATATCAAAGCAGTAAACACCACACCGATCAAAATCATAAGCGTTGCCAAACCTAAAAAAGGATATTACATCGTCAAGAATTTCTCACAAGATGCCATAAGGCTCATTCTGGAAGCGATTTTTTCATCCGATATTCTTTCCGAGGACGAAACCGAATACATAAAAAAATATCTTCGAAGAAACACCTGTATTCCAACGCTTGACCTGATTCTCAACACAACGGTAAACCTGAACTCTTATGCGCCGAAAAGAAACACATCTGCGGAAACACTTAATCAATTAAGATACGCAATACGCGACAAAAAAGCCGCAGTCCTCACCGTTTCCCGTTCAATTCCGGGTGACGCATTCTCCGACTCCCGTAAATTCGAAACGGTTACGGTGAACCCGATTGTTCTTTCGGTTGCGGACGGCAACGTTGCTTTGATTTTCAGCAGAACCGAAAGTCCGAAAAAACCTGAATTTATCAATCTGCCGAGAATCGAAAAAGTCAATGTACTGAAGCAGGAAGCAACAGAATTTACGGACGACCTCGTTTCGCCTGCAAGCTATTTTGACGGCAGTCAGTCGGAAGCCAGCTATTATTTCCGGGAATGGCTTATGATTCGTTTCAGAACGGAACATATCGAATTAATCGAAAACCGTTTCAATCCTCCGATTCAATACAGAAAAGACGAAAAGGAAGGTTACTGCAACGCCAAAGTATACACAACTTTTGACGACAAACTGCTCGGTTGGCTTTTTGCTCTCGCCGACAAAGTGGAGATTGTTGCACCGCAAAAAATCAAACAGATGTTTGAAGAAAAAGCAAAAAACATATTAAACTGAAAAAGAGGTTTCATTATGAAAATCACAAAAAGAACTTTCAGAAGAATTCTTGCCGCACTCATAGCCGCCGTCCTGCTCTTCTCAATGGCAGGATGCAAAGACAACGCAGCCAAAGGCGATGAAATTGTTATCCCTCAGAAAAAAGTGGCAATTCTTGTTGCTCCCGAAGCACAGTTCCCCGAAGACTACAGAGCAGCAAAGGAACTTGCAGAGGAATATCCCGACACAATCATCATAAAAGAATATGACGACAGCCGTATTCTCAAGGGCGGTGACCCCGGCATAATCACCTTCTCAAAAGAATTGGCAGCAAATCCCGAAGTCGGTGCTATTGTTTATGCAAGAGCTACCCAGTACACAAGAAATGCAATTTACAAAGCTAAGGAAATCAATCCAGATATCGTTACCGTCTGCATCGAACCCGAAGATAATATTGAAGAACTTTCAGACCTTTCATCACTTGTTCTTTGCGTTGATTGGGCAAAAGCGGCAGAAGACATCGTTGCGCAGGCTAAAGCTCAGGGCGCAAAATACTTCCTTTCATTCTTCGTATCACGAACAATGACAAGCAACAAACTTGTAAGAGATGCCGTTAACGCTCTCAAAACTGCTTGTGAAGCACAGGGTATCAAATTCATCAGCGACAGCAGTGCAGACACCAACAGCGTTCAGATTGCAGGCGCCCAGAAATACATCGGCGAAGCGATTGCAAGACATTTTATGAATAACGATATGGAAGGCAAAGACATCGCCCTCTTCTCAACAGACAGCGCAGTTCAGTCCACACTTTTCGAGCAGGCAAACAAGAATGGTCTCATTTACATCTGCCCCTCATTCCCCACTGCATATAACGGAATCGGCGAATCACTTGAAATCGCCGCACCCGAAAAGGTTGACGATGTTGAAACCTACATCAAAAATGCAAAAGATGCCGTAAAAGCGGACACAAGCGGCACTGCAAAGCTTTCTATGTACAAAACACCTCTTGCAGCAATTCTTCTCCGCGCTGCAATTCACAGCGCATTTGACATTCTCAACGGCACAACAACAGCTGAAAACATGGCAGAAAAAGTTACATCAAGACTTAACGTTGCCGCAAACAACGACAGTTTCTCTGTTGACGTTTACGATGAAATGAGCAATGTATTCAAAGCATATCAGCCCGGATTTGAAACCCTCAGATAAAACAAAACAGCAAAGCCCCGACCGATGGTCGGGGCTTTATTTATTCATTGATTTATTTACCTGCTCTCAGGTCAACACGCCTGATTTTGCCGCTGATTGTCTTGGGAAGTTCATCCCTGAATTCAACAATTCTGGGATACTTGTAAGGTGCTGTACGCTCCTTGACATACTTCTGAATTTCTTTCTTAAGTTCATCGGATTTTTCCGTTCCCTTTGTGAGAACGATATCCGCCTTAACAACCTGACCTCTGATTTCATCGGGAGCAGCTGAAACGGCACATTCAAGAACATAAGGAAGTTCCATGATAACGCTTTCGATTTCGAAAGGTCCGATGCGGTAGCCTGACGATTTGATAAGATCATCGACTCGGCCTACATACCAGAAGAAACCGTCTTCATCTCTCCAGGCTGTGTCGCCTGTGTGATAAATATCATCGTGCCATGCTTCTGTTGTTTTCTGCTCGTCATTGTAATATTCCATAAACAGGCCGCAGGGTGAACCCGCATCTGTTCTGACAACGATTTCGCCGACTTCACCGACCTTGGCAATGGTGCCCTCGGATGTGATAAGGTCAACATCGAAAAGAGGACTGGGTTTGCCCATTGAACCAACTTTGATTGATGAACCCACAAAGTTGCCGATTGCAAGAGTTGTTTCTGTCTGTCCGAAGCCTTCCATAAGTCTGATACCCGTTGCCTTGAGGAACTGCTGGAACACTTCGGGGTTAAGTGCTTCACCTGCAGTTGTGGCATATTTGATTGACTTGAGGTCATATTTTGAAAGGTCTTCTTTAACAAAGAAACGGTACATTGTGGGAGGTGCGCAGAAGGTTGTTATCTTGTGCTTGCCAATAAGCTTGAGGATATCATCCGCAACAAAGCGGTCAAAGTCATAAGTGAACACACCTGCTTCGCAGAGCCACTGACCGTAAAGCTTACCCCAGAGAGCTTTAC
>CALFPM010000177.1 GCA_937919155.1 uncultured Clostridia bacterium
ACGATACGACAATTGAAATATATAAAGGAGATACAGTGTTTGATGTATTGTTAACTGCCCGAGATGAATACGGAATCCATATGGAATATTCCGGAGGAGACAAAACCGAATATATCAAAGGCATTGGGAAGCATGCCAAATAAAGAGGGCTTGTTGAAATTTGACTTGAAGTTAAAGGAAAGTACAATAATTGACAAGACAACAGGCGAGGTTTACACACACATCAACACTCATCTTGACCACGTTGGCAGAACAGCACAGATTAACGGTGCAAAAATGATTCAGGAAAAAGCCGCATCATTCGGCGGTGCGCCCGTAGTCTGCACAGGCGATTTCAATGTTTATCAGGATTCCGACTGCTACAACACAATGGTCAGCGGCAACATGAAGGATGCAAGAAAGCTTGCGCCCGACAGTGACGAATGCTTCACCTATCACGGTTTCAGACCCGAAGAAATTCAGTCAAGAATTGACTTTGTTTTCGTTGATGAGGCAACGGTTAAGCCCGTCAGATTCAAGGTTATCAACAAGCTTGTGGACGGCGATTTCTATTCCGACCACAACGCGGCATATGCAGATATTGAACTGATATAACAAAAACGGACTTTCTCGCATTGAGAAAGTCCGTTGATTTTTTTATTCGCCGATCATTACCTTGCCAAGCTTGATGTTGAACACAAAGTCTTTCTTTGTGCCGTTTTCATCAATAACAATTTTGATAACATCGGGATTAAGACGCTCTGCAGAAACAATCTTTTCATCAGTCTTCTTAAGATATTTCTTAAGCATTGCCATCTGATCTGCATCATAATCGCCTGCGTTGTCGGAAACGAAAAGAACGTTGCCGCAAAGGTTGTTGATTCTTGCAAGAAGCTTTTTCTGCTCAAGAGTGAACTTGAGGTTATCGTTTCTCAGGAAGAATACGTCAGGGTCATTCATGAACACTCTGCCGTTAAGGTGACGGCGGAAGATTGAGTTATTGATTGCGCTCTGTGCGCTGAGCATTTCGTTTGAAACGTGGATGTGGTTATAAATCTTGCCCTTGTATGTAAGGTCAACGTCACAGCTGATTCGGCAGGCATCGCAAACGCCGATTGCGGCGCTCATGGGAATACCGCAGCCGAGAAGGAGCTTGTCGCCGACACATTCTCTGAGGAACTGCATTGCTTCATACATAATTTCGCCGCGGCACTTGCCGTTTCTGGGAATTACGCATTCGCTGTAAAGGAAGTCAAGCTTAACCATATCATAGCCCCATTCGTTGAGGACAACATCAAAAACTTTCTTGATATAAGCTCTTGCTTCTTCATTGTAAATATCAAGAGTATATGCGCCGCCCCATGCAATGCATCCGAGCTGAGGTTTGCCGTTCTCTTTGATGAGCCAATCGGGATGTTCCTTTGCAACGCGTGAAACCTTCTGGCAGCTGAAAGGTGCAATCCAGATACCTGCCTTGTAGCCCTTTGCGTGAACCTTATCGGCAATGTACTTCATACCGTGGGGGAACTTCTCGGGACAGGGGTCAAGCCAGTCACCGACAAAAGGCTCATAACCGTCATCAATCTGGAAGATTGAAACTTCATCCTTTGCGGGGTCAAGACCGTTAAGGTCGCGGAGAATGATGCTTTCATCAATCTTCTGGAAGTAGTTATACCATGATGTGTAACCGCTCATTGCGCCTTTTCTTGTTGCAGGCATATCAAAAAGAGCGAAATACTTATCAAATACTTCGTCATATGTGCCTTCAAAATAAACAACATCAAATACCTGCCAGGGCTCTGTAACATTCTTTCCGAGAGCATCCTTATGGATTGCAAATGAATTTTCATTCATCTTGACTCTGAAATATGTGTAACCTGTTTTTTCGCTGAGTGAACCCCAGAGTTTCATGCTCTCGCCGTTACGGATATATGTGTATCCGTGGCTGTGGAATTCACCTGCTTTTTCTGAATATTCAACGATTCTGTCATCGCTTGTGATACTTGCATAATGTCTGAGATAGGGATGAATGTGAGAAAGCTTGATTGTGCCTCTCATAACATCGTTTCTGTTATATTCCTTTGTGTATGTCCATGACTGATAACCTGCACCAAAGAAAAGGTCATCTGCCTTGAATTCATAGGGGAACTCAACATAAAAATCAACCATTTCAATGTTGCACTTGGGGGTGAGTTTGACTGCAAATCTCTCTGCAGTGTCAACAACCTCAAGGGAATAGTGATTATTCTCAAGGTCATTGGAAACAAAGCTTGCGCCGTTGCATTTATAACTGATTACATACTTTTTGTTCATGCCGCACTCTCCTCATTATAATTTTACTGAATCATTATAACAGAACAGACTGATTAATTCAAGTGTATTTGCAAACATTTGCCGCAAGTCTGTTTATCGCATTGACTTTGCAAAACATATGCAGTAAAATAAAATTATACTCTCTGAATCGGAGGAAGAAATATGAAAAAATTGCTCGCAATATTAACAGTTTTTGCCTTGCTCTTTTCATTTGCAGCCTGCGCAAAAAAACCTTCCCCTGCCCCTGAAACAACAACTGCTGAACAAACATCAGCAGAAGTCACGGAAACAACAATTAACATTGACACAACGAAATCTGCTCAGCCTGAACAAACAGACAAAACAAGTGAAACAACGCTGACAGCACAAGCAAGCACAGACCCTTCTGAATGGACACCCGATGAAATTATTGAATTTTACAAAAACGCGGCAGAAAAAACTCATCCCAACGCAAAATCCACTCAGATTATGGTGCTTAACGAACTGATTTTCAATGACGGTGACGGCGCACTCGGATTTTTCGTTAAGATCCTTGAGCCCGCCATCGCTTCGGTAGTCAAGAAAAACGCACTTAATTTTGACGGAATAACAGGCGGTTTTGCAAACCTTACCGCCTCTGACACCAAAACAGTCAAAGCATACAAAAGCGGAAAACATACCGTTGTTGAAATGACGATGAAAAACCAGACGGACGGCATTCACGGCAAAGAGCAGGAAGGCACTGTCGGTCACGCAATCAGCGTGCTTGGTGATATTTCAAGAGTTCTTGAGCAATTCCCGCAGTTCAAAGTTGATGTTGAGAACGCAAACATCGCCGTTAATTATGTTAACGCAACGGTAAAAGTAAAAATCAATGAAAACGGAATAATCGAAAAAGGTACTTGGAAATACACCTGTGACCCCGAAATAAGCCATCTTGATATCAGCGGAATTATGATTGACAAAGCTGATGCTGAAATTGATTACATAATAACCGTTGGCGGCGGATTTTAAAAATTAAGGAGTGACTCAATTGCGAGTCACTCCTTTTTACATTTGTTCAAGTATATACTGTTTGACTTCTTCAAGCTTGCTCTTTTTCCATTCGCCGCTTTCAGCTCTCTCCGCAAGCGGACAAAGAATAAAGAAATCAAGTGTTTCCCCTGGTACGCGACCCGTTCTCAACGGTTCTGCAAAATGCTCTGCCCATTCCTCCTCCGTTGCATTCGCAAATCTCTGAGAATTGAGATAGGCCATCTGCCGTCTTGTGGCTGCAATATGCATCTTTGCCGACAGAGGTGAAAGCAGGTTGAATTCCTCCTCCTGCACATCGGTAAAAATTCTCGGCAGCGGTGCCTTCACAACGTGTTCGGGACCGCGCAGAATTTCAAGTCCCATAGGCTCCCAGGTAAACTCTGTTTCGGTAAAATTGATTTTAACAAGCAAACCGAATTCCGTATTGAACTGCGAACGCTGATAATCCGTATCAAAAATAAAATTACCGAGGGAATAGAAAATCATTTTGTCGCCTACGGTTTCGTAATTCATCGGCACATGAGGATGATGTCCGATAACCATATCCGCACCCATTTCAAGATATTTGCGGTAACGCTCTCTGGTGTAAGGTGACGGCAACGGAGTGAACTCCTCGCCTGCGTGTGCAACAACAACGCACCATCGACAGGTTTTTTTGATTTTATTTATAGTGTTCTGTATTGCATCAAGGTCGCTCCAGCTGTAACAGCCTGCTTTGTTTTCATCGGCTTTTCTGCAGGCTCGCTGATATCCGACACCGAACATACCGATTCCGCCTGCTTCATCAAGGATAACAGGCTTTCTTGCCTCGTGAATATTCATTCCCGCGCCAATGGTTTTTGCGCCGTTTGCCTCTGCAATTTCGAGGGTGCTTCTGATGCCGAATTCACCTGCATCCATAATATGATTATTGCAGATATTCCAGATATCAGCATTCATTTTGTTCAGCACTTTGACTGCCTCGGGGTCAATTGTGTGCAAAAGCTGCTGAACACCGTCTTTTGTGGTGTTCTGTTCAACAGGCGCAACGGGACCCTCGACATTTGCAATAACATGATCTGCGCTGTGAAGAAAGTCAAGAACATCTGCCGAAAGAAGCTGTTCATCGTTCCATTGACCGTACATATATCTGTCAAAACCGATATCTCCCGTAAAAACTAAAGTTGATTTATCTTTCATTTCAATTACCTTTCGGATATTTAATTCAAGATTATAATATCACAGTAAAACAAAAAGAGCAAGAAAAAACAAAAAACGCCGAAGCCTTTCAGCTTCAACGATCAAAAAAAGCGTATAAAATGGAAGTAACCCTTGACTGATGTTTCTTTACACAATCAATCAAGGGTTACTTCTGTGAATTCTTGTTATCTAACATCTTTGGTTAACCTCTCTTTCTGCGGTATGGTCCAATCTCAGATTCCTCGATTAATAATTTTCGCTTAATTTGAGATTGTCGGTTAAGACTTTTCGATTTCTTTTTGTTTTATTTATTTGAAATCTTTATGTCTTAAGGTTTTTACCTTCTCATTGGTATCACCCTTTCCCTGACTATAATATAGCATAGATTTCCGGGGTTTTCAAGACGGAATTTTGTACAAAATTAACCTATTTCACTTATACAAATCAGAGAATTTGGTTATTTCGCCGATTATTTTTGCAAATTTATATTGACATTGAAAAAGCCGTGTGATATCATTAAACTGTTGGGGTTTATAAAAACCCCTTATTTTTTTGTCTGAAATCTAAAAACCACCACTCTCCCGAAGGTTTTCTTAACGCCCTTTCGAATCCCTTACAGTTTTAAAAAATTAAGAACCGTAACTGATGTTACGGTTCTTAATTGGCGCGCTGCAAGGGATTCGAACCCCTGACCTTTTGGTTCGTAGCCAAACACTCTATCCAGCTGAGCTAGCAGCGCATATTTACTTTTACAACCGTGAGTTCCGATTGCCAAAGTATATTATCACATCCCGACAAAAAAATCAATAGGTATTTTGAATTTTTTTAAAAATTTTCTTGTTTTTTGATTTTCTTTGTATTGTTGAATAAACCAAAAGGTCGGAAACCATTAAGATTTCCGACCCTTTTCTTTTAATTATGCGGCTTTCTTTGCCTTTTTGTCTGCAATTGCCTTTTCGATTTTGGGATAAACAACATCATAAAGCTTTGCAAAAATTGCATAGCCGATGAGTGCATAAACAATGCCTACGAATGCGCCGACAATAACGTCTGTGGGATAATGAACACCAACATAGATTCTTGAAAGACCCATAAGGAATGCAAAAATGAATGCGGGGATTGCAACACCCTTCTTCTTGAGAACCATTGTGATTGCCATTGCGAATGTGAATGCCGATGAAGTGTGACCTGAGGGGAATGAAAGAGAAGTGGGTTTCATTCTCTCAACAACTTCGGGGAAAGCATAGCCTGCATTCCATTTCTCAGCAAGACCGGGGAATCTGTCGATTGACCAGTCAATCTTTCCGAAAAATCCGATCCAGTCAAGGTTCTTTTCGCCGTTTGTGTAGGCAATAACCTCTGCCGTTGCCTCAGGAAGTCTTGTGAGGTTATAGGGTCTGGGACGCTCCATAAGAGGCTTGATAAGCTCGTTGTTGAGGAGAGTCATAACAAGGAGTGCGCCGAGGCACACAAGGCCCGCTTTTCTTGTCTTTTTGAAGAAAAGCATAAGCACGCCGAGAATGATGAAGAAAATGCCGTCATCGCCGAGAGTTGTGATAACTTTCATGATGACATCCATCACGCTGTTGCTGAGATTGTTGAAAACAAACTCAAAAACAGACAGGTCAAAATTAAGTATCGCTTCCAAAAAAAGTCATCCTTTCGTTTTGTTTTTATATATTATCACTTTTATTGACCCAAATTGCAATAGAAAAATGAAAAATTTTTTATTTTGACGAAAATTTCGGTTGCAAAAGTGTAAAATAATGGTCAGGGAGTGCGCTCAATACTATTGCAATTCAATTTCCGTTGGAGTATAATAATGTTAATTATATCTAATAAGTGAGGACAAAAAGTGAAAACACAGATTGTTGACATAAACAATGCCGCCGAACTCGATGCATTTACCGAAAAGCATCCGAACGGTCATTTTCTTCAGACATCTCTATGGGGAAAAGTCAAAAACGACTGGAAATGGTTTGGCGTCATATGCAGAAATGACAGCGGCGAAATCACAGGCACAATGGGTGTGCTGCTCAGAAAAATCTCAAAACTGCCCTTTCATATGATGTATGCGCCCCGCGGTCCCGTGTGTGATTTTGACGACAAAGAAACCTTTTCGGCATTGATTGCCGCCGCAAAGCAGGAAGGCAAAAAATACAACGCTTATCAGCTGAAAATTGACAAAGATGTTCCCGTTGACAATGATAACTACAGAGCAATCGCGCTGTCGCAGGGTTTCAGATTCAAAGAACGCACAATCAACTTTGAGGATTTTCAGTGCCGTTATGTTATAAGAATTCTGCTTAACGGCAGGACGGAGGATGAGGTTTTTGCCGCTTTCCATTCCGACCACCGCAGAAAAATCCGCATTGCAATGAAAAATAATGTTGAAATTAAAATTCACGGCAGCGAAATGGCGGAAACATTCTATGAACTGATGAAGGAAACCTGCGAAAGAGACGGCTTCGACCTTCGCTCCGCCGCATATTTTGCACGCATTCTTGACTGCTTCGGAGACAAGGCAAGACTCTACCTTGCTTACTATGAGGGCAAGCCCATAGCAGGTGCAATATCTGTACTCTGGGGTGATAAACTCTGGTATTTCTACGGTGCATCATCCAACGAAAACAGAAAGGTAATGCCCAACTACCTTATGCAGTGGGAAATGATAAAATGGGCAATCGAAAGCAACTGCAGTATTTATGACTTCAGAGGCGTTGCAGGCGTTATTGATGAGAGCAACCCTCTCTTCGGTCTTTACCGCTTCAAGCACAGATTTGACGGCACATACATTGAATTTATGGGCGAGGCTGACCTCATCACCAAACCCACAGCCGCCAAAATCGTTGCAGCATCGCAGGAAATAATGAAGAAATTAAGATAAGGAGAACTCAGAATGATTAATGTTACAGTTTGGAACGAAGGCGTTCACGAAAAGCTCAGCAATGAAGTGGCAGGCGTTTATCCCGCAGGCATTCACGGCTGCATAAAGAATTTTCTTTCATCTCAGGACGATTTCTGTATCCGCACGGCAACTCTTGCACAGCGCCGCTGCGGTCTTTCGGACGAAGTGCTCGAAAACACGGATGTTCTCATCTGGTGGGGCCATATGGCGCACGACAAAGTGCCTGACAAGCTTGTTGAAAAAATACATAAGCGTGTGCTTGCGGGCATGGGACTTGTGGTTCTTCATTCAGGTCACCATTCCAAGATTTTCAGGTCACTTATGGGTACAACCTGTAATCTTCGCTGGAGAGACGGCGACAGAGAAAGAATATGGTGCATCAACCCCACTCACCCCATCGCAAAGGGTATTCCCGCACATTTCAGCCTTGATGTTGAAGAAATGTACGGCGAACAGTTTGATATCCCCAAGCCCGATGAAATAGTTTTCCTCGGTTGGTTTGCGGGCGGCGAAGTTTTCCGTTCAGGTTGCTGCTGGCAGAGAGGTCTGGGCAAAATTTTCTATTTCCAGCCCGGTCACGAAAGCAATCCCACATTCCACAATGAATATGTTCAGCGCATTATCATAAACGCAATAAGATGGGCAGAGCCTGCAGTTGCAGTCAAAGAACCTGTTCCCTGCCCTCACAAAAAAGTTTCTCCCGAAGAAAGATACAAGGAGAGTAAGACTAACTGATGGATACATTCAAGATTAAAAAGCTCAGGGAAAATGCAAAAATCCCTTTCAGAGCAACTCACGGAAGCGCGGGAATGGACCTTTATGCCTGCATTGACGAACCCATAACCCTCGGCGGCGGCGAAAAAGCGGTTATCCCCACGGGAATTGCAATTGAATTGCCTTGCGCGGAGCTTGGTGCATTTGTGTTTGCAAGAAGCGGTCTTGCAATCAAGCACGGTATCGGTCTGCTTAACTCCGTTGGTGTTATCGACAGCGATTACAGAGGCGAAATCTGCGTTGGTGTCATAAACCAGCTCAAAGAAGCTTACACAATTCAGCCCGATGAACGCATTGCACAGCTTGTTATTATGCCTGTTTCCCTCATCACTCCCGTTGAAGCGGAAGAACTTGACGAAACAGAGCGCGGTGCAGGCGGATTCGGCTCAACAGGAAAGGTATAACATGAAAAAACCGATTAACATTCTTTCAATAATTATGCTTTCGCTTCTCGGTGCGTGGGGGATTTCCTTTGCGGCAGCTCAGATTATCCCACATGATGCGGCATCGGCAGTGTTTCTGATTATCTACATAATCACCGTTCTTGCGGCAGCTGCATTTATTATCGGAAGCATTATTGCTTTCATCACAAAAAAACATAAGGGATTTTCAATTCCCCTTTTTGCATCTGCCTGTGTTTTTACTGCAATATGGATAGGCATTCTCGTTGCCGTTATCGACTACACGATAAATATCGGACTGAACTTTTAAGAGGCGCATACACTATGAAAAAAATAATAAGCATTCTTTGCGCAATTGCAATTGCATTTTCAGCATTCGGTATCTTCGCATATGCGGAAAGCGAAGAATTCAAACCATATGAAGACAGTCTTTTCTTTGAATACGGCGACTACAACATTCATTACATAATTATTCCTGCAAAAGGTGAGCAGAAGGGCAGAATCATGATGCTTCACGGATTCCTTTGCTCCACTTTCGCCTGGAGAAACATGGCGGCAAAGCTTTCCGAAGCAGGCTATGAATGTGTCCTTGCAGACCTGCCGAACTTCGGTTTCAGCACAAGAGAATCGGACGAAATTACAATCGTTGACCGCGAAACCATCATCACCGAGCTCATGAAATCCATTGCTCCCATGGATGAATGGATTATCGCAGGCCACTCAATGGGCGGCGGAGTTGCCGCAAACATTGCCATTGAAAATCCCGTTGATGCTCTCCTTCTTTACTGTCCCGCGCCTCAGAGCGAGTTTCCTCAGGCAATGAAAGGACTTATGACATCAGACTTTATGAAGGGCGTTATGAGTGCATTCTTCAACTACGGCACAAGAATCGATATCCTGGTGAAGCTTATCGTTTATGCCGCAACAATGGACTGGGATTTTTCAATGAACTATGAGCTTGAAGGTCTTACCGATGCCACTCAGTATGACGGCTTCGGCGGCGGCCTTTGCGAAATGATGTTCAATGTGAAAGCAACCGATCTTGCAAACGCAGATAAGGTTGCCTGCCCCGTGCTTATCTGCCAGGCAAGCAAAGATATTATCATCAGCGCAGACATGAAAACTCAGATGCACGAAGCTTTTCCCGATGCAACAACATATGTTGTTGAGGGCGGCGGACATCAGTGCATTGAAAACAGAGCAGACGAGCTTTGCGATGTGACTCTTGATTTTCTGAAATAACTTCAAGCTGTCCGCTTGCGTAATGCAGGCAGGCAGCTTGTTTTTTTATTCTTTTTCAAAATTTACACCCGTGTAGTAATGAGCAAGAATTTCTTTGTAATCAAAGCCTTGCCTCGCCATATAATCCGCGCCGTACTGACTCATTCCCGCACCGTGACCGTATCCTTTGCAGGTAACGGTAAATGAGCCTTTTCCGTAATCAATATCAAAGCAGGTACTCCTCAGATCCGCGGCATTTCTGAAATCCGAAGCGGAAATCTCATTGCCGCAAACACTGACCGATGTAACATAACCGCTGCCGTCACGGCTGATTTTTCCAATCCATTTTTCCGCATCTCCCGTCACTTCAACGCCTGAATCTTCAAAGACTTTTTTGAGCTCTTCTTCGCTGAAAGTTTTTGTGCCGATATAGTCGGGCGACAGTTTATCTCCGGGGCTCTCAACACTTATCAGATAAGGAAAACTCTCGCCCCACAGTTCCTCTGCACTCCGTGTTCTTCCCGCACTTGTTGCATGGTAAACTGCAAGCACGGTTTCACCCTCACAGACCATATATTCACCAAGAACAGACTCAACCGCCGCTGTGATTTTGCTCTCATATTCATCAAAATTTTCTCCCCACTTTTTTCGCCTGCTTTCCTTATCGATATATCCCTGATGGTTGTCGGAATTATCCGTAATATCCGCACCGTCAATGCCGCCGTTTTCCCTGATTCTTTTTGCATATGTATAACAAGCAACCGCCTGCGCCTTGAGAGCTTCCGTATGATAAAGAGACGGCATTTCCGCCGCAACGCATCCCACGACATATTCTTTCATTCCGATCTCACTGACTTTGCCCGTCTGCGACATCATAACAGAAACCGTATTCCCGCCTTTTTCATTGATTTCTTCCGTCACGGATGAATCTTCCGGCTCTTCTTTTCCGTTTGTATTTGCGGCAAGAGGGCATATAAGCATTGACAGTGCAATAATAATGCAAGTAATAATGTTGACACGCATTTTCATCATCCTTTCTTGACTTTTTTTTATTTAAATAGTATAATTAATCAATTATATAATGGAGATATTATATTTTTAAAGATCGGAGGCAGATAATATGTCCACAATTGTATCACATGTTGACGAGCGTGATATTAAAAGCTTATGCGAACAGATAAAGAAAAATAACTATATAGCTCCTGTTGACTACGAACATTACAACATCAAAAGAGGTCTGCGTAATTCAGACGGCACAGGCGTTATGGCAGGCATCACAAATGTATGTACCGTTGAAGGTTATTATATTGATGACGGTGAAAAAATCCCCAGAGAAGGCCACCTCTATTTCAGAGGATACAACATGGAGGATATCGTTGCATCCTGCATTGAAGATGACCGCTTCGGCTTTGAAGAGGTTGTTTATCTTCTTCTTTTCGGTCAGCTCCCCACCAAAACACAGCTTGATAATTTCTGCAACATTCTTGCGGAATGCCGCGAGCTGCCCGAAGACTTCATTGAAGATATGATTATGAAAGCACCCTCTCCCGACATTATGAACAAGCTTTCAAGAGCAGTTCTTGCTCTTTACTCTTACGACAATAATCCTGACGACACATCAATCGAAAATGTTCTCCGTCAGTGCATTCATCTCATTGCTCAGATTCCTGCAATTATGGTTTATGCTTATCAGGTAAAGCGCAGACATTACTACAGAAAAAGTATGTATATCCATCCCATGAAGCCTGAATTCAGAACTGCACAGACTATTCTGCGTTCAATCAGAGCTGACAAAAACTTCACAGACCGCGAAGCAAAACTTCTTGACATTTGTCTTATGCTTCACGCAGAGCACGGCGGCGGTAACAACTCAACATTCGCAACAAGAGTTCTCACCTCGAGCGGCACTGATACCTATGCGGCACTTGCAGGCGGCATAAGCTCACTCAAAGGTCCCAAGCACGGCGGCGCAAACATAAAGGTTTCCCAAATGGTTGAGCATTTCAAGGCAGGCGTCAGCGATATCACAGACGAGGGTCAGGTTGCAGACTTCATCAGAAAGGTTATGAGGAAAGAAGCAGGTGACGGCTCAGGTCTTATCTACGGTATGGGTCACGCGGTTTACACCATCTCCGACCCGAGAGCAGGTATTCTCCGCAAAAAGGCAGAGGAATTTGCAATGGGCACCGAGTTTGAGGCAGAATTCAGACTTCTTAATAATATCGAAAAACTCACACCTGAACTCTTCAATGAATACAAGTCAACACCCAAGAAAGCCATGTGCGCAAACGTTGACCTTTATTCGGGTCTTGTTTACAAAATGCTGAACATACCCTCCGACCTTTTCACTCCCATCTTCACAATTGCAAGAATTGCAGGTTGGTCTGCACACAGAATTGAAGAGCTCGTATCAGGCGGCAAAATCATCAGACCTGCATACAAAAACAACAATGTCAAGAACATATATGTACCCATGAACAACAGATAAGAGGTAATTTGATAATGAAAGGTTTTTCAGTCAAAAGCGGATTCGGGTTAGGCGCAATAATATTTGCCGTTGCCGCAATAATCGCCCTTCCTTTAAGAACTGTTCAGTTTTTCACAGTGCTTGAGGGCGGCACGGGTTTTTTCACTTCATATGACCTGAGCGTTTATTTGCTTTATGCATTGCTTGCAGGCGCATCACTTACTTTCGTCATTCTCGGGTTTTCAAAGAGAAAAAAACTTGATTTCAACCGAGATGTTTCAAAGCGTCCCGTTTCGGGCATAATTTCATTGCTGGCGGCAGCCGCCGTATTCTCTGATGGCATGACCTGCGCAAACATTGTTATGAACAGCCGTATGCCCATCATTGACTACAGCAACTACGGCACACCAGCAATCAACACAGACAAGCTTATTTTCGGTGCAGAGGCACTGTTTGCGGTTATTTCCTCAATCTTCCTCCTCTCACTGGGTCTTGTTTATCTCACAGGCAAAACAAACGGCTCGGAGCACAAAATAATCAGCCTTGCTCCCGTTATCTGGTGCATTGTCAGAATGGTTTACCGCTTCACACGCACAATCAGCTACCAGAAGGTTTCCGACCTCACATTTGAGTTCATTATGCTTGCTTTTATGATTATGTTCTTCATGGCATTTGCTCAGGTGAATTCGCAGATAGGAAGCAAAAACTGCGAATGGAAGCTTGCAGGCTACGGTCTCCCTGCCGCACTTTTCGCACTTATATGCTTTGCCCCCAGATTCATCGTTACAGTAACAGGCAAAGAATATCTTCTGTATGAATACTCATCTGCTGAATTCTGTGACCTTGGCGTTGCAATTTTCATTTGCTCCGTTGTGTTCACAAGGCTCACGGACAAAGTCGGAAAGAAATCCGAAATCCCTGCAGAATCTACCGTTGAAGGATAATTAACCATGTTTTTTCAAAATGTTCTGATTGCAAGCGAGCAGGTTGCAATTCTTTATATTCTTGTTGCAGTTGGTGCAATAGCCGATAAGGTCGGCATTTACACCGAAAAAGTGGCAAAAAGCTGCACCGATCTGCTGTTTTACATCATAACCCCCGCAGTTATTGTGGAAAGCTTTCTCTCACTTGAATACAATCCTGAAACCGCCAAAAGCCTTTTCATTGCTATGGGATGCGGATTCATCCTGCACATTGTTTCCGCAGGAATTTCATCACTTGTGTTCAACCGCTGCCCCATTGACGAAGGATGCATTTACAAATATTCCTGCGCATACGGCAACTGCGGATATATGGCATTGCCCCTTGCGGGTGCGGTGCTTGGCAGTGAGGGGGTATTCTACTGCTCAGCGGTAATCATTTCATTCCAGATTTTCAGCTTCACTCACGGAATTTACACAATCACAAAAGGCGGCGAAAAAGTTAAGTTCGACTTCAAAAAGCTTATTCTCAACCCCGGTGTTATTTCAGTTATCATCGGTCTGCCCCTTTTTCTGCTTTCCGTGCAGCTGCCAGAAATCATCGCAAAACCCGTAAACTACATTGCAAGCCTTAACACACCGGTTGCAATGCTGATTTTCGGCACATACATTGCAAATACAAATTTCAAATCCATTTTCAAAAACTGGCGTATATTCACCGTTGCGGTTGTGAAGCTTCTTGTGCTTCCCCTGCTTCTCATAACGGCATTCAGATTTGCGGGTATCTCAGGCCCTCTCCTCGTTGCTCTCTCAATTTCGGCAGGCGCTCCCACCGCCAACAACACGGTTATGTTTGCCGCAAAATACGACCGCAACACGGGTCTTGCATCGCAAACGGTTGCAATAGTCAGCTTCATTTCCATAATTACATTACCTGTTATGATTGCCCTTGCACAGGCAGTGGGGTGATGACTTGAGCATAAAAGAAATAATGGATTCAGTTTCTCCTTTGTGGGGAATTTGCTCATTTGAAAGCATAAAAAACAATCTCATTGATTGCAGGGCAAAAAGCCGTATTCCGCAAAATACAGAGTCGGTTATCGTTGCCTGTTTCCCTTATCTTCTCGACAAGAGCGAATATCATAACATCAACATTTCAAAATATGCCGTTGTGACAGACTATCACACTGTTGCTCTGAACAGACTCAATCGGGCGGTCGAAAAGCTCAGAGAAATTTATCCCGATGAGGAGTTTGCCGCATTTGCGGATAATTCTCCCGTCCCCGAGGTAACCGCCGCCTGCAATGCAGGTCTCGGCTCAAGAGGACTCAACTCTCTGCTCATAACCCGTAAATACGGCTCATATGTATTTATAGGTGAGATTGTTACAACGCTGAAAACCGAATCGCCTGACTTTGAGGCAAGTGCTTGCATAAACTGCGGAAAGTGCATCAAAGCCTGTCCGTCCGGTGCAATCAGCAAAAACGGATTCCAAAAATCCGTCTGTCTTTCGGAAATAACTCAGAAAAAAGGCGAGCTTTCCGAAACAGAAAAAAGCCTGATGGCTGAATGCGGCTGTGTCTGGGGTTGCGATATCTGCCAGGATGTCTGCCCTATGAATCAAAATGCCGAAACAACTCAGATTGAAGAATTTATTTCCGCACCAATCCCCTGCATTGAGGAAGGTTGTATCCTTGATGGCAGAGCCTATGAATGGCGCGGAAGAAAGGTAATAGAAAGAAACATATCACTACACAAACGGTGAAAGGAGAAACACTTATGAAGCTTATCGTTGCCATTATCAACAATGACGATTCCGCGAGCGTACTCAGTGAACTTACCCACAAGGGCTACGGCGTTACCAAGCTTGCAACATCAGGCGGATTCCTTAAGGCAGGCAACTCAACCCTGCTCATCGGCACAGAGGATGAAAAAGTTGACGATGTTATTGCTATCATCAGCGAATTTTCACGCAAGCGCACTCAGATGGTTACTCCCTCTCCCTCATTTATCGCAGAAGGTTTTATTTCAAGAGCCGTTGAGGTTACCGTGGGCGGCGCAACCGTGTTTGTAGTTGATGTGGACCGTTTCATAAAGCTTTGATATGGAAACATTTGATTTAAACAATACACTGGAAAAATCTTTGTTCGCGGCACTTCATTCCAAAAGATTTCCTCACGCGGCAATCCTTGAGGGCGGCAGTGTTGAGGACAGAATGAAGCTTGCGCAAAAAATTGCAGCTGCCCTTGTTTGCTCATCGGGCGGGCAGGTGCCTTGCGGAGCTTGCCCCAACTGCAAAAAAGCTGAAGCAAGCTCACACGCGGACATTCTTTTATACACTGTTGAGGATAAACCCAAGGCATTCAAGGTTGACTATGTGCGTGAAATACGCAGCAAGGCATACATCGTGCCCAACGAAGCCGCAAGAAAGGTGTTCATCCTCGAAAATGCCCACACAATGGGTATCGAGGGTCAGAATGCCATTCTTAAAATCCTTGAGGAGCCTCCCGCATATGTAAACTTCATTTTGCTCTGCTCTTCCAAGTCAGGATTCCTGCCAACGGTGCTTTCACGCGCCGCGGTATATAATCTGGGTCATGCTTATGCATCGGATGATGCCCTGCCCCGTGAAACCGTGATGG
The DNA here is from genome assembly GCA_937919155.1 of uncultured Clostridia bacterium. Lineage (GTDB taxonomy): Bacteria > Bacillota > Clostridia > Oscillospirales > Acutalibacteraceae > CAG-177. The sequence continues at coordinate 15,819 of CALFPM010000177.1, forward strand.
AGGCAGCATCCGGCATTGCAAAAGCTGTCATTGCGATTGACGACATTGAAATCGTCAAAGCCGCCGCTGTTTTTGAAAAAGACCAGAAACTCCTCAGAGCCGCACTTCCTGTTATACAGGAGATTTTTGCCGCCGCACTAAGAATAAAATTCTCGGCTGCTGACGGTGACGAATTCGGCACCTTGCCCGGTGAATTGGCTCCCAGACTCAGCAGGAATGCCCTTCTTTCACTTATCGACTGCACGGACAGCCTGATAAAATCCGTGCAGATGAATGCAAACCACAATCTTATGTTAACCGCTCTTTGCACAAAGCTTCGCAGGGCGGCAATCAAATCGGAGGTTTAAATATATGGCAGAAGTTGTAGGTGTCCGTTTCAAAGAAGTGGGAAAAGTTTATTACTTTGACCCTGACGGACATATCATAAAAAAAGGAAACAGAGTTATTGTTGAAACCGTGCGCGGCGTTGAATGCGGCGAGGTTGCAATGGATAACAGAGAAATAGATGACGAGCAGATTATAAAGCCTCTCAAGAAAATCATCCGCATTGCAGACGAAAAGGATATTGCTCAGTTTCACGCAAACAAAGCAAAAGAAAAGGATGCATTTGCAATCTGTCAGCAAAAAATAGCAAATCACAGGCTCGATATGAAGCTTGTTGATGTTGAATACACCTTTGATGGCGGTAAAATTCTTTTCTATTTCACCGCTGACGGCAGAGTTGACTTCAGAGAACTTGTCAAAGACCTTGCAGGCGTTTTCAAAACCCGTATTGAGCTTCGCCAGATAGGTGTGAGAGATGAGTCAAAGATGCTTGGCGGTCTCGGCATTTGCGGCAGACCTTTCTGCTGCAGCAGTTTCCTCGGAGAATTTCAGCCTGTTTCAATCAAAATGGCGAAAGAACAGGGACTTTCACTCAATCCCACAAAAATCAGCGGTGCATGCGGCAGACTTATGTGCTGCCTCAAATATGAGCAGAATGCATATGAGCATCTTCTCAAAATAACACCGAAGCCCGGCGCAATTGTTGAAACAAACGAAGGTGCGGGCACTGTTACGGATTTCAGCCTTCTTACAGGCAAACTCAAGGTTCAGCTTCACAACAATCCCGATGCGCAGCCCAAAGTTTTTGACAGAAAAGAAGTAAAACTTGTCAAAGACGCAAGAATCAAGGTTGCAAAAGAAGAAATTGAAGCTTTGAAAGATATAGAAGGATAAATTACAACAAAAACCTCTTGCAATTTTCAAATAATGTGTTACAATGGATTTGATAAAATGTTAAGGAGGAAGATCACTATGGCATACATCATCAATGACGATTGCATCTCATGCGGCGCTTGCGCAGCAGAATGCCCCGTTGAAGCTATCTCCGAAGGCGATGGCAAGTATGTTATCGATGCAGACGCTTGCATCGAGTGCGGCGCTTGCGCTGACGCTTGCCCCGTTGAAGCACCCAAGGCTGAATAATTAAACTTGGACCCGAACCGCTTCCCGATATTACTGTTGGGGAGCGGTTTTTTCTTAAGATAAACGGAGAGAATATATAATGAAAATAATTATCGATAAAAGTAAAACATATCAAACATTTGAGGGCTTTGGTTCAAGCGGCGCCTGGTGGGCACAACAGGTAGGCGGTTGGAATAACATTGACCCCGAAAGTGGAATTCCCGTGCGCGACAGAATCTCACAACTTCTCCACAGCAAAACCGAGGGCATCGGTCTGCGTACATACAGATATAACATCGGCGGCGGCTCTGTTGAATCGGGCAACGGTGAATATGCCGACCCTGACCGCAGAGCGCAATGCTTTGAAACCGCAGAGGGTATCTATGATTTTGGAAAAGACGCAAACGCGGTTTATATGATGAGACAGGCAGCGAAAGACGGAGCAGACGAAATAATTCTTTTCGTCAACTCACCCATCGAACGCCTGACCAAAAACAGAAAAGCACACCTCGACAAAAGCAAGGTATTCCGCACAAATCTTGCAAAAAAGAATTACCTTCCCTTTGCAAAATATATCCTTGATGTTACGGAGCATTTTGTGAAGGAAGGCTTACCTGTAAAATATCTTTCACCTGTCAACGAACCCCTCTGGATATGGAACGGAGGTCAGGAAGGCTGCCACTACAGTCCCCGACAGGCAGGCAAAGTTATGCTCTGCGTTGCCCGCGAACTGAGAAAACGCAAGGCACTTGACGAAGTTATGCTTTCGGGCGTTGAAAACGGTGACATCCGTTGGTTCAACAAATCATACACAAGGGAAATGCTCAGGCACAAAGAGGTGAGAGATTGCGTTGACAGCCTTGACGTTCACTCATATTTTCTTCACTCTCCCCTGCCATTCACAAACAACAGACCTGCTTTTCTCCGCAGATTCAACAAATGGATGAAAAGAAAGTATCCCGATGTACCTGTGAAAATGAGCGAATGGTGCCATATGCAGGGAGGCAAAAATCCCAATATGGACTCTGCCCTTGAAACCGCAAAGGTAATCTTTGAGGATATTTCACTCCTCAACGTTACCTCGTGGCAGCATTGGATTGCCTGTTCACGCTATGATTACTGCGATGGTCTGATTTATCTTGATATTGAAAACCGCAGTTTTGAAATGACAAAAAGATACTATGTAACAGGCAATTTCTCAAAATACATTCCCTGCGGTGCAACCCGTTTTGAGGTAAAAACAGATGACATTGACATTATGTCCCTCGGATTTAAAAAAGACGGCAAGACCGTTGTAATTCTTATCAACCCCACCGAAAACGAAAAAAGCCTTGTTCTCACCGAAAACTCACTGATTGCTGTTACAGACAAAGAAAGCAACCTGCGCGAATTCACTGCAAACAAAGGTGAAAAAATAACCGTAACCTCCCACTCGGTTACTACACTTGTATTTTAAGGAGAATTGAAATGAATATTATTTCAACCGCACGCTCCGCAATAACAAGCTTCAAAGATCACTGGAAAACGCCGCCGAAAGGCAGATATATGTCCTTCAAGGAAATAACATCCCTTGCTGTTGGCGGCATAGGTGTGCGATTCATCACCTACTGCTACGGCCAGCTTATGCTTTCAACAGGCAATACCCTTATCGGAAATACCATCGGCATCGATCCGACCGCTCTCTATGTTATTTACATAATCAGCCTGCTTTCAGGATTTCCGCTGACGGCATTGCGCGCAAAAATGATAGACAACACCCGCAGCATGAAAGGCAAATACCGCCCTTACATTATCTCAATGGGTATACCCACGGTTATTCTGGGTTGTCTTTTCATCTGGATGCCCTATGAGAATATGAGCCTTTTCACAAAATGCGCAGTTGTGCTTGCATACAACATCGGCTTTCAGTTTTTCTATAACTTCTATCTTGATTCATACGACAGCCTTATCAACGTGCTTTCGCCCAACAGCATTGAGCGCTCGGATGTGCTCTCTGTGAGATGCGTTGTTGAGAATCTTTCACCCTCAATAGTAAACATTATTTTCCCCTTGCTTGCAAAACTCATCACGGGAGAAAACACCCTTTTCGACCTCAAGATTTTCAGAATTCTTTATCCCCCCATGCTTTTGGTCGGATTTTTCATCTCCCTTATTGTTTATGTTAACACCGAAGAAAAAATTGTTCAGGCAAAGTCCCACTATGTCAGCATCCGTTTCCGCGATGCACTTAAATCCGTTGCAAAGAATAAATATTTCTGGATTATATCCCTGGCAGGCTGGGTAGGCTTTCTTGAAGGCTCATTCAACAATATTATGCAGTGGATGTATAACTATCAGGCAGCATGCTCGGCAGCGCAATATTCAATTATCGTTGCCATTGCAGGCAACGCCTCATTCTGGCCAAATCTGGTAGGCCCTTATTTCATCAGAAAATACGGCAAAAAGAAAATTCTGATTTTTTCAAATCTGTTCAGCGTTATATTCATTCTTGCGATGCTGCCTGTTGTGAGACTGACGGGTGCACCGCACATCATATGGCTTTTGCTCGGAATTACCTTTGTCAATCAGTTCATAACCTCTATGGGTCACCTGATGACGCCCAGCGTCAATGCGGATATAAGAGATTATCAACAGTATGTGACAGGCGAAAGAATTGACGGTATGTTTGCCGCCGTAGGTCTCATAGGCAATGTTATAACCATGGCAACGGGACTTGTTTTGCCCGCCATTTATGAAAGGTCAGGTCTCAACCGTCAGGTTGCACTTAGCCTCGGATATGACGGCTCAAACGTGTATGATGTGCTTTTTGACCGCGGTTACTTCATAGATATAAGCTCCGTGCTTATTATGGCTTCGGTTGTGGGTGCTCTTCTGAATGTAATTCCGTATTTCTTCTATGATTTCACGGAAACCAAGCAAAAAGCAATCGTTAATATTCTCAAAATCAGAGCAATGTTTGAGGATTACGGAAACGGAACACTCTCTGACGATTCTCTCAAAGAAGGCGTTGAAATCATAAAAGAATCAAAAGAATATTCTGTTCTTACCCCTGCAAACCTCAAAGAGGCAAAAAGCAACGGCAAGGAATATCTTAAAAACGCAAAAGCTGAAAATGAAAAAATTGAAATTGCAAAGCTTGTTTGTGATGAGTTGAACCGTTTCAACACTGCCTCAGGCAAGGCAGAGCTTGACTTTGCAAAGCGTATTGCGGCAGCAGGAATAAACGGCGCATTGGAAGGCAATCTTCCCGTGATGGCCGATATCAGAAATATGCCCTGCGGAACAAAAGAGGAAAAAGAGCTTCGAAAAACCATTATAAGCCGCATAAGAGATATTGAAGCGGCAAGAAAAACCGCCGTGAAATATTTTTCAAACGGCATTGAAGAGTTCGACACAAAAATCCTTGATTCTCTTTTTGCAGATGAACAGTCAACAGAAACAAAACTTCTTGAACTCGCAAAAGCGATGAAATCCGCAAAAGAAAACGGCAGTACGGATAAATTCGCAGGCATAAGAGAAGAAATGCAGTCACTCCGCACCAAAAAAGCAAACATCAAAAAGGAAATCAAAGCGGCAGTAAAACTTAACTCAGACTACCGCAGAGCCGCAAAGCCTTATCTTGATGCGGTAAGAATTATCAGGCAGGCAGATAATTATGCTGACATCGCAAGCATTGAAAAGCTTTATTCAGAAACTGTAAATTAAGTAAAAAGCTGTCTTCGGACAGCTTTTGTTTTGGAACTCCGCGTATATTCCGCCTCGGTTAAGCATAAACTGTTCCGAGGTGAAAGATATGTGGAAGACAATTAAACCCTATATTATTTCGGTGGCTTTTGCATTGGGTATCGGCGGTCTTTCGGCGTTGATTACGGCAAACAATATGGATTTATATTCCCAAATCAATCAGCCGCCGCTTGCCCCTCCGTCCTGGCTTTTCCCTGTGGTGTGGACACTGCTTTACATTCTTATGGGCATAAGCGCCGCGATGGTGTGGCAAAAGCGCGGCGAAGACCGCACAAAGGTTGACACCGCCTTAAGCATCTATGCGCTGAATCTGTTTCTCAACTTTTTCTGGAGCATAATATTTTTCAATATGAGAGCCTTCCTTTTTGCTTTCATATGGCTTGTTGCTTTGTGGGCAGTTATTCTCATAATGATTATCAAATTCGCAAAAATCAAACCAATTGCCGGTTATCTGCAGATTTCCTACCTGCTGTGGGTCACATTTGCAGGCTATCTCAACCTTGCAATCTATATTCTCAATTAAGAAAAACGGTATCGGAAAAATCCGATACCGTTAATTTTTTAAAAGATTTTTTTGATTGCCAGTGTTTCTTCATAAGGAAGAATTACACCTGCGTTTTCTGCCGTAAGAGGAACAAGACTTTCGCCGTTAAGATTAACAAGATACTGAGGATACTCCTCGTATGTCCACACGGTCACCTGCTCTTCACTGTAGGTGATAAGGTCAACAAGATCACCGATATATTTTTCATCACTGCCGTGGCGAACATACTTTGCGAACCATGTAATATCGGGAAATGCACAGGTCGATGCATCAATCTGATTATCTGCCGAAATATGATTTTTACCGCAAGCGCATTCTTTTTCCTGCTCATAACCCTCGCCGAGTGTTCCATCAGGAGCGGCGCAGATTGCGCCGTAGCTCTCTCTGTCTGTTGCAATTGTGCCGTCACTCATTCTGTCATTATCCGATGTGATAGGAACAATTGTGTAGCCGTATTCGGCAATAATCGCGGCGTTGATGCCGTCATCGAGCATTGACTGAATAACATTTGCGCAGTTAGCCTGAACATTGTAATGATAATAGTCGCTGTTTTCGATTATTTTGGCGTATTTAGCCTTCTTTTCGGGAGTGTCAAAGATATAATCCCTTGTTTCTTCATAGCGTTCAAGGCTCATCAGAGCGTAAAATCCGGATATTGAACCGATTGTTTCGCAAGCAGCATCATTGAAACCGTTTGCAAAAATCTCCTGAACAAGGTCATTCACATAATTAACAAGCGGATCAACCAAACCCATACTGTAAAAGAATTCAAGCACCTTGTAAATGCCTTCACTGTCTGTCCCTCTCATAAGCTCGCTCATCATTCTCATCAGCGACACCGCATCAAAACTCATATTACCGGAGAATGAATCCTCGCAGGTTGCAACGCCGTTGAATCCGCCTGCGACAAAAATCGCGGATGCGATATGATTCCTTTCTGCGTAATCCTCTGCGGTGTAATAATATTCATAGAGATAGGTTGAAAGCACGGCAGTGCCCATGCTCATTGCAACAAGAGCAACCTGATCGGTTGTTGTGATCTCCATTACATACTCAATATATTCATCAAGCTGAGCCGCAATGGTTACCATATCAAGACGCCAGTCATATACAAACACATACTGCATGCTATATCCGAATCCGTTGTGGTATTCATAGTCACTGGTTATTTTTTTGCCTGTATCAGGGTTGGGGGCACCGTTTTCATCACAGGCAAAATCGCCAAAAATTATCTCTGCAACCTCTTCGGAAATTTTATTCACTTCTTCATAGTCTTTGATGAGAAGGCTGAAAGTGAGAGGCAACGCATACTTGAACACAGCCTTTACAATAGCGCCTGCTTCGGGACCCCAGATGCGCACATCATCTTCCTCTGTTTCGGTTGAAAGTCCTTTGTAATATTCGTGTTCAAGACCTGTTATGTAAACGATGGGAATATCCTTATCAAGGTTTTTGAGATCTTCTTCACAGGAAACAGTGATCACATTTTTGCTTGCAGTTGCATATCCGCCCGTTGCACAAACGGAAAATATCATTGCAACGCAAACAACAACCGCAACAAATTTTCTGAGATTTTTCTTCATATTTTCTCCTCCTTATTTACCGAGAATAGACGAAAGATTGCTCTGAATTTTCACCGCAACCTCAGGCTTATTCATTGAATAAACATGAACATTGGTTATGCCGTTTGCATAAAGGTCAATGATCTGGTCAGTGGCATAGGCTATGCCTGCCTGCATCATTGCATCGGGATCAGAACCGAATTTATCCACAAGGCTCTTGAACCTCTGCGGCATAAACGAGCCCGACAGTTTCATTGCCCTTTCAATCTGATTGGCATTTGTGATGGGCATAATTCCGGGAATAACAGGCACGGTTATGCCTGCTTCACGGATTTTATAAAGAAAGCTGTAAAGCAGATTATTGTCAAAAAACATCTGGGTTGTCAGGAAATCACACCCTGCATCAACCTTCTCCTTGAGATGCTTTATATCATCTCTGCTGTCGGTGCTTTCGGGATGGATTTCGGGATAGCAAGCACCGCCGATGCAAAAATCCGCATCTGTTTCTTTAAGCTCTCTGACAAGCTCAACCGCGTGCTTATAGTCCCATCCGCTTCTGTCTGCATTTTCAAGCTCAGCGGGAATATCGCCGCGCAGCGCCATCACATTGCTTATGCCTGCTGCTTTAATCTGCTCAATTTTTCTCTTTACTGTCTCCCGTGTTGATGAAACACAGGTCAGATGAGCGAGAGTAGGCACTCCGTAAAGCTCCTTTATGTTTTTTGCAATGTCGAGGGTATATTGACTTGTGCCGCCTCCTGCGCCATAGGTGACACTCATAAAAGCGGGGCAAAGCTTCGCAATTTCCTCGGTAGCGGTTTTCACACTCTCAAACCCTGCCTGAGTTTTGGGCGGAAACACCTCAAAGGAAATAGAAAGTGTATCTTTTTTTAAAAGCTCGGAAATTTTCATTGCATCATCTCTTTTTTCTGTTTTCCTTTATTTAATAAATATAACACACCGAACTCACATAAATCAAGAGAAAAAAGGCAGGAAGATAAACTTCCTGCCGTAAAATCAGAAACCGCCGCCGACTGTGATAATATAGTCAACAGTACCGTATGCACTTTTAACAGTGGCAGAAAGAGGAAGTCTTCTGCCGCCTACATAAAGATTTTCAACATCAATATCAATAGTGTATGTCCAGGTGCCTTTTTCAATCACGCCGTCTTTGTTGATTTTCACCTTTAACTTGGGATTTTTATAATGAAGATTGAATTTTGCTTCATCAAATCCGATTTTAAGCTGAGGAAGAGCCTCTTCAACAGCAGCAAGGTCACCTACAACGGAAATCGCGTGTCCGACCGAGCCGCCGTATCTGTCACCGTGAGCACCGTCAGTCTGCTCTTTCATTGTCATTTCAACAACAATGTAATCTCCGCTCTTGTATGCCTTTGCAGCCTGAGCATCTTCGGGCACAAGGTTTTCGTAGCCGCCCGTCATGCCGTCAAACTCGGTTTCGCTGTCCTCAAGCGCCGAAACAAGAATGGGAGTTACCATTTCAATAAGAGCGGCGAGCAAGCCGTTACCGTCATTGACAACCATTTCAACAAGGCTTTTCTTTTCAACGGATTTCTGTGACTTTGAGTTGATTGCCGCAGCTCTGTAAAACTCAACAACCTGCTCTTTAGTCCAGGTTGCAGGGTCATCCGAAGGCATTGTCACCTCCGTTACAGATTCGGTTGTGACTTCACTTTCGCCCTGTGTATCGTTTTCAAAACTCTCATAGGTTATTGTTTCTCCGTTGTCATCAATTGCAACAGAATTTTCAGGCTCGGTGCTTTCAGTCTTTTCCGTGTCTTTGTTGCAGGCAACAAAAGAAAACAGCAATGCAAACACGGTTAAAATCGCAAGTGTTTTTTTCATATTTCCGCTCCTTTTTGTAAAATTTTGTCCCCTTTTGCGGATTTTTGTATAGATATTTTATAATATCAATCTCAAAAAGTCAATAAGTTTTACATGCAGATGTCATACAAACTCAATCACTTGTCTTGAGAATCAGTTCAATTATTTCATCCTGAATTTCATCGGTGCTTCGATTGTTTTCATAAACATTTTTACCGTTTTGTCAATAAGCGGTCGAAGCTTGCCTGAATTGCTCACGAAAGAGCTTTGACCCGCATTATGCAGAATGAATTCCGAAAAACTCGGTGTATCCCTGAACTGCATTTTAAGGATGTTTCCCGAGAATTCAATTTTTATCCGTTGAGTTGTAAGTGTATTGAGAGGTTTTATAACAACATTTGTTATTCCGTTTTCGCAATATGCATACGCCCACACACTGTATCGGTAACCTTTTATGCTGCACTCTGACATTCGCGGTTTGCCGTCAAGACCGCAATTGATAACAACCTCATCAGCACCCTCATACCATTTGACGGTAAGCACATCTTCCGCTGAATCAAAGGAAACATTATTCAGATTTACGGTCGGTCTTTTTGCAAAGCTTGAGGTAACAGATCGGGGAACAAGGCTTGCAGGGAACATTAATTTTGCCATTGCATCCGAAACTGCAGATAAAGTGAATGTTTTTCCCGTGGGAATTCGTGGCATTTCCTTGCTTGCAACAGGCTTTTCTCCCCTGCCCTCAAGATATTCCGCAAGCTTTGTATCCCATTCGGGAGTTGACGGTCCGTTAAATGCTTTGACCGCCGCATTTTTGATAAGATAATTATTCATTTTATCAGCAACAACACAATTGAACGCACCGATAATCGCGTCATATTCAGGGATATATGAAACCTGCTGACCGTACATGCCGTTCATGCTGATAACATTGTTGTGACACCAGAAGAAGTAGCCGTATCCATCCTCGTCACTTCTGCCCTCAAGCACAACTTGTCTTTTGGTGGCTTCCTTTGTCCACCACTCGGGAATAACCTGAACACCGTTGTGCTTTCCGCCGTCTGCATAGCATCGCATAATCTTGATGAGATCACGCAATTTCAGATAAGCTCCCGTGCCGCCGATGCACTCACCCTTTTCGTTGGTTTCCCAGAAAGGCTTTTCAATGCCCAGAGGCTCAAAGAGACGGGGCATCAGATAATCGGCAAGATTCTGACCCGACAGTTTCTGCACTGCAGCCGCAACCACATGAGCATCATTATTGCTGTATAAAAAGCCTTTGTCCTTTCTGAAAGGCGCTTTCATAAAAAGTTCAACATAATCCGCAGTCATATCCTGCAAAAATGTGAATTCCTTGTTACTCTGCATCGTAAGCACAGAGCGCAAAGTCAGGTTATTCCATTCATCGCTTTCGCAGGCTTTATACTCGGGAAACAGAGAAATAATCTTGGTGTCAAGAGTCAAAAGACCCTCATCAATGGCAAATCCCGCCGCCGTTGCCGCAATTGATTTCGTGACCGAAAACAATGTGTGAGGCATTTCGGCACAGTAAGGATATGAATATTCTTCAAAAAGGATTTCGCCGCCCTGCTCAATAATCAAGCCGTGATTTTCAATGCCGTATTTTTCAAGTTCCTGATAATATTTATAAATATGTTCAGATGAAAGTTTCGTTTTTGTGTTCATATCAACACCGCCTTTTCAGTATTTCAACCAACAAAATGTACTGTTATAATTTACATTATAACATTTTATGGATAAGTTACAAGTGCGGAAATAAAAAAACCTTGCTCTCAAACGAGAACAAGGTTTTCATTATTAAATTCCGTTACGAGCTTTAGCGAGTAACAAGGTTCTGACGAAGTCAGGTTCTTATTACGAGCGACAGCGAGTAACAAGGTTCTCAGGCAAAGCCTGAGGTTCTTATTTCATTGCCTCTTCAACAGCAACTGCGCAAGCAACTGTCATACCAACCATGGGGTTGTTACCTGCACCGATGAGACCCATCATTTCAACGTGAGCGGGAACTGATGATGAACCTGCAAACTGTGCGTCTGAGTGCATACGACCCATTGTATCTGTCATACCGTAGGAAGCAGGACCTGCTGCCATGTTATCGGGATGAAGTGTACGGCCTGTGCCGCCGCCTGATGCAACTGAGAAATAGTTAACACCGTTTTCGTTGCACCACTTCTTGTATGTGCCTGCAACGGGATGCTGGAATCTTGTGGGGTTGGTTGAGTTACCTGTGATGGAAACACCAACGTTTTCAAGCTTCATGATAGCAACGCCTTCGGGAACATTGTCTGCACCGTAGCACTTAACCTTTGCTCTGTCACCTGTTGAATATGCTTTTTCTTCAACAACTGTAACTGTTTCAGCATAGGGATCGAACTCTGTCTTGCAGTATGTGAAGCCGTTGATTCTTGAGATGATCATTGCAGCATCCTTGCCGAGACCGTTAAGGATAACGCGAAGGGGCTTAACGCGAACTTTGTTAGCATTAAGAGCAATTTTGATTGCGCCTTCAGCAGCAGCAAATGATTCGTGACCTGCAAGGAAGCAGAAGCACTCTGTTTCCTCTGAAAGGAGCATCTTGCCAAGGTTACCGTGGCCGATACCAACCTTTCTGTTGTCAGCAACTGAGCCGGGGATGCAGAATGACTGGAGGCCGATACCGATAGCAGCAGCAGCGTCAGCAGCCTTTGTGCAACCTGTCTTGATAGCGATAGCACAGCCTACTGTATATGCCCAAACAGCGTTTTCAAAGCAGATGGGCTGAGTTTCTCTTACGATTTTGTCGCAATCGACACCCTTTGCAAGAGTGATTTCCTTGCATTCTTCGATTGAAGAAATGCCGTATTCTTTAAGACAAGCATTGATCTGGTCAATACGTCTTTCGTAGCTTTCAAATAATGCCATTATTCCTTACCTCCTGCAATTATTCTTTTCTGGGATCGATATACTTAGCAGCATCTGCGAATCTGCCGTAAGTACCGATTGCCTTGTTGTATGCGTCATTGGGTGTGTCGCCCTTCTTGATGAAGTCAGTCATCTTGCCGAGTGAAACGAACTCGTAACCGATAACCTGGCTGTCCTCATCAAGAGCAAGTCTTGTAACATAGCCTTCAGCCATTTCAAGATAACGAACGCCCTTAACCTTTGTGCCGTACATTGTACCAACCTGTGAACGGAGACCCTTGCCGAGGTCTTCAAGACCTGCGCCGACTGAAAGACCGTCATCTGAGAAAGCTGACTGTGAACGGCCGTAAACGATCTGAAGGAAAAGCTCGCGCATAGCTGTGTTGATAGCATCGCAAACGAGGTCAGTATTGAGAGCCTCGAGGATTGTCTTGCCGGGGAGGATTTCAGCGGCCATAGCAGCTGAGTGAGTCATACCCGAGCAACCGATTGTTTCAACAAGAGCTTCTTCGATGATACCGTTCTTAACGTTGAGTGAAAGCTTGCAAGCGCCCTGCTGAGGTGCACACCAGCCAACACCGTGGGTGAATGCGGAAATATCCTTGATTTCGTAAGCCTTAACCCACTTGCCCTCTTCGGGGATGGGAGCGGGACCGTGGTTGGGGCCCTTGGCTACGCAGCACATTTCCTGTACTTCGCGTGAATAGTTAATCATTTTGAATTTCTCCTTTCAAGAGAGATGATAATTTATACCTGTAATATATTACCCTAAATTATTTGTAATATCAAGTGTGAATTTGCACAACAAATTGTCAAATACCCTGATTTATTATAACCAATTCTTCTTAACCATAAGGAATGCGCCGCCTACTGCTGCAACAATTGTTACAAACATAAGGGTGCCAACGCCCATTGTGGGTGAGAAAAGGAGCACGATTACGCCAACGATAACAGGCAGAGGAACAAGCTTCCAGTGCTTTGCAAAGTAGCTTGCGCCAAGTGCACCGAAGAGTGCGGGAAGAACCCACTCAAATGCGGGCTTGAACACTGAGCCTTCCGCTGTGATAAGAGGAAGAACAGGTGAGAATGCAAGCACGCCGACAGCGATGATAACAGTTGTTGTGATTGAAGAAACGCCGATTGCGATTGTTGAAATAACTTCGCCTTCTTCTGTGTTTGCACGAACCTTTGCGTTTTCCATAGCTGCAAGACCTACGGGAAGCTTGAGGTTTGTGATGTTGCCGGTAACAAAGCTGAGGTAGGTTCCGCCTGCGCCAAGCATGGGAACATATGTGATAACTTCAATAACTGCTGTTACCCAGTAGAGGAGCATGAGCTTGCTGAGAACAGACCAGAGAACGCTCAGTTCAGGCCAAGCACCGAAATATGTTGAAATTGCAACGGGGATTGAAAGGAGCATGAGCAATGCGCCGATGTTCCAGAGGATGCCCCATCTGTGAACTTTGTCAAAATAATTCTTCTGCATAATTCATTTTCTCCTTTCTGTTATCTCCAAACAAAATTAACGATATCTGCGGGAAGAACTGCCTCAAACAGCATTGCCGAACCCATACCGATAAACATTGCGATAGGCATTGTGAAGGGACGGAGCTTTTCGAGATTCCACTTCTTGCAGATCAGTTCAAGAACAACCATTGCCACCATAGCGACAATAAGAACTGAAATTGACATGAAACCTGCATTGCCGACACCGTCAGATGTTGTACCTGCGATTGCTCTTGCGATGAAAGCGGAAATAATACCGATGAATGCAGCGGCTGAAATTGCATCGCCAAGCTTTGCT
>CALFPM010000178.1 GCA_937919155.1 uncultured Clostridia bacterium
TATCGCTTTAATCAATCGCGAAGTAGTTCCAGCAATCGGATGTACAGAACCTATAGCTGTAGCTTTATGTGTTGCTAAAGCAACTGAAACATTAGGTTGTCGTCCAGAAAAAATTCAAGCTTACTTAAGCGCAAACATCCTTAAGAATGCGATGGGAGTCGGTATACCGGGTACTGGAATGATAGGACTTCCTATCGCCATCGCCTTGGGGGCTTTAATCGGGAAAAGCGAATATCAGTTGGAGGTGTTAAAAGACAGCACTCCAGAAGCTGTTGAAGAAGGCAAAAAGCTGAGTTTTAACTTTGCAGCTCTCTTTTTCGCTCCTTATTGGTTTTTCTACAGAAAGCTTTATAAAGCAGGCGCGTTTTTCCTTGTGGCATTTGTGACAGCATCCATTCTGCTCTCGGGCTTTACGGGTCAGATTTCAGCCGCGGTTGATGAATACAGCAGCAAGATTGCTTCTCTCGGCAGCGAAACAATGACCGAAGAACAAATCGCAGAAATCGAGCCTGAGATTGAACAGTATGTTTCCGAATTCTATGAAAAAGTCAAAAAACCGTTGCTTATCACAACGGCGGTTTCGGTAATACTCAAGCTTCTCTGCGCGCTTATTGCCGACAGACTTTACTACAAAAAGGTTCTTGAAGACCTGAAAGTAATCAGAGAAACCGTTCCCGATTTTCAGATGAAACGCCTGGTCATTGCCCGCAAAGGCGGTCTTTCGGCACTTGCATTCACGGCAAGCGTTCTCGGTGAAACAATGCTGATAAATGCACTCTATTACATTGCAGATATTATAAGAGGAATTATTTAACTTCCGGAGGAGATTATTTATGAAAGTAAGAAAAGCGATTATCCCCGCCGCAGGTCTGGGCACAAGAGTTCTGCCTGCATCAAAATCAGTCCCCAAAGAAATGCTCAATATCGTTGACAAGCCTGCAATTCAGTATATTGTTGAAGAAGCTGTTGCTGCAGGTATTGAAGATATTCTCATCATCACAAACAGAGGCAAGGGCGCTATCGAAGACCATTTTGACCATTCATTTGAGCTTGAAGCAGGTCTTAAGGGCGTTCCCTCAAAGGAAAAACTCTATGAAGATGTGAAAGCGGTTGCAAACCTTGCGAACATATATTTCATCCGTCAGAAAGAAACAAAAGGTCTTGCCCACGCACTTCTCTGCGGTAAATCATTTGTCGGCGATGAACCTTTTGCAGTGCTTTACGGCGATGATGTTATCGTTTCCGAAGACCCCGTTACCGCACAGCTTACCCGTTGCTACGAAAAATACGGCAAGGGCGTTGTTGGCGTAAACGAAGTTTCCGAAGAGCTTATCCGCCTTTACTGCACCCTTGATGTTTCACCCATCGAGGGCGAGGACAGAGCAATGAACTGCACAAGAATCATTGAAAAGCCTACCCCCGACCAGATTCTTTCTCTCTATGCAATTCTCGGCAGAATTGTTATGCCTCCCGAAACATTTGAACTCATCGAAAAAGGTCTTGCCGCAACTCCCGAGGACAAGGAATTCTATCTGACCGATGTTTTCACAGAGCTCGGCATGGCAGGCAAGCTTCTTGCATATGACTTTGACGGCAAGCGTTATGACATGGGCAACAAGCTTGGCATTATGAAGGCAAACTGCGAGGTTGCTCTCGACCATCCCGAAATCGGCGATGATTTCAAAGAATACCTCAAGGAGCTTGTAAAAACATTCTGATAAAAACAATTCACCCCGTGTTTTCATCAAACACGGGGCATTTTTTATCTTTTTTTCATTGTTGTGAGATTTTCGAATGAAACGATATAACTGTCTTGCGTTGAATCTGTTCTGGGCGGATAATCCGTTGAAATTATCTGTGCCTTACCTTCAAACACCTGTTCACGGTGTTCTTCCGAAACAGAGCCAAAACTATCCGCACGGGTGCGCACAACAACCTTTTTTTCATCAAATTCTTCGCGGTTTTTTATAAGATCTCGGGGCTTGTTGCAAAGAATAAAAGATGCGCAGTCACGGTCACAATCTTTTTCCCTGAGCATAGGGAACATAGCCTGAGATTTTATTGAAGGGTCAAGATCGATATATTTTTCGGTAACACTTCCCTCGTGGAGAAGAACAAGTATTTTGCCCTGCATATCGCTGACCTTGCACCAATCATCCGCCGCCCTCATTTCACCGAAAGACGAATAATCACGCAGCATATCCGCAGGGGTAAAAAGCTTTTCTCCCAAAGATTCTCTCAGCACTTTATCAAGTTCAACGGCATAATCAATGTTGAAAAAACTCATATTTTCCATAGGTAAAAATACGGGTTTGGGTTCAATGATAATTGTTACGGGAAGGTGATTCGGGTTGTTATCAGACCACATTGCAATTTCTTTCATACCCAGTGCCAGATCGCCGAAATAGGTTGACATTTCAAAATAAGGGCTGTGCATACAGGTGAAAGACACCTCACCGTCACGATCAATGGTTTCTATATCAATTTCAAGGCTTCTTATTCCGCAGTTAAGCTGGTCTGTGGGAGTTTCGCTCCAGAAATCAGCTTGATTTGCTTTATAAATACCGAAAGTTACGCCCGAAACACTGCTGAAAAACTTTTTTGTTTCCTCAAAAGCGGGTGCCTGATAGCTGTTATGGGTTGCGAGAAAGCTGACTTCGTTGAATTTCATTCCCGCTTCAAGCTCTGCTTCAAGATCACCCTCAAAAAAAGATGCCTCATCAACAGAAGCAATCTCGCCGTTTTTGTATGCCTGATCAAGAGCCTCCATACGGCTCAGCTGGCTGATTTTATCCCTTTCAAAAAGCTCGGTGCCCACGGAAAGCAATGTAAAAAGCACTGTTATTAATGATATTAATGACGGAATGAATCCTGCAACGGATTTCAGAATTTTCATCATTTTTATTTTCTCCTTTTTTCCGAATGGGATTATTATATCACTTGTTCGGGAAAAATCAAGAAAAAACCTGCACGGATTTCTCCGCGCAGGTCATAAAGATAAAAATTATTTGTAAAGAGGACCGTAGTTTTCGCAAGCTCTGAAGTCAGCGCCTTCAAGATCCTTTGTGCCGAATGCACCCCAGCAAGCGGGACGGAAGATTTTCTCTTCGGGAACATTGTGGAGAGCAACGGGAATACGGAGCATTGATGCCATTGTGATAATATCTGCACCGATGTGGCCGTATGAGATAGCGCCGTGGTTTGCACCCCAGTTGTTCATAAGGTCATATGCGCTCTTGAATGCACCTTCACCTGTGCATCTGGGTGCGAACCATGTGCAGGGCCATGTGTAGTCTGTTCTCTTCCAGATTGTGTCTGAAACTTCATCGGGAAGTTCAACTGTCCAGCCTTCAACAATCTGAAGAACGGGGCCGAGACCCTTAACAAGATTAAGACGAATCATTGTTGCAGGCATTTCTGCTCTTGTAAGGAAACGTGATGAATATCCGCCGCCTCTGAAGTAGCCGTTATCCGCTGCGTTCCAGGTTGTTGCATTGATAATCTTTTCAGCGTCTTCTTCGGTAACGTTATACCATTCTTTCATGATGCCGTTGCCGTTTTCATCCTTAACTTCGCCGCAAGCGTCAAGGCAGCAAGCGCCTGAGTTGATGAGGTGGATAAATCCGCCTGCATCCTTTGCTTTGCCTTCGATGTCATAGCCTGTAACTCTCTTGACAGCGTCTGCGCTCCAGTGAGTACGAACGTCAGCAAACATCTGAGGTCTGTTTGTGAGCAATTTCATGAAGAGCATGCCGATGCCGTTGAGAACATCATTCTCTGTTGCAAGGATGTAGGGCTCTCTTACGCCTTCCCAGTCAAATGAAGTGTTGAGAAGTGCTTCTGCAAAGTCAGCGTTGGGATAGAAGTCTGTCCACTGTCTCTGACCCTGGAAACCTGCTGCGATTGCGTTGTGACCAACAGCTTCTTCTTCGCAGCCTTCGGGAAGATTTTCGTTGCCGTTCATGAGATCCTTGATGATGCACATCATCTTAACAACGAATTCCCAATCCTTTTCTTTTTCTTCGTCACTCTTCTTTACGAAGTCGGGGTTCTTATCAAAGCCTTCCTTGCACTTTGCCTTTGTCCATGCGAGAGCCTTCTGATATTCAGCCTCATCATAGATGCCTTCTGACATTCGGCGGATAACTTCAACCTCGTCAACTGATTCAACTCTCATGCCGAGATATTCCTCAAGGAAATCGGGGTCAATAACTGAGCCTGCGATACCCATGCAGGTTGAACCGATCTGAAGATAGCTCTTGCCTCTCATTGTTGCAACTGCAACAGCTGAACGTGCAAAGCGGAGGAGCTTTTCCTTAACATCTTCGGGCATTGAAGTGTCGTCAGCATCCTGAACATCCTTGCCGTAGATGCCGAATGCGGGGAGACCCTTCTGAGCATGAGCTGCAAGAACTGATGCAAGATAAACAGCACCGGGTCTTTCTGTTGCATTGAAGCCCCAAACGCCCTTGATTGTCATAGGATCCATATCCATCGTTTCTGAGCCGTAGCACCAGCAGGGAGTAACGGAAAGAGTGATGTCAACGCCTTCCTTCTTGAACTTTGCTGCGCAAGCTGCTGCTTCTGCAACACGGCCGATTGTTGTGTCAGCGATAACAACCTTAACGGGTTCGCCGTTTGAATAACGGAGATTTTCCTCGAAAAGAGCCTTGGCAGCCTTTGCCATATTCATTGTCTGCTCTTCGAGTGAACCTCTTACGTTAAGAGGACCTCTTCTTCCGTCGATAGTGGGGCGAATACCGATAACGGGATAATCGCCGATAAGTCTGCTTTTTGCCATTGTAATCTTCCTTTCTATGTTTGGTAGATTTAATTTTTATTTAATTACCGCTTTGAATCTCTCGTATGCCTCTGCCCAGGCTTCGGCATTTTCGGGAGAATATTGGGCGGTTTTTTCGCTTGCTTTAACAACCTTTCTTGCCTGCTCAATGCTTTCGAGTGCACCGCAGGAGAGAAGCTGAACGGCAATATTGCCGAGCACGGTTGCTTCAATAGGACCTGCAACAACCTTGCGGTTGCAGGATGATGCGGTCATCTGACAAAGGAGGGTATCCTTTGTGCCGCCGCCGATAACATGGATTGCAGGGTAGGTCTTGCCTGTGCAATCTTCAAGGTTTTCAAGGGTAAGGCGGTATTTCATTGCAAGGCTTTCGTAGATGCAGCGCATAACCTCGCCGACACTTTCAGGAATTGCCTGACCTGTCTTTTCGCAGTAATCGCGGACACGCTGAGGAATGTTGCCGTGAGCAACAAATTCAGGGGCATCGGGGTCGATGAAGCATTTGAAAGGCTCTGCCGCAAGGGCAAGCTTTTCAAGGTCTGCATAGGAATAATCGCTGCCGTGTCTGTTCCAATGACGGCGGCTTTCCTGAATCAGCCAGAGACCGATGATATTTTTGAGAAAGCCAACGGTTGCGCCGTAGCCGCCTTCGTTGGTAACATTCATTGCAACGGATTTTTCGTTGACGATAGGTTCGTCAAGCTCCGTGCCGAAAAGCGACCATGTGCCGCTTGAAAGGAAAGCAAAATCCTTGCTCTCGGCGGGAACAGCGGTCAGTGCGCTCTGTGTGTCGTGGCCGCAGACACTGATAACATCAACCTCGTCAATGCCGCATTCCTCGCAGATATCCTTGCGGACTTTGCCGAGAATGCTGCCCGAGGGTTTGATTTCACCAAGCAGGCGTGAGGGAATTCCGAGTCTGTCAAGGATGCCCGTTGCCCAGCCTTTGGTTTTGATATCAACCATCTGTGAGGTGGTTGCGATTGAATATTCCGTTGTCATTTTGCCCGTCAGCATATAGCCGAAAAGGTCGGGCATAAAGAGAAGTCTGTCCGCTCTTTCAAGAATATGGGGGCGGTATTTCTTGAGAGCATAAAGCTGATAAACAGTGTTAAGCTCCATAAACTGAATGCCCGTTGCGCCGTAAAACTCATCGTTGGGAACGGTCTTTGCGCATTCCTCAATAAGACCCACCGTTCTTGCATCACGGTAATGCACAGGGTTTTCAAGCAGACAACCGAATTCGTCAATGAGACCGAAGTCAACGCCCCATGTATCAATGCCGATGCTGTCAAAACCGCCTGCAAGCTTCGCTTTGACAATGCCCTGCTTGATATCATAGAAAAGGCGCAGAACATCCCAATACATTGTGTCGCCCACTTTTACGGGGTCATTTGAAAAGCGGTGCACCTCTTCAAGGCTGATTTTTTCGCCGTCAAAGCTGCCGATGATTGCTCTGCCGCTTGATGCGCCGAAGTCAATGGCTAATACTTTTTTGTTCATTGTTACTCCTTTGTTCCAAGTAAAAAATGAATAGCTTTATAAGTGCAAAGTTCAAAGTTCAGAGTGCAAAGTGTCGGAAGGGCTCTGCCCTTACCCGATTTTTATTTGTTGAATAAATACAATCGGAGCGAAGCGACCCTTAACTTTGCCCTTTGCTCTTTGCATTTTGCACTCAAAAAACTCTTCATTGTAAACTTTTCCTTGCAGCTTACTGAATTACTACACCCTTCTTAAGGATAATGTTTGCATAGATTGCGGTTTCGCCTGTTGCGATAACGGCATATGCCTTCTTTGCTCTGTCATAGAATGCAAAACGCTCAACAAGCTCAATATTCTTTTCGCCTTCTTCCGCGGTGATTGTCTTTTTGTAATCGCTCCAGATGGGAGGGGGATTTGATGCATCGCCGTTATCCATAAGTGCAACGGGAGCATCAACATAGGTATCAAGAGGCATCAGCTTAAGGATTGCTGCAAGGATTTCGTCAACGCCGTGGCCATCAAGGCGAACAAGACGCTGTGCAATTGATGCTGAGGGGAAATTGCCGTCACCGATAACGATTTCGTCACCGTGACCCATTTCCATAAGAATCTTGAGAAGTTCGGGTGAGATGATGGGAGAAATGTTTTTAAGCATAATGATTATCCTTTCTTTATTACATAGTAGCATACATGCTGTACATATTGCTGTAAATGCCGCCCTTTGCCATAAGCTCGGAGTGGCTGCCCTGCTCTGCAATGCCGTCCTCGGTAAGCACAACAATTTCGTCTGCATTGCGGATTGTTGTGAGTCTGTGGGCAATGGTCAGGGTTGTTCTGCCCTTTGCAAGGCGTTCAAGGGACTCCTGAACAAGCTTTTCGCTTTCGTTATCGAGAGCCGAGGTCGCTTCGTCAAGCAGAAGAATGGGGGGATTCTTGAGGAAAACACGGGCAATTGAAATTCTCTGTTTCTGACCGCCCGAAAGTTTGACTCCTCTTTCGCCAACATATGTATCGTAGCCGTTGGGCAGAGAGCTTATAAAATCGTGAGCGCCTGCTTTCTTTGCGGCTTCAACGATTTCTTCATCCGTTGCATCCGATTTACCGTAAATCAGATTATCACGGATTGTACCCGAGAAAAGGTAAACATCCTGAGCGACAACGCCGATATTTGAGCGAAGTGAGCGCAGGGTTATATCTTTGATGTTCTTGCCGTCAAGCAGGATATCGCCGCTTTCCGCCTCATAAAAACGGGGAATAAGGTTGCAGAGAGTTGTTTTTCCGCCGCCGCTGGGGCCTACAAGAGCAACATTGCCGCCCTTTCTGATGTGAAGATTCAGGCTGTGCAAAATTTCCTTTTCGCCTTTGACATAGCTGAACGAAACATCCCTGAATTCGATTTCGCCCTCAACGCTGCCGATATCAACGGCGTTTTCGCCGTCCGCAATGTCGGCTTTCTCTTCCATAATTTCCGCAAAACGCTCAACACCCGTTATACCGCGGCTGAACTGCTCGCTGAAATCAACGATTGTTCTGATTGAGCCGAGAAGCGTTGAAATAAGCAGAAGGCTTGCGGCAAAATCGCCTGCGGAGGTTATGCCCTCACGCATAAGAAGCGCGCCGATTGCAACAACAACAATGTATGTAATACCGTCAATGAACTTGACCGTTGCGTGGAATTTGGACATATAACCGTGGCTTCTGTTTCGGATTACCACATACTGCTCGTTGCCCTTGGCAAACTTTTCTTTTTCAACCTTTTCATTGGTGAAAGAACGCACAACGCGCACACCCAACAGGCTGTCCTCAATTCTTGCATTGATTTCACCCGCCTGATGGCGGCCCTGTTTGAATGTGTCGCGCATTTTTGTTCGCGATTTCTTGGTGAAAATAATCATAAAGGGCATCAGCACGAATATTGCCAGAGCAAAGCGGATATCCATTGATGCAAAAATAATGAAGCTTGCAACAAATTTGATAATGGTCATGAGCAGCATTTCAGGGAAGTGATGCGCCCATTCCGCAACATCAAAAAGGTCTGAGGTCATTCTGCTCATAAGCTGACCCACTTTTGTGTTGTCAAAGAAAGTGAACGAGAGGGTCTGAAGATGGTCAAACATATCCTCTCTCATTGCGTTTTCGATTTTTGTGCCCATTTTGTGGCCCCAATAGGACTGACAGTAGCTTGACAAACTGTCCAGACCTCTGAGTGCGATATACGCAAAGCAAATCTGAAGAATCAGGATGTTTGTGAGCCCTGCAGGGTTTTCAACACCCTTGTCCGTGATGCCTCTGACAACCAGCGGCAGAATGATTTCGCACGCGGCTGAAATCATTGCGCAGAGAAGCACCACAAGCTCCGTTCCCAAGTGCTTTTTCAGATAAGGAAAAAACAGTTTCATGAGCGCAACATTCTTTTGCGTGTTACCTTTTTTTATTTTTTTCTCTTCCATTTTTTCTTTCCCTTTTATATATTTTTACAGTTTATATTATGTAACAATTTTTATTATTTGTAAAGACTTTTGAAAAAGAAATTATGCTTTACATTTGAAATTTTCTCTGTTAGAATATTTTCAAGGAGGAGATTCATTATGAAAAAAATTGTTTCACTTATTCTCGCTGCCGCAATGCTTCTGAGCTGCGGAATCACATCCTTTGCATTCGATAAAAAATCGATGACCGAGGATGAATGGAAAGAAGTTTATGCAGAGCTTCGTGACGAAAACACCCTGCCGACACTCTGCGTAGGTGCAGACCAGACTCAGCTCAACCTCTGCTGGCACGCCGCAAAAGACAAGGCTCAGCCTAAAGTAAGACTTGCAAAGAATGCAGAAATGACAGACTACGTTGAATTCACGGGCGAAAACACTCCCGCCGAAAACGATGAGCAGCTTGTCTGCCGCGTCACAATGACAGGCATTGAAGAAAACACCGTCTATTATTATCAGTATCTCAGCGAAAACGGCTGGAGCGAAGCTTATAAATATGAATCAAAAGGCTTTGACAGCTACAAAATGATGCTTATCGGTGACATTCAGATCGGCGGTCAGTCAACTGACAACCCCGAGGAGCAGTCCAGAATCGGTTATGTGTGGCAGAGCGTGCTTGATGAGGCTCTCACCAAAAATCCCGACATCAGCTTCCTGCTTTCCCCCGGCGACAACACATCAACAGGCAAAGCCGCTGATGAATGGCAGACTCTCCTTATGCCTGAATACACAAGAAATCTTCCCATGGCTCTTGCAATCGGCAACCACGACAAAAAGGGCATGATGTATGATTACTATACCCATATGCCCAACGAATTTTTCGGCAAATATTTCACGGGTCTTGACAGAGATTTCTGGTTCCGCTACGGCGATGTGCTTTACCTTGTTTTTGACGCCTGCTCAGGCTCTGCAGCAGACCACAAGGCAATGGCAGAAGAAGCGGTAAGCAAGAATCCCGATGCAAAATGGCGCATCGGCGTTATGCATCAGGCTCTTTATGCACCCGGCATTGCGGCTCTTGAACCCGAAACAGGCTTGCTTCTCAACGCAGTTTTCCAGCCTATCTTCACAATGTATGACCTTGACATAGTTTTCACAGGTCACACCCATATGCAGGGCAGAAGCCACTTCATAAAGGACGGCATTGTTGTGGGCAAGGCTGAAAGCGGCAAAACCTACACCGACCCCAACGGCATCATTTATCTCAACACCAATGCCTGCTGCGACCAGGGTTCAATTGAAGGCATGGATAAATGGCCCCACACCGCATATTCATTTGAAAACGCAGATGTCACAACATACTCAACGGTTGAATTCACCGATTCAACAATGTCAGTCAAGACATTCCGCGGTGACAACAGCGAGCTTCTTGACAGCATCACAATCGAGAAAACCAAGGATTTCAAGGATAAACCTGTCAGCAAGTTTATCCGCTCCACTCTTTACAAAGCGGTTGAACTTCTCGGTCTTGTTTATATGAAGATAGACGAGGTTGTTGTTGCAATCAGAGGCGGACATTTCTAATTAAGACAGCAAAAAGGCTTGTGCAGATTTTGCACAAGCCTTTATTTTATGCCACATATGTAACCGTAAAGCAATGTGAACGGATTTTGTATTTCATCAGCGATGCCCTGAAAGCGTTGCCCTTCATTGTGACATTGCCGACTCTGATTGTAGTAATGTAGCCGCAATTCTGATTTATGCAGCTGTCGTGTTCAACAATTTCAAGCCATTCGGCAGGGTTTTCACTGAGCACGATTTCATCGGAATAACCCTCAATGAGTTTTCTCATTTCTTCTGCAGAAATTTCAAAATCTGATGGAGCGGGGTCTTCGGGACTTGATACACCGCCTCTGAGATACGGGAACTGACCCGCTTTCCATACGCTTTCCGCAGATGCGGTTTTGCCCGCCGATGTTGAGAAATAAACAGTGTTTGCCGCCGCGCCGTTGTAATCAACATATTTTGCAACAGGCTTGTCCTCGGCGGTTGCCATTCCGAGATATTCAAGGCAGGCTTTGTGTATTTCCGTGCCCTCAAATTCAAAAGAACCGTCATATGCGTGCTGGCTGCTTTTCACAACAAAGTTGTTATACTTTGCATAGGTGTAAATCGCCGCCATCTGTGCTTTGACAGCTTCCCTGCCTGCGGAACTGTAGCCCATTTCTTTTTTCGTTGTTTTGCATATGTACTCAACAAGAGGGATATCCTGACCGCCGTATTTAACGGTTTCGGGAGTTGCGGAATCCGCTTTTATTGTTGTGGTTGGAAAATAGTGAGTCAATATCTGCTCATATGAGCTGCCGTTTTTCGCCATTTCAATGGCACCTTTCTGGCTCATTCCCACTCCGTGACCGTAGCCGTAAACCTTGAAAACAAACTTTCCGCCCTTTGCGACTGTTGCCTCTGCCGTTTCGGTCGCCTTACGGGTTGTTGTTTCAGGCTGAGTGGTGGTCGGCTTTGTTGTTGTCGGCTTGGTGGTTGTTGTGGTTGTGGTGGGTTTAGCGGTAGTTGTTGTGGTGGTCGGCTTGGTGGTTGTTGCCGTTGCGGCAATTGTTGTGACTATTTTCGTAACCTTTTCGGTGAGTGTCACCGTTGTTGCGGAAGTCAATGCATCCGAAGTTTCCGTTGAGGATAACTCCGTTGTTTCGGGAACGATTATCGTTATTCCCATATCTTCACCGTCAAGACCGCTTCCGCCGTAAAAATCATTTTCATCTTCAGCAAAGGTTGTCTGCTCCAAAAGATTAGGGCTGTCTGCATCAATAAGGGATGCCTGTGAATATCTGCTGCCAAGCACAATGGCGGCAACAAGACAAACAAGCGTTGCAAGCACTACGGCGCAGATTGCGATAAGCAATGCGGTCTTTTTTGTGTTTTTCTTTTCAGGAATATTGGGGTTAACAAGACCTGCCGCGCCCGAATGAGTTTCAAGCATTGAGCAAAGCTTGATAACCGCGGCGGCAATCAGGTGCTTTCTTTCTTCACCCGGGAGGGCAAAAACCCTTGCCGCATTTGCTCTTTCGGAATCGGCAACACAAACAATAACATAGCTTTCGCCGTCTTCATTGCCGTAAACCTCCGAAATTGCAATACCCATATCGGCATCTGCCGTTTCTTTTGATAATTTTGCACTCTGTGCAACAAAATCCTCTGCACTTTCTCCATCAACCGACTCATACACGCTCGAATCGGGAATAAATGCCTCTTCACTGTCAGGCACTGCAGAAATTACGGAAAGCAAAGCCTTTGCACTGCCGCAGGACGAAACCGCAACAGTTTTTCCGCTGTCAATAACCTTTTTTACGCTGTCCCTGACCTGTGACATTGCAGGCTTTTTGGGGCGGCTGTCGGCAGGAAATGCCTGACGGAGAAGCCCGTCCAGTCCCAGAGCAAAAACCGCCTGAGTCCTGCCTGCTTCAAGGGGCATAAACACAACCATGCCCTCGCCCAGTTTCGCGGCAAATGAGGAATAAAGACCGTCATCGGACACAAAAACCTTTGATTTTTCGGGCACTGCAGTGTGAATATCCCTTTCCTTTGAATCATCGGGCAGATTGCCCTGCAAGGCGGAGGAAATCGCAGTGTTTCTGACTATTTTTGAAGAAAAAAGCTTAAGTAAACGGAGCTTTGCACCAAGAAAAGCTGAAAGGGGCGCAGCCGCCACAACAATGCCGCCCTCACAGGCACATTTTGCAACAGCATCGGCAAAGGATGCGGCGTCACCGTAATCCGCAGACGGCGCATCGGAATAATATTGCCTGAGTTTTTGCTCAAGATATGCAGCTTCACCTTGCACCGAAGAGGCACAAAGAGTGCATACACTCACCTTTCTTTTCATAGTAAATCTCCGTTTCTTAATTCTTCTTGTTGGTTTTTGTTATGAATGGTTTTAATGCCGTATCAGCGGAAAATTTCTTTCCGCTATGAAGTGCAGATTTTTTACCAGCGGGCATCCTGTGCATAAGGATTAACCGCTTTCTTGTTCGCATCATAATATGCCTGGGGATACTTGGGGTTGGGATTCTCAACAACCTTTGAAGTGTCAACGCTGATGCTTTCTCCGTCACGCTTGAGTCTTGCAACAACTACAAGTCTTGCCTCGTTGAAATCATAGCAGCAGGTTGAGAGGGTGAGAATCTTGTCGCTGACATTGATATCAACACCTGTTGTGTAAAGCTTACGCTTGTCAAGTTCTTCAATGTAGCTTTCAAACTTGGAGGTCGATATATCAATGAAGTTGTAGGGAAGAACATAGCCGTTGTCATCCTGCGGCTCGGAATTGGTGATGAATACGGCATAGACAAACCAGGTATAATCGCCGTAAATGGTGTTGCACTCAATAACAGGTGCAGATGCAAATCCCTCAACGGTGCGGTAGTTCTCAAGATTGCCGAAAATGTAGTCATCCGAACGCATATTGTGTCCGTAAATAACATTATTCTTATGAAGATTTCTGAAATCTGTCATGCGGTAATCAAAGAAAGGCACGCCGTAGGTTGTGTATTTGCCGTAAATGTCTTTCTTGAGATAGTAATCATTATCAACACCCTGTGCAACGGGCAGGTTGATGTCAAGACCCTCAATGGATATCCAGCCTCTGAGGTCTTTGTTTGCCGCATAAAGCTGACCGTACTTTGCAAGCATTCCCTCAGGGAAATCAACGCCGGGGAACTCGCTTTCAAGTCTGGAATCCACAACCGCGGTCTGGTCATGCTGATTGATATTTTCAATCATCTGATCCGCAACTTCCTGAGCGGTTTTGCGGAATCTCATGGGTTCAATAACATAAGTGTTTGCAATCATAACAAGGCAAACAACAATTGTTATTCCCGAAATTGCGAGCACGATTTTTCTTGCAATCTCGCTCTTTTTATTTTCGGGTTTCGCCTCTTCTTCTTTCTTTTCTTTCTTGTTTCTTTTCTTTTTCTCGGCTTCCTTTGCCTCAAACTCTTCTTCGGTCATATAACCGATTCCGCTGCTCATGGGTTCGGGTTCATAGAGCTTTTCGGGCTGCTGAGCCGCCTCATCATAGTCATTACCGTCATCGGGAACATCAATCACAAAGCCTGCGGGAGCCTCGGGTTCCTGAATTTCGGGAACTTCTTCTCCGAGAAGAATTGCAAGCTCTCTCTGAAAATCATCACTGTCCGTGTCGATTGCGCCAACGGTAGCAGGAGTTTCTTCAATCTTTTCATCAGGAATAATGACCGTCTCTTCCCCGGGAGTTTCCTCTTCCTCGGGCAGATCCCATTCAATTTCCTCTTCGTCTGCTTCGAAAGCGGCAGGGTCAGTTACAAGCTGTGACGCTACGGAAAGCTCGGAATCAACGGTTGCAATGCCTGCATTTGACTCGATTTCCGAAAGAATATCTCCAAAGCCTGTTTCCCCGTCCGAATCCGCCTTCAGCATATCAATCATGCTGAAAATATCGTCCTTTGCGGAATCCGTTACGGGTTTTTCTTCCTCTTCGGGAGCAGGTTCATCTGCCTCGGCAACAAATTCCTCTGCCTCGGGCATTTCGGGTGCGGAAGGCTCATAAACATCGTCACTCTCATCATCAAGAGAAACAACGGGAATTTCATCCGAATAATATTCCTCGGGATTCATCCACAAATCATCAAGGGATGTTGCCTCATCCCCGTCCTGTGCGGCAGGGTCTGAAAGAGCAATTTTTGCAGGCTCTGCCTCTGCGGCGGTAAGCACGGACATAGGCTTGGGCACAATCACTTCGGGACCGCTGCCCACAATGTCATCATAAAGGCTCTGAAGCTCGCTTTCAATGCTTTTTTCCGTGTTTTCAATATCCTCGTGGAAGCCCTCAAAAAGCGGTGCCGCCTTTGAGCTTTCCTCAAGAAAATCCGTAAGATTTATTTCTGTTATTGCCTCATCATCCGCAATGGAGCTGAGTCCGTCCGGCAATGATGAAGGGTTCTTATCCTTGTTGTCGTTTGACATGGTTTTTCCTCCGAATTTATACTTAATTTTTGATTTATTTTCTTATCAGTTGGGGTTGGGCTGCCACTTTTCGGAATTCTTATAGGGATTGGTCTTGCCTTTTGCATTGTACCACACCTGCGGTCTGCGGTAGTCGGGGTTGTCCTTGACAAGTGAAGCATCGATTGCTTCGCTCTCTCCCTCGTGAAGAAGCCTGCCCACAACAACGAGTCTTGTGTCAACATTCTTGCCGTAGTCATAAATGCAGGTGGAAAGAGTGATTACCTTGTCTGTAGGCTCAAGCGAAACGCCTGTTTCATAGAGCTTGCGCTGATTGACCTGCTCAATGTAGCCAACCATATTGTTTTCACCCATGTCGGGGTAAATATAGTTGAAGAAATAGCCGTTATCGTCCTTAGGCTGAGTGTTTGAAAGGAAAACGGCGCAGATTTTGTAAGTATACTCACCTGTGAGTGTTTTGTACTTTATGATGGGGTTTCTGATGAAATGATTCTTGTCCCTGTAGTCATAAAGCGAGCGGAATGCCTGCTTGGGCACACCGTCAGACTTGCCTGTTGTGTGTCCGTGGATAACCATATTCTTTGAAAGATGGTCGGGAAGGCAACGGTAATCCAGATAAATATTGCCGTAGTTATCCGCCGATGTTTCATATGTTGTCTTATTATAAAAATCCTTTTTGAGGTAGTAGCTGTTATCCTTGCCGAGAAGCACGGCGGTATCCATTTCCGTGCCGGGGATTGAAAGCCAGCCTGCAAGGTCATTGTTGATTGCGTATGCCTGCTTAAGCTCCTCGAGAATGCCCTCGGGATACTGAGCCTGAGCCTTCATTGCATTTGATTTGACGCCCTCAAGCTCTGCGGATGCGGAATCAGCCTCAACGCCCTGAGCAAGCACAAGACCTGCGGTGTTTTCATCAATAACTGAGCCGTCCGAATTCTTTTTTGTGAAATTCACGATGGAAAGCACGGTCAGAAGCACGGCAACCGCCGCAAAAACCGCTGTAAGTATTACGGGAAGCTTTTTGTTCATTCTTTTTTTTCCTCCATATATTTTCTGGCAAGGTTAAGAGCACGGGAGCCTGTTACATAGCGGTTATATTCCCTGTCGCTTCTGCCTGTTTCTATTTTTTCACAGACCTGCACACCCTCAGCGTCAAGAGCAACAAAGCTCAGACCAACGGGTTTGCTTGTGCCATCACTGCCGGGACCTGCAATGCCTGTGACGGAAATTCCGATGTCTGCACCCGAAACACGGCGTATGCCTGCCGCCATTTCTCTTGCAGTCTGCTCGCTGACGGCGCCGTATTTTTCAAGAGTTTCCGTATTGACGCCGAGAATTTTGTGTTTTATTTCATTTGAATAAGTTACCGCACCGAAACCGAAAACGCTGCTTGCACCTGCAATGTCCGTTATTCTTTTGGAAATATAGCCTGCGGTGCAGCTCTCCGCCGTGGCGATTGTCAGCTTCTTTTCTTTGAGCAGTTCAACAACTCTCTCTTCAATGCTCTGAGCATCGATGCCGTAAACATAACTGCCAAGCCTTGATTTTATATCGTCAATAACAGGTTTGCAAAGCTTTTCCGCTTCGCTTTCACTGCCTGCTTTTGCGGTTACCCTGAGGAGAGCCTCGCCTTTTTTCGCATAGGGTGCAACGGTTGGATTTTCATTTTCAAGCAAATCCGCGCAAAGCTCTGCCATTGCACTTTCGCCGATACCCATCGTCCTCACCGTGTGAGAAACGATTGCGCCCTCTGCATATTCCGAGAGAAAAGGCACAACGCTTTTCTGATACATAGGTGCCATTTCATAGGGCGGTCCGGGAAGAATAACAAGGCATTTGCCGTTTTTCTTTATGCCGATACCCGGCGCGGTGCCGTTGTCATTTTCAAAAACCGTCTGTCCCTCAGGCACATAAGCCTGCCTGAGATTGCTTTCGGGCATATCGATGCCCTTTGATTTGAAATAGGAAGTTATTTTTTCTGCTATTTCGGCATTGAACTGCAGCTCACAGCCCATAACTTCACAACAGATATCTCTTGTGATATCGTCCTGAGTGGGACCGAGTCCGCCCGTTGCAATAACAATATCGCTTCTGCCAAGAGCGGTTTCAAGGGCGGCGGCAAGCCTTTGGGCATTGTCGCCCACGGTTGTGTGGCGAAGAACGGAAATGCCCAGCTTTGCAAGCTCAAGGGAAAGATATCTTGAGTTGGTGTTAAGTATATCGCCAAGCAATATTTCCGTGCCAACGGAAAGTATTTCGCAAACCGCCATTTCCTTTTCTCCTTTCAGTCGAATGATTTGGCTTCGCCATGAATTGACTCCGTCATAAATTCTCGCTTTGCTCCATGAATTGAATTGTTATCACAATTCATTATAATCGGTCATAGGCAGAGCCTATCCGAAATGCACCAAAGGTGCAAATCATGCAACGAAGTTGCAATTCATGATAAAATCAACTAATGCCGCGAGGCAAATCATTAATATGCGCTTATGGGCACAAATCTTGCATTCTTTGCGGCTTCCTCAACAAGTCTGTCAACTTCAAGTGCCTTTTCGCATTCCTCAACATAATCAATGGTGGGTTTTGTTCGGGGATGCTTGGGAGTGAACACGGTGCAACAGTCTTCATAGGGAAGTATCGATATATCAAACGTTTCAATCTTTCTGGAAATCGCAACAACCTCGTCCTTATCCATACCGATGAGAGGACGGAAAACGGGCATTTCGCAAACTGCATCGGTGCAGGCAATTGCAGGCATTGTCTGACTTGCAACCTGTCCCACGCTTTCGCCCGTGATGAGTGCGCCTGCATTATCCTTTGCGGCAATTATCTGCGACACTCTCATCATCATGCGGCGCATAATAACTGTAAATATATCTTCGGGGCAATTGTCTTTGATAAGCTCCTGAATCTCTGTGAAAGGTACAACCCAAAGAGTGATTCTGCCCGAATATTTGCTGACCTGCCTGAGAAGCGAATGAACTTTCTGTTCAGCTCTTTCGCTTGTGTAAGGAGGCGAAGCAAAGTGAATTGCAATAAGTTCAAGACCTCTTTTTGCCATCATATAAGCGGCAACGGGGCTGTCGATACCGCCCGAAATAAGCACTGCCGCTCTGCCTGAGGAGCCTGTGGGCATACCGCCCGCACCCTTTATCTGCTTGCCGTGGATATAGGCATGGGTATCTCTGATTTCAACGGTAACAACCATATCGGGGTTGTGAACGTCAACAACAAGGTGAGGGAATTTTCGGAGCAGGAAGCCGCCTGTTTCCCTGCAGATTTCAGGTGAAGTGAGGGGGAATTTTTTGTCCGAACGCTTTGCTTCAACCTTGAAACTGCGGATTCCGAGAAGCTGGGGAGCCAGATATTCTTCAGCACTTCTCAGAATTGTTTCCATATCTTTTTCAACTGCCGCCGCTCTTGAGAAACCTGCAATTCCGAACACCTTGCCCATTCTCTCAATTGCCTCGTCAAAGTCAACGTTATCGTCAACGGGCTCTGCAATGATTGTTGACTGAGCGATTGTGAATTTGAATTTTCCTGCGCTGTCAAGTCTGCGGCGCATATTTTTGACGAGCATATCCTCAAAAGTTCTTCTGTTGAGACCCTTGAGAGCAAGCTCTCCGTTTTTGATAAGAATTATTTCCTTCATTTTACTCTCCGTTTATTTTCAGTCTGCCGACCTGATTGTTTTTTTACCTTCGGCAATGCCCATCACAAGGGCATCAACCTCCTGAATGGTTGTGAATCTTGAAAAGCTGATGCGCAGAGGACTGTCCAGCCTTCTGCGGTCAAGACCCATCTGCATAAGCACATGGCTCTTTTTGCCCTTTGAGCATGCCGAGCCGTTGGAAACACAGATTCCCTTGTCCGAAAGGAAATTGAGCATAGGCTCCGATTTGATGCCCAGCACCGAAATGTTGGTTACATAAGGCAGTGCATCGGGAGGCGAATTGACAACTATATCTCCAAGCTCTTCAAGCTTTGACACCATATAATCTCTGAGCATTCTGATATGCTCAAGCTCTTTCTGAGGGTCGGGCAACGCCTGTGCCGCCGCCGCAAAGCCCGCAATGGCGGGCATAGCCTCCGTACCCGGACGGATTTTCATTTCCTGCTCGCCGCCGAATGTGCGCGGTTTGATTTTGACACCCTTGCGGATATAAATCGCGCCAACACCTTTGGGACCGTGAATTTTGTGGGAGCTGATTGTCATAAGGTCAACGCCGAGAGTTGCGGGTTTCAGCGGCATTTTTCCGAAAGCCTGCACCGCATCGCAATGGATAAGAGCAGGTGAGCGCGCCATCATTGCCGCTCTCTTTGCCGCCTGCACGGGCATTACCGTGCCAACCTCGTTGTTGACAAGCATCATTGAAATAAGAATTGTGTTTGAATTGACCGCGGCATAAAGGTCTTTTTCATTTATCCTGCCGTAACTGTCAACTTTGAGTCTGATAACCTCAAAGCCCTCTGCCTCAAGCTTGTTGAGGGTATCGTCTATGCTGGAATGCTCAACACTTGTGGAAACAATGCGCCTGCCCATACGCCTCATCTGATAAGCCGCACCGTAAAGGGCAAGATTGTTGCTTTCCGTGCCGCCTGAGGTGAAAAAGATTTCTTCGCTTTTGCAGCCCAGCTTTGATGCGATTGTTTCTCTTGAAGAATCAAGCAAAGCCTTTGCCTCGTTACCGATTCTGTGGAGTGATGACGGATTACCCCAGCTCTTTGTCATTGCATCGGCAACAGCACTGACTGCCTCGCAACAAGGCGCCGTTGTTGCACTGTTATCGAAATAGGCACTCCTCATCTGAACCTCTCCTCTGTCGGCACTACACCCATTATAATAATCATATTTAAAACATTATACACTATTTTTCCCTCGCTTGCAATATATTTTTTAAAGCACGGAGGTTTTGCCTTTTCACTGACAGTATATGCCGAATTTTTTGAACGGATATAGTAATAATACACGGCGTAATTTAACAAAATTAAAGCGGATTGTTAACAGTTTTAAAAATCTGCATAAAATGAAGGCAAAGGAGAGATTTTATGTATACTTATCATTGCCGTTCAAGGCGTATTCTTGATTTTCTTGCAGGCTCATCGCCTGCGGCGGTTGCGCAGATCTGCGGATGCGGAGAATATCCGTCAATCCGCGGCACGCTTATGCTTTTCCCCTCACAGGCAGGGGTTTTTGCCGTTGTTTCCGTGGAGGGAATCCCCGATAATCTCGGTTGCGGAAACATCCTTGCCATGCACATTCACGACCCCGAAACAGGTGCACACTACAACCCCGAAAACGCCCCGCATCCATGTCACGCAGGGGATATGCCGCCGATTTTTGTTGAGAAAAACAGCGGCTGGTCGGCTTTTCTGACCGAGCGCTTCGATGTGCACGAGGTTATCGGCAAGGAAATTGTGCTGCATCAGAGGCGTGACGATTTTGCAACCCAGCCATCGGGGGACGCAGGCAAAAAAATAGCCTGCGGAAAAATCACAGGCTTCAATATGTAAAAGCAATTCAGAGTGCAAAGTTCAAAGAGCAAAGGGCAAAGTGTCGGAAGGGCGCCGCCCTTGCCCGATTTTTAATTGTGTATCAAATACAATCGGAGCAAAGCGACCCTTAACTTTGCACTTATCACTTTGCATTTTGCACTTAAAAAAGGCAGTCCCGAAGGACTGCCTTTAAGCTATGTAATTAAAGAATTTCACCCATCATGCCGGGCTTTGCGCCTGCTGCGTTTGACTCGTCTGTGTCAATGTGCATAGCGAGTGCAAAGTTGGGGTTAACTCTGACAACAACATCGTCAAAGATAAGGCTTCTGCCGTCTGACTCAACCTTAACGCAAACAATCTGCTTGTCCTCAAGGCCGTACTTTTCAGCGTCTGCGGGAGTTGCGTGGATGTGTCTCTTTGCGGAGATAACACCGCAAGCAATTTCAACCTCACCCTTGGGGCCGACAAGCTTGCAAGCGCCTGTTTCTGCGATGTCGCCGCTCTCTCTTACGGGAGCAACAACACCGATGCTGCGTGCATCTGTGAGTGAAAGCTCAACCTGAGTTGCGGGACGAACGGGTCCGAGGATTGAAACGCCGGGGAACTGACCCTTTGCGCCAACAACTGCTACTCTTTCTTCGCAAGCATACTGGCCGGGCTGTGAAAGGTCTTTCTTATGTGTAAGCTCATAGCCTTCACCGAAAAGGATGTCAAGGTCTGCGCGGCTTACGTGAACATGGCGTGCTGAAGTTTCAACAAGAACTTCCTTTTTCATAGTAAATCACCTTTTTTATGTAATATTTTTTACGCAATAATGGTGACCGCAAAATTACGGTCACCTTTTATTTTTTATGTATTTACCAGTTGATTGTGTAGAGATCGTGTGTGGTAAAGGGGAGAACGATATTATCGCCGAAATTAATTGTCCAGTTTACGAAATATTCAGCATTAACAACGTTACCTGTTGCGGGGTCGATTGTTGCGATAACCTTGCAAGCGGGGTAGTTCATTTCAGCTTCACCGCCGAGCATACCTGCAACGGGACCGGGAACGTTATCGTTAACAACGCCGGGAAGAACAACGTTGAATGCCTTGGGAGCGTGGCCCTGACCGTGCTTAACGGTTGAGCTCTTTGCATCGCTGACAAGAACAAGAGTAACAACATACTTGCCGCCCTTTTCAACAACGTTTGCTGTGTTAACATCTGCAGCTGTGAGCTTACTTGCGTAGCTTTCTGTTTCAACGGGGAACTTTTCCTTGATTGCTGAACCTTCGTAAACCTGCTCGCCCTTGCTCTGCTTTGCGAGCTGATCGTTGATGAACTTATCAGCACCGCCGAGGAGCTTCATAGCTGCATCAATAAAGCCGGGGAACTTTGTCTGGCCGGTGATTTCAATCTTTGAATAGTGATGCTTTACGCTCTTTGCGCCGCTCTTAACGCCGTTGATAGCTGTGTTAAAATACTCAACAATAGCTTCTTTGCCTTCGGGCATAGCGTTAGCTGCTGCTGTTGTTGACTCTGCTTCTGAAGCATCTTCGCTTACATCTGAAGTGTCTGCTGCTGAAGATTCTTCAACGGGAGCTTCTGTTGCAGGAGCGTCTGTTGATTCCTCAACGGGAGCATCTGTGATTTCTTCTGCTGCTGTTGTGGTTGTTGTTTCTTCGTTTGTCTTGTCGCCGCAAGCTGCAAATGCAAAAAGCATTGCTGCTGCAAGAAGAATTGCAAGAATTTTCTTTGACATGATATTTCCTCCTAAATGTCATATGTATTTCCGCGCAAAAATTTTATCAGATTTTGGCGCGTCATCGTACGGAATAAGTATAGTATAAAACTATTTCAAATGCAAGCAAAAAATTAACACGACCTGTTAAAATCGTGTTAATTTTGCAAAAATTTTTAATATGAATTTTTCTGTTTGGTAATGTGTTACAAATCAGCAAGGATTGTTTTGTGATTACTGCACAAAGCATATACCGTCAGCATTGACGGTACCGCCTGTCATCTCTGCGGGAAGTGCATCGCAAACGCTCTGCACAAGAGGCTTCATTTCCTCACCCCTGATGAAATAAAGCTTGCAGTAAGGCAAGCACTCGCGGGCATTGTCGATAGTTGAGAAATACTTGAGTTCGGTAAGCATCTTTGCGCCCACCTCAATATATTCACCGAAGAAATTAATTGAGATTTCATTGTGCATAAGGAACTGCTCGATATACTCGGAATTTTTCTCAATATATTCCGTTCTCGCAACAATAACGCTCTGTGCCTGACCTGAGCCGCTTGCTTTCTTCCATTCTTCGGCAAAATCAACAGCGCGCTTCATTTCCGCATTTCCCATAACAACCTTTGTTGCCATGGGCTCGGAAAGAATGCATATATCTGCTTTGCCCTCAATGGCAAGAGCCGCAAGCTCCGCATCGGTTGCAACATATTCAACATTGGGATTGATATTGTTCTTTCCGAAAATATAATTGATGACATATTCTGATGCAGTGCCTTTGCCCGATGCATAAACGGTTTTGCTGCCGATATCGGCAAGGCCTTTTATGCTTTCATCCTTTGAAACAAGATAAATTGAGCCGAGACTGTTGATTGCAATGATTTTCACGCCGCCCTTGGTGTCATTGAAAAGCTTTGCGGCAAATTCAACGGGAACTGCAGCAAGGTCTGTCTCCCCGTTTTTGAGCAGGGTTTCAATCTCCTGCAGGTCGGTATGAGATGAAACCGAATAAGCGTAGCCGCGGTCCGCTTTCAGCTTTGAAATGCCGAGAGAGGAAATTCCGCTGAACTCCGCAATTCTTGTCTTGGCTTCTCTCTCGTAGCTTGTGGTTGATTCATCAGCCTGATTGCCGTTATCGTTGCAAGCGGCAAAAGAAAAAACAAGCAAAAATGCAAGCAGGACTGCCGTGATTCTTTTTAAAATTTTCATTCTGTTCATCCCCTGTTTTTATTTGAACATTATTTTCTGTATTGATACCATCATTATACATAGAGGCTCAGGGGTTGTCAATAAACATCTTGAACAACGGAGATTTATGAAGTATAATACAAATTAACAACCCTGCACTTAATAATGAAGGAGGTGTTCCGATGACAAAAAAGCAACCCCGTTTCAACCAGATAACCGTTCTTTTTCTTATGACGGCGTTTCAGCTTATCTGCGCCGCCTGCGTGCTTTGCAGGCAGGAAGAGCCGAGTCTGACGATGATTTATATTTTCTTCGGCTACATTGCCGCCGAATGGCTTTATATGCTCATCGGCAACCTCATTACGGATAATGATTATTTTGAGCTGGAGGCAATTGCATTTTTTCTTTCGGGAATAGGTCTCACGGTGTGCGCAAGTTTCAACGAAAGCTATGCAATAAAGCAGCTCATCGCCATCGGTCTGGGTCTTGCTGTTTATCTGATAATGCTGCTGCTGATAAAAGATGTTCACGTTGCAGGAATTCTGCGCTACCCTGCCGCTGTCGGCTCCGTTGCGGTGCTTGCAGCAAACCTTGTGCTTGCAAAAACAGTCAACGGAACACTCAACTGGATTGACCTGGGATTCTTCTCAATTCAGCCATCGGAGCTTGTGAAAATCACCTTTATTCTTGTGGGCGCGGTTTCTCTCGACAAGCTTATTTCCGTCACAAGTCTCACGAGATACATTGTGTTTTCTCTCGGCTGTGTAGGCGCACTGTTTCTGATGAGAGACTTCGGCACGGCGCTTATCTTTTTCTTTACATTTATCCTTATAGCATTCATGCGCTCGGGCAATATCCGCACAATAGTGCTTATCTGCGCCGTTGCTCTGATGGGCGCAATGCTTGTTATCTATTTCAAGCCCTATGTTGCCAACAGATTTGCCGCCTACCGCCACGTCTGGGATTACATTGACACAACAGGTTATCAGCAGGCAAGAGTGCTGATTTACACCTCCAGCGGCGGACTTTTCGGTCTTGGTCTGGGCGAAGGCAAGCTCCGCGATGTTTATGCGGCATCAACCGACCTTGTTTTCGGTCTTATCTGCGAGGAAATGGGTCTTATTCTTGGCATTGCAGTGCTTCTGAGCTTTGCGGGCATTGCGCTTTTTGCAATAAAATCCGCCAAATCCTCCGCATCAACTTTCTATGCGATTGCCGCTGTTTCGGCGGCGGGAATGCTTCTTTTCCAGCTTTCACTGAATGTTTTCGGCATCACGGATTTACTGCCCCTGACGGGCGTAACCCTGCCCTTTGTCAGCAGAGGCGGCTCCAGCATGCTCTGCTCGTGGGGTCTGCTTGCATATATCAGGGCGGCGGGTGCACCTTTCAACCCTCCCGCACCCGACATTGCGGTCAAGAAAACCCCGCCGAGAAAAGTTAATCCTCCAACCGTAAAAGGAGGTGGCGCAAAGTGAGAAAAATCACAGGCAGAGCAGCCATCATTTATGTCCTCATTGCCGCATTCATTGCGGGCGTTGGGATTCTTGTATCGAGCATTATGCTCAACGGCGCGGAGTGGGCATCAAACAAAGCAAACCGCCACATTTATTCGGGCGGCACAATCGTAAATGCAGGCAAAATCCTTGACAGAAACGGCAAAACCCTTGCGTACAGCTCCGATAATGAACGCATTTTTGCAGATAATTCGACCCTGCGCAAAGCCACTCTTCACATCGTGGGTGACACGGCGGGATACATCTCCACAGGCACTCATCACCTCTACCGCGACACCCTTTCGGGTTACAGCAGAATTGAGGGAATTTATAACCTCAAACAGACGGGCACAGGCACAAACATCAATCTCAACATTGACTCGGAGGCAAACAAAATTGCCTTCAATGCCCTCGGCGACCTCAACGGTGCCGTTGCCGTCTATAACTACAAAACGGGCGAGCTTCTTTGCAGTGTTTCAAAACCCACATATGACATTGAAAACAAGCCTGCCGACCTGCTGACAAACGAAAAATACAGCGGTATCTTTCTTGACAAGGTCATTTCGGGCATTTACACCCCCGGCTCAATTATGAAAATCATTACCGCCGCCTGCGCAATTGAAAACATCCCCGATATTTATTCGCGCACTTTTGAATGCAACGGCGAATACGAAACGGATGACGGCAAAGTAATCTGTAACGGCGAGCACGGCGAAGTTGATTTTGAGGAAGCAATGAACGAATCCTGCAACTGCGCTTTTGCCGAAATTTCAATTGAACTCGGCGCATCAAAGCTGAAAGCAACGGCGGAAGCAATGGGCTTCAACACTCAGCTTTATGCCAAGGAAATACGCCTGACAAAAAGCCGCTTCGAGCCTGATACAAAAAGCAAGTCGGAGCTTGGCTGGGCAGGCATCGGGCAATCCACAACCCTTGTCAATCCCTGCCATTTCCTGAGCATTATGGGTGCAATTGCAAACGGCGGAAACGGACTTGCGCCCGACAGAATCAAGTCCCTCGGAACAGTTTCCGAGATAATCGGCAGAGTGCCTGAAACATCAATAAAAATCGCACCCGAAACTGCACAGAAGCTTGGCGCACTGCTCCGCTCCAATGTTGAAAACAAATACGGTGATTGGAAATTTGAAAACCTGCAGATGTGCGGAAAAACGGGCACCGCACAGGTTGACGGCGCAAAAAGCCACTCCTGGTTTGCAGGATATTCTCAGAGAGATGACCTGCCCCTGGCGGTTGTGTGCATTGTCGAGCACGGCGGCTACGGCTCGGGCATCGCCTCCACAGTCACCAACAAAGTAATGCAGTATTTTCTGAAGAATTATACATAAAAATTTTTAGTCAGGAGGATTCATATGTTTTCAAACCTTTTTCTTGTTTTTTTCACATTCCTGGTAATTGGTATCCTTTGCAATTTTTTCCTGTTCACCCAAGAAAAGAAAGAGAAAAAAAGCACTAAATTTATAACGAGCGAAAGGCTTATTGTCTTTGTAATCGAGATAATGATTGCCGTAATCGGATTCGGCGTCACATTACATATCACAAATGACTATGAAAAACAAGTTGATAAAGAAAAAGCAATTCAGATGCTTGAACAGACAATCGAATACACCGGCAAGGAAATCGAAACAGAAAGCGCCTATTTGGATATGTATAAGAACGGTAATATTGAAACTCAGATTTTCCTTAACAGCAGTGTAATAAACATAAATTACTACAACACTATTCTGTCTAACGAACTGATACTTCAGAACGCAAATATGAATACATTCGGCTACTGCATGGATTATCTGGTCAGAATAGAAGACACCGACAGTCGCGCCAAAACAGCAACAGATGATCCTGTTGTACATTCAGAAATGTTCTGGCGATGCCAATATCTGAAAAAACTTCGGGATTTGCTTTCTGTATGCAGTGAAGAACTGTCAGGAAATCTCTCTCCGGAAGAAGCTTTGATAAAATGCAAAGCCATTGATGACCAGGATATAAGAACATATCCATAAAAAAAGCCGACTCATTTGAGTCGGCTTTCGTATTATTCAAACATACCTGTTGAAAGGTATCTTTCTCCTCCGTCCGGGAGAATAACCGCAATTTTTTTGCCTTTGTTTTCTTCTTTTTTCGCAATTTCCGTTGCCGCGTGAAGCGCCGCACCCGATGAAATTCCGATAAGAATACCCTCAGTTTTAACCGTCAGCCTTGCGGCGGCATATGCCTGCTCCGTGGTGACGGTTATTATTTCGTCATAAATCTCTGTGTCAAGCACCTTGGGAATGAATCCCGCGCCGATACCCTGAATTCCGTGTGCACCTGCTCTTCCCTGAGAAAGAAACGGAGAATCCGCAGGCTCAACGGCAACGATTTTTACATCGGGATTTTTTTCTTTGAGATATCTGCCTGCGCCCGTGATTGTACCGCCAGTGCCGACTCCCGCAACAAAAATATCAATTTTACCATCGGTATCTTCCCATATTTCGGGACCCGTTGTTTTGTAGTGAGCATCTGCATTTGCAGGGTTATCAAACTGAGCGGGAATAAAACTGCCATCAATCTGAGCGGCAAGCTCATTTGCCTTTTCAATTGCGCCTGCCATTCCCTTTGCTCCATCGGTCAGCACAAGCTCCGCGCCGTAAGCGGCGAGAAGTTTTCTGCGCTCAAGGCTCATTGTTTCGGGCATTGTGATTATAACTTTAAGACCCATCTGCGCCGCAACCGATGCAATTCCGATGCCCGTGTTGCCGCTTGTGGGTTCGATAATAACGGATTTTTCGTTTATTTTGCCCTCCTCCATTGCGGAGCGGAGCATTTCAAAGCCTACTCTGTCCTTTGCGCTTCCTGCAGGGTTTCTGTATTCAAGCTTTGCAAGAATTTCCGCCTCTGCGCCCGCATCCGCGGCATATGCCGCAAACCTGACCAGAGGAGTTTTGCCGATTGTTTCGGCGGCATTGCTGTAAATTTTCAAAACATCGCCTCATTTCATTTCGATTATATCAATCGCCGTTATTTCCGTCAAGCTTATATTTTTGTTAATTTTAACTAAATTTTACTCTTCAAAATTTACATCCCGCAAAGACATTTTTTCTTGATTTACTGTAATAAAGTATTATAATAAAATTGAATGGGCGGAATTTTCCGCAATCTGAATTTTAAGGAGAAATAAACATGGCTGAAAAAGTAAAAATCGGTATAATCGGATGCGGCGGCATTGCAAACGGCAAGCATCTCCGCGCAATTTCCAACATCGACTTTCTTGAACCCGTTGCATTCTGCGACATCATTGAAGAAAGAGCAATCGAAACCGCCAAGAAATACGGCGGAGAAAATGCAAAGGTTTACACCGACTATAAAGAGCTTCTCAAGGACGAGAGCATTGTTGCTGTTCACGTTTGTACTCCCAACAAGTCACACAGCTTCATCACAATCGATGCCCTTGAGGCAGGCAAGCATGTTCTTTGCGAAAAGCCTATGGCTAAAACTTATGCAGAAGCAAAGGCTATGTATGAAGCATCCGTAAGAACAGGCAAGGTTCTTTCAATCGGTTATCAGTCACGCTGGAGAGGCGATTCTCTCTACCTTAAGGAATGCTGCGAAAACGATGAATTCGGCGAAATCTACTACGCAAGAGCTCTTGCTCTCCGCAGACGCGCTGTTCCCACATGGGGCGTTTTCCTCAACGAAGAAGAGCAGGGCGGCGGTCCCCTTATCGATATCGGCACTCACGCACTTGACCTCACACTCTGGATGATGAACAACTACAAGCCCAGAATGGTTGTAGGCACAACTTTCAAGAAGCTTGGCGACCAGAAGAGAACCGCAAACGCTTGGGGCGACTGGGATCCCGAAAAGTACACAGTTGAAGATTCCGCATTCGGTTTTGTTGTTATGGAAAACGGCGCAACAATCAGCGTTGAATCCGCTTGGGCGCTCAACATTGCAGATCCCTGCGAGGCATCAACCCTCATTGCAGGTGTCAAGGGCGGCGCAGATATGCTCGGCGATGACCTTCGCATCAACTATGTGAAGAACGGCAGACAGGTTATCGAAACTCCCAACTTCGATGCAGGCGGCGTTGCATTCTATGACGGCGCAAGCGACAAACCCGAAGAACTCGAGTGCCGCGCATTCTACGATGCAGTGCTTAACGGTGCAGAGCTTCGCACAAAGCCTGAGCAGGCAATGGTTGTCACTCAGATTCTTGAGGCAATCTATGAGTCAGCAAAGACAGGCAAACCCGTTTACATCAACAACGACTAAGGAGCGTACACAATGAAAATTGCTGTTCAGGTTTATTCCGTAAGAGAACATATAAATGACACCGCAACTCTTCTTTCCGCACTTGAAGAAATCAAGAAAATCGGTTATGACGGCGTTGAGTTTGCAGGTTATTTCGGCACAGATGCCGCAACAATCAAAGCAAAGCTTGACGAGCTCGGACTTGTTGCAGTCGGCGGTCACATCGGTCTTGACGATTTCAAGGATGACAAGCTGGAGGAAACAATTGAATTCCAGCACACCCTCGGCGTTAATGCTGTAGGCGTGGGCGGTGCACCCCACTCAACGGATGAAGAAGCCGAAAACACAGGCAAGGTGCTTGGCGAGGCTCAGAAATATGCAATGGACAAATACGGTATGAAGGTTTATTACCACAACCATTGCGAGGAGTTCAGACCCACCGAAAGCGGCAAGCTTCCCATTGACATCATCGGCGGACTCTGCTCGCTGGAAATTGACACATACTGGAGCTTCCATGCAGGCGAGGATAACTACAAGCTCATCACCGAGAAGAAAGACAACATCGTTCTTCTTCACGTCAAGGACGGCATTGACGGCAAACCCATGGCACTCGGCGAGGGCAACTGCGATATTCCCGCCGTTATCAAGGCGGCAAAGGATATCGGCATGGAATGGATTGTTGTTGAAAACGATGATCCCGTTCCCACAGGCTTTGAGGATATCACAAGAAGCCTTGCATACATCAAGAGCATTATTTAAGGAGAATCACAATGAAACTCGGCGTATTTACAACATTACTTTCAAACCTCTCTCTTGAAGAGGCACTCAAATATTTCAAGTCTCTGGGCATTGAAATGGTCGAAATCGGTTGCGGCGGTTACCCCGGAAACGCTCACGCTGACCCCGAGACCCTGCTCAATGACGAAGCAAAGCTTGAGGAATTCAAGGCTCTGCTCAAGAAATATGATGTTCAGATAAGCGCACTTTCCTGCCACGGTAACCCCGTGCATCCCAACAAGGAAATTGCCGCTGATTTTGACAAGACAATCAGAAACACCATTCTGCTTGCAGAAAAGCTCGGTCTGAGCCAGATCAACACATTCTCAGGCTGCCCCGGTGACTGCGAAACCGCAAAATATCCCAACTGGGTAACCTGCCCCTGGCCCAACGATTTCGGCGAAATCCTTGAGTGGCAGTGGAATGAGGTTCTTATTCCTTATTGGAAAAATCTTGTTGAGTTTGCAAGGGCTCACGGCGTTAACAAAATTGCTCTTGAGCTTCACCCCGGTTT
Source organism: uncultured Clostridia bacterium (assembly GCA_937919155.1). GTDB lineage: Bacteria > Bacillota > Clostridia > Oscillospirales > Acutalibacteraceae > CAG-177. The sequence continues at coordinate 30,162 of CALFPM010000178.1, forward strand.
CTGCGTTTACAACACCGAAACTCTGCTTAAACTGCGTGAGGCTGTAGGTCCCGAAATCGGCGCAAACTTTGACCCCAGCCACCTTATCTGGCAGGGAATGGATCCCGTTGCATGCATCCGCAAGCTTGGCGATGCAATCTTCCATTTCCACGCAAAGGATACAAAGATTGATAAGTACAACACCGCTGTTAACGGCGTGCTTGACAACAAGCCCTACGGCGATGAAATCAACCGTTCATGGATTTTCCGCACAATCGGCTACGGCAACGACAATGCATACTGGAAAGACATCATTTCCAACCTCCGCATGGTCGGCTATGACTACGCCATCAGCATTGAGCACGAGGATTCGCTTATGAGCCAGAACGAGGGCCTTTCAAAGGCAGTTTCATTCCTCAAAAATATTATTCTCACAGAATCCACAGGCGAAATGTGGTGGGTTTGATTAAATCGCAATTACAAAGGAAGCGAATACTATGGTAAACAATAAATTCGGCTGCGCAATTATCGGCTACGGCGGTATGGGCGGCTGGCACGCAACAAAAATCAAAGAAGAAATGGGCGAATTTGCTGAGCTTGTGGGCGTTTTTGACATTAATCCCGAAAGAAAAAAGGTTGCGGATGAAAAAGGAATTCACTTTTTCAGTTCCCGTGAAGAATTGCTCAGTGACGAGCGCATTGACCTTGTCACAATTGCAACTCCCAATGATGTTCACAAGGAAATTGCCATTGATGCAATGCGTCACGGAAAGAATGTTATCAGCGAAAAGCCTGTCACTCTTTCAACTGCAGATCTTGAGGAAATGATTGCCTGCGCAGAAGAAACAGGCAAGCTTTTCACCGTTCACCAGAACAGACGCTGGGATGAGGATTACCTCACAATGAAAAAGCTCCTTGACGAGAACACATTGGGCAATGTTTTCCGCATTGAATCCCGCGTTCAGGGTTCAAGAGGCGTGCCCGGCGACTGGCGCAACCAGCCTCAGCACGGCGGCGGAATGGTTTATGACTGGGGCATTCACCTGCTTGATCAGGCGCTGATGATGACCCTGCCCAGAAAGCTGAAAACCGTTTATGCGGAGCTGACCAATGTCACCAACGAAAACTGCGATGACGGTTTCCGCACAACCCTTATTTTTGATGACGGTCTTTCATTCTATGTTGAGGTAACAACAAGCAATTTCATTGAGCTTCCTCTCTGGTATATGCTCGGTGAAAACGGAACAGCCGTTGTGAACGACTGGAAATGGAACGGAAAAATCGTTAAAGTTTCCGATTGGGAAAACAGAGATGCAGTGCCCATTGTTGCAGGCGCAGGCATAACAAAAACAATGGCACCCAGAACAGACGACACAATCAAAACCTATCCTCTCGACATTCAGAAAGCCGAATGGATTGAATACTACAAAAACATTTTCGCTTATCTCAGAGGCGAAGAAAACATTATCGTTACCCACAATCAGCAGCGCAGACTCATGCGCCTTGTTGAGGCAATTTTCGAATCGGGCAAGACAAACAAGGTTGTTGAGTTCAATGACATAATGTAAAAAAACTGCCCCCGAATTTATCATTAAGGTTCAGATTTATTCACTTTTTTGTTTGAATTTTGTTAAAAACGGTTCATTGACCATTGACAGACCAAATAAAAAGTGATAATATTAGTTATCTTTGATGTTTATTAAATCATCGGGGACAAAAAAATACGAAAGGACAGACCAAAATGAAAAAGTTTTTAGCAATCGTTTTCTCACTCATCTTTGCTCTTTCAGCATGCACAGTAGCATTTGCTGCTGACTACGAATGCGAAACCTGCCACGCAGTTCTCGCAAGCGAGAAAGATCTTACTGCTCACAAGAACGGCGGATGCCTTGTAAACTTCAAGGATTGCCAGTACTGCGCAGCTAAGGTTGCAACAGAAAACCTTGACGCTCACGAAGCAGAGTGCCCCAAGGGTGCAACTTCATGCGACAAGTGCGGTGCAGCTCTCAAGAATCAGGCAGCAAAGGCTGACCACACCTGCGACACAAAGGATGTTGCAGAAAACGTTCTTGGCAAGGTTGTTGACGCTCTCGGTAAGGTTGACTGGAAAGGCCTCGCAAACAAGGTTGTTGATGCTGTTAAGGGTATCGACTTCGAAGGTCTTATCGCAAAGATCAAGCCCCTCATCGAAAAGGTTGTAGACCTCGTTAAGGGCGCAGCTGCATAATTTAATTATTGCACAAAACATAGGGAGTTGTCCTTTCGGGCAACTCCTTTTTGTTTGTCTTTTTCCGAACAAAAAAAGCTGCCCTGCGCAAATGCACAGGGCAGTTATTTTTACCATTTCTTATCGTTATAGGGAGTTGATTCAACGCCGTTTGCCTGCAGTTTTTTGACCATTCGGTCAAGCTTGCCTTTCCACATTTTCTTGAACCATCCGGTTTTGCCAAACCATTTGACAAGAGTGGGGCTGATTGCATAATATGTTCTGATAAATGCTCTGCCGTACCAGCTTTCTGCAAGAGTGTTGTCACGGTATCTGCGGAGAGTCCACACCTGAGGACAGTCATATGAGCCGTAAACAGCTGTTGCAACATAACAACCGTTGCTTTTGCCCTTTTCCAAGCTGGGGAATTTAGCCTGAATCATAGATGCAATTTCAGGGTCTGTCTTCTTGTTATAGGCTGCAACACCGGAGGCGTCAGTCACAGTGGCATCTGCGCCTGCATCCAACAAGAGTCTTACACATTTTCTGGCGTTCGCCTGGTCAGTAGCATCTTTAAATTTATCAGAAGCCAAATGCCATAAGGCGGTTTTATTATTAGCGGCCTTGAAATCAACTTCTGCACCGGCATTAACCAGGAATTTCACAGCTTCATAATTAGCGAACGCCGCAGAATTCACCAATAAAGTTCTTTTTATGGTGCTGGCAGTCATTCCGATAAGGCGTTTTACATCTTCCCTGTCGCTTTCATTTACAGCGTATTTGGAAGCAAAAGCAACCTCATTGGCGGATACTTTGTAGTTGTCTAATGTTAAGAGTGCAATTGCCTTTCCCAAATAGCCAACGGGTGAGTCGCTGCTTTTCTTTGTGTATTCTTTAAAATACCAAAAAGCAAAAATCGGATAACCGTTCTGCAATGTTTCATAAGCCATTTCAAGAACTTTTTCTTTAGCTAAATCTTTACATTTTATTTCAAAAATGTTAGCTAACGATTCCTCATAAGCATTAACAACCTGATCTATCATTTTGTAGGTAACTTCCAAGGGATCGTTCTTGATAACCTGATTTCTGTCCACAACTGCGCCATAACCGTTTTTGGTTACATACTCCTGCAAATGAGTGGTCGGAACAATTGTGCCTGTTTTCAAGCCTTTAATATCATCCATTATTTCGAACAATAATTTGTAATGTTCTTCATTGGTGTTGTCATAGTTATCATCTATTACAGATACACCTTTTATCAATGTGTTGAAAACACTTTGTCTTTTATCTTTGGTTTCTGCATCTAACAAAGCTGATTTTACTCGTGCATATGTGCTGTAGAAAATAGCTTCAATATTAGTCGGATCGTTTTGCTCAACCAAATTATAGTATTTTTCGGTTTCTTTCCAATCCTCTTTCTGTTTTGCCCGGCGAGCATTAGCGAGATATTTTTGCACAAATGCGGAATTATCAACCATAACCGTGCTGCCGCTGACGTCAACTGAGCCTTCAAGCATCATTCTCTTTGCTTCTTCAACGGAATATTTTGTGCCGCACATTTCGCAAACAAAATAGCCTTCATTTTTAATAAGTTCTTTGCTGCCGCACATTTCACAAATCAATGCGTTCATAATCTTCCTCCTCATTATTCGGGATATTACACCCTTAAGTCCAATATTAAGATACCAAAGTATTTTTATATTGTCAAGCGTTTTGTAATAATAGTATTGTAATATTTGACTTACGGAGGCAGAGTATGCTCGGACAACGGATTTATGAATTGCGCACATCTCGGGGATGGAATCAGGTTCAGCTTGCGAAGCAATTAAACATCACTAAACAAACCGTATCCAATTGGGAAAATGAAAATATTCAGCCATCGGTTGAAATGCTTGTACGCATTGCAAAGCTTTTCGGAGTTTCATCGGATTATCTTCTCGGTCTGAACGAAACCGCATATATCAGCGCAGACGGTCTGCCGATTCACTTTGTTGCACACCTGACGCAAATTATTGATGACTACAGAAACAAATAACATCAAAAAAAGCCGACTCAGACGAGTCGGCTTTCATCATTTTTTATTTACTGTTTTGCGCCGTTATCAAACATTTCAAGAGTCTTTACCGTTGCGGCAAAGCAGTTTGCAATGCCGTCCTTGTTAAGGCTTTCAACATTGTCAAGTCTTGTGTGATAGTATCTTTCAAGCTTGTGGTTAAGTCCCGTAACACCTGCGGCTCTGAATCCGCCCTGAGTGAATGCCGCCGCATCAACTGCGCCGCCGAGAGGAGGAATCCAACCCTTTTTGCAGGGTACGCCAACTTCCTGAGCAGCCTCATAGAAAAGGTCTGCAACCTCTGCATCTGACTTTACTGTGCCGTTAAGGTCGCGGTAGTTTGCCATAAGATATTTGGGCTCGTTGATTGTGTCGAAAGAATAAATGAAAGTGGGAACGTCCTTAAACTCATCCTTGTGAGCCTCAACCCATGCTTTTGCACCGCGGAGACCGATTTCTTCTGAACCTGTAAGGATTACGCCGACCTCTGTGTTTTCAAGCTCAATGCCTGCATCCTTGAGGTACTTGAGAACGGCAATGCCCATGTAGCAGCCTGTGAGGTTATCGTTTGCGCCGTCAACAACAAGCTTGTAGTTTTCCATAAAGTAAAGACCGATCATAAAGGGAACGAAGAGAAGTCCCCAGAGACCCGCTTTAACAAGAGGATTTTCAAGGTCGGGCAAACCTGCGGTGATGCCGTTCTGCGCAACATACATTATTGAAAGAACAAGGTAGAAAAGTGCACCGAGAACAACAATAATTGCGTGACCCTCAAAGCCTACGCCGCCGAGAGCATAGTTAACGGGCCATTCCCAGGTTGCATCGGGGTGACCGTTGAAGATAATTCTTCTCTTGGTTTCGCCCTTGCACTTTTTGATTGCGGTCACATTGTGGCTGGTCTTCTTTTTGAAGAACGGATCAAGAACCTTCTTGTAAACACCGAACTGAAGAAGAACAAGCACAAATCCCAGCGTAATAAGGGGAATTCCCACAACGGGAACAAAGAAAAATGCAGCAACGGAAATCAGAACAAAGGTGATTGTGAAATAAATCCAGCCGTAAAACGCCTTGGGAGCAACCTCATAGCCCTCCACCTTAACATCCTCGCAGCCGCAGTCCTTGAGAACCTCTGCCATATATTCGCAGGATTTCTTTTCTCCCTCGGAACCGGGGTCTCTTTTGCCGCAGGTTTTGATAACATGAGTAATCTCATCGATTATGTACTTTGCGGCTTTTTCTTTTTTGTCAATAATGTTCTTAAGATCCATATTCTTCTCTCCTCTTTTAAAAATATTATGCAATTAAATATTAGCATTTTAATTATAAATTTGTCAATAGAACTGCCGCGATTAGTAACAGAGTTACAAAATTTGTTCCATTGTAAAATCTGTCCTTGACTTTAAAATTCGGTTGTGCTATACCTATTTAGGATATTTATTTCTATTATTTATAAGGAAAAGAAGGCGTATCAATCAATGGAAACTTTGTTTTGTATTTCAATTGCCTTGGGCGCAGGTCTGATTCTGTCCCGTCTGGCAAAGCCTCTGGGTCTGCCCTCGGTAACGGCTTATCTTGTTGCCGGCATACTCATCGGCCCCTACTGCCTCGGCAGAATCGGCATTGAGGGTCTGGGTTTTATCTCCCACGAAAATGTAAAAGAATTTGAAATTATTTCAAATGTTGCTCTCGGTTTCATTGCATTTGCAATCGGCAATGAATTCAGACTCAGCCAGCTCAAAAAGGTTGGCGGCACGGCAACATTCATAGGTATTTTTCAGGCGCTTATTGCCACTCTGATGGTTGATGCGGCGCTTATCGGCCTCCACTTTGTGCTTGGCGAGAATAAGCTCCCCCTTTCAATGGCAATCACACTCGGCGCAGTTGCAGCTGCAACCGCTCCTGCCGCAACGCTTATGGTTGTCCGTCAGTACAAGGCAAAGGGCAAGCTCACAGACCTGCTTCTTCCCATTGTTGCAATCGATGACGCGGTGGGTCTGATTATCTTCGCAATTTCATTCGGCATTGCAAAAGCGGTTGAGCACGGTGAATTCAGCCTGAAAGCAATCATTCTTGAACCCATTATTGAAATTGTGTGCTCTCTTGCTCTCGGCGCGATTATGGGTCTGCTGTTCTCAATTTTTGAGCGCTTCTTCAGCTCCAACAGCAAGCGTCTCTGCCTTTCCGTAACCTGCGTTATCTTCACAGTCGCCCTTTCAATGATAAAGTTTGAAATCGGCGGTGTACACATCGGTTTCTCAGCACTTCTCGTATGTATGATGCTGGGCACAATCTTCTGCAACATCTGCGATTTCTCTGCAGAAATCATGGAAAAGACCGACAAGTGGACAGTTCCTCTTTTTGCACTTTTCTTTGTACTCAGCGGCGCAGAGCTTGAACTGAGCGTGTTCACCGACATCACAATAGTCGGCATCGGCGTTGCATACATTTTCTCCCGTTCACTGGGCAAATACCTCGGCTCATTCGGCAGCGCAAAACTGATGAAATGCGACAAGAAAACAACAAAATATCTGGGCATCACCCTTCTGCCTCAGGCAGGCGTTGCGCTGGGTATGTCCGTTACCGCAATGGAGCTGGGCGAGGTTGGCGAAATGATAAGAAACATCGTTCTCTTCTCAGTTCTTATCTATGAACTTTTCGGACCCGTTATGACAAAGTGGGCGCTCACAAGAGCAGGCAACATCGAACCCAAACCCCACCACAAAAACAGAAAGCACCGCACAGCCCCCGCAAAAATATAGTTTTAATCTGAATGTCTCAATAAGATGAAGAAGCCGTTTTCTTCCGATGCAAGGCGTATGCGATACGCCAAAGCGGAAAAAACGGCTAAAAAGAAACATAAAATAAGATATTTATTTTCGATTTGGTGTTAAAATTGGCTTGCATAGGTCGGTTATCTATGCAAGCCTCATTTTATTTATTCAGTTTCTTTTGTTCTTCATTTAGTGAGACGTTCAGTTTTTATTCTTCCATCTGTTTGCCGAGAAAGTTTGCCGCAATCTGCGCAAGCTTTGTTTCCGTCTGGGTGGGACATGAGCCGTTTTCGTTGAGAAGCATAACAAGCGCGCCCGAAACATCGCCGCCGCCGACTATGGGAAACACAACCGCAGCCTCTTTGTCAACACCCTCAACGGGTTTGATTCTCTCGTTATCCACACTGCAAACGTAGTTTTCTCTGCGCTCCATAAGACCCTCAAGACTGCGGCTTACCCTGCGGTCAAGAATTTCCTTTTTGGAAATACCCGCGCAGGCAATAACACTGTCCCTGTCGGTTATGATAACCGCAAGACCCGTGCCCCTTGCAAGCACATCGGCATACTGCCCCGTAATGGATGACAGTTCACCAATAGGCGAGTATTTTTTGAAAATAACCTCACCGTCCGAATCCGTATAAATCTCCAACGGGTCGCCGTTACTGATAACATTGACACTGTAAACCTTGTCCGAGTGATTCCTGCTCACTTGGACTATTTCAGTTGATGCGATATCTACAGTGCCTGAATTAAAATTTGCGGCGTTCTCCAAGGGTTCGGGAAGCGTTCCGCATCTGAGAAGAGTATCAATATCGGATTTCAACTCAATCTCAATATGGTTCTCAAAAACTATGATCTTTTCAATTATAAGCAACAAGTCGTTTGTATTAAGCTTGTCTTTATTGATGATGTCATCGAAAATCTGAAGTGCGGTTTTTGCAACTTTGTTGACATGAATAACCATATTGCATCTATTGGAAATCATATCAATCTGATTTCTGATACCTTCAATTCTGTCGGTACACTCCTGAACCATCTCGTCATACAATTCTTCAAGTTCCTCTTCTTTGTCAGGTTCCTTGATAATAGCTCTCGCTTTCTGACGAAGATGGATTTTTCTTTCTTCTTCAGCTTCTTTAATAAGCTTCTCAAGGTTTTCAATCGATGTTTCGCTTTTTTTGACTTCTGAGTCTTCGTCTTCAAGAGACATATTGATTCTTTCAATCATTTCAGCAGAAGTGCTTCTGATGAATCTGAGATATTCTTTAAGAACGGAATCGAGCATCTCAACCTTTACGAAATGGCTTGTGCAGGCCTTTAGACCTCTTTTATGATATTCTCCGCAGCGATATGCATCATTTGCCTTTCTGCTCATCGGAAACATCGGGCTTCCGCAGTCACCGCAAACCATCAGTCCTGAATAGAAATTGTCGTATTTCTTCTGACCTCTGTAGTGGTTTTTGGTTCTTGCCGTCATTGCTTCCTGTGTAGCTTTGAAAGTCTTGAAGTCAATAATGGCAGCATGGTGGTTTTCAAAAACATATTGATTTGTTGCAGGTTTCGAAACTGCTTTGCCGCCGATTTTTGTTCTTGTTGTTTTGCCTTGAGTTAATGTTCCGATATAGGCGTTGTTACACAAAATACTCTGGACCGTAGCAATACTCCAGGCAGATTTTGCTTTGATACTGTTAGGCTTGTTTTCAGCGTCTTTTCTTGCCTTCTGGCTTGCACGCGGAGTAAGAATGTGTTGATCTGTAAGATAATTTGCTATTTTCTTATAGCCCCAGCCCTTGTTATACAGTTCAAAGATTTTGCGGACAACCTCAGCTTCCTCGGGGACTACTATAAACGGATCTTTGCTCGGCACAGCCATTTTATAGCCGTAAGGTGCAGCACTTATCCATTCGCCCTTTTCCTGCCGTTTTCCAACAACCTTCCGAACTTTTTTCGATGTATCAGTTACAGGCATTTCATTAACAAGAAAAGCAAGCTGAATTCGGATCCAGTCATCATCATTCGGGAAATCGATGTTGTCGCCAACAGAGATGATTCTGCGTCCGGCATCGCGTAAATCCTCAAGTTCGCCAAGACCCTTGCTGTTACGGCGTGAAAATCTTGAGAAATCTTTAACAATAAGAATATCATAGGTGCCGTTCATCAGAAGCGGACGCATCTGTTGATATCCGGGGCGTTTTTCAAAGGTGTATCCCGATTTGTCTCTGTCTTCATAGAAAGTGAGTTTTGAGCCAGGAAATGTCTCGTTAACGAAATCCTTAATGATTTCTCTCTGATGCTCAATAGAGATGTTTTTATTTTTTGGGTCATCGTCAACTGAAATTCTGACGTAACCCGCTATGTTAAAAGTTTCAGCCATGGTTTTTTCCTTTCGTAGTGTTCATTAATATTGTATATGGCCTTGACTCTTTTTTCAAGGCCATTTCAGAAACAAGGCGACGGTAAATATTTCCGCCGCCTTTTTATGTTTTATGCAGAATACTTTATAAGTTATTTTTCATCGCCAGGAATATCAACTTTTTCTTCAATTGATATAAAACGAACACCCGAACAACTCAGAGTGCAGAATTCTTCAAGCCCATCATTAACACAGCGTGAAAATCTTGAAAGGTTTTTAACGATAAAAATATCGTAAGTACCGTTAAGTAAATGTTGACGCAGTTCCTGATACACGGGACGGTTTTCAAAAGTTTTGCCTGATACACCTATGTCTTCAAAAAAACTGACATCAGAATCGGGAAAGTGCTTTTCAACATATTGTCTGACGGCGGTTTTCTGAGTTTCTGTTGATGAACTGTCAGAAGAAGTTCTGCAGTATGCTGCGATGTTATAAGTTTTTTTCATTTTTTTAATCCTTTCAGAATTATTTTATAGATTGGTTGCGAATAATGCGGCTGGTGAATGTATCCGCCGCATTATTCATGCTTTGTGCAGGAATCGTTGTCATGATTTTATTTCCCTCCTGCATAAATTGTTTAAATTGCGATATCCTCACACACAGCAGCTTCATTTCTTGCGGCTTCCGCCTTGTTTATTGATACAAGCATTTCCGTGTTATCTTCAAGACTGTCATCGCCCGAAATCATAACCACGGGTTTGTAGCCGAGCTTTTTTGCCATGCAGATTTCACTGTTCAGGTATTCGCCGACGGTACTGTCAGACTTTTCTTTTTTGCTCATAATGTAAATCACGGTTGAGCCGTTAAAAATACGCTGCAAAAACATCTCTCCTTTCTGTTAATTTTTACAAATTAAGTTGTAATATTCATTCAAGGTTTTCGCGGACTGTTACTGAGTATTCATAATTTGTTTTCTTTTTAATAGATATTTTCATACTTTTGAAGCCGAGATTTTCAAAACAAAAAACAAATTCATTTGTGTTTCCGTTTTCACTTTTTTTATGGGAATCCGGAAAAGTTGGTTTTTCAGAAACATCATATGCCCAGTTTTCGAGTGTCTCCCGTTCAAAATCTGTCATGATAACTATCTCCTTTCTTTGGTTTTTATTTAAATCGGATAATCATCCGACTTGTTGATTTGGAATTATGATTTTAACGCAATTTGCCTTTTCATAGAAATTATGTAAGATTACGATTCTCATTTTGTTTTCTGAACAAGCATTTTTTCGTGTTTTTGTTGTTCACTTAAAGTATGTAAGAACAGGTTTGTTTTTTGCTTAACTGTAGATATTTCGGCGCAGTTTACCTTTCCATAGAAAGTATGTAAGATTACGGTTTTCGTTTTGTTTTCTGAACAACGATTTTTAAACGTTGAGTAAATAGTTAGATATACACACACACTGTCTCCAATGACTCAAAAAAAATACTTGTTGCCAACACGCACAAGCGGTCGTATTCAACGGGAAGTCCGTGTTTGAGGGCAAGCTTTTTGTTTTCTCCTCTGAGCTTGTATGTTCCGCTTAAGTCTTTTTTATTTATCGGCTTGGGTTTCTTTGTTCTTTTGTCAAGGTTGCGTTCATTCCAATGTTTGCGGATCATTTTTTCGAGTTCTTCTCTGTAGCCTTCTTCATTGTTGATTCTGTCAAGGTAATAATGATAGGCTCGTTTTGCTTGTTCGGCACGGAGTTTATGTAAGTCAAGTTTATTTTTAAATTCTTCCGAAGCGAAAACCTTGGTTTCTGTTCCGTCAAAATATGATTTTACAAATTCAACGTCCCCAGGCAAAATCAATTGCCATTGTGATTTACCGCCCTTGCCCTTGCGGATATACACGTAAAAAATTCCGTTTTCATCCTCTTTAAAATCGCTTCCCCGCAGATTTTGGAGCTCTCGGCGTCTGATCCCGACACGTTTCTGGAATTCAACGAGATGGGAATATTTCGGATTGTCAGGGTCATTATCCGAGCGTTGAACCTTACCGTTTATGCTTCTGCTTCTGACGTTCTTCGCAGAGCATCTTTTCGGCTTTTCAATATCCGATAACGGTATATTAAAAAACAATGCAACGGGGCTCAGATATGTATGAATTGTATTTGCAGTCAGACCCTTGTTAATAAGGTGCTGAACATAATCGTCTATATGATTTTTACATTCTTCAGTTGTTTTGCAGTCATATTCCGATCTGCAGAATTCGATGAATTTACGGTAGTTTTTCACAAACGCACTTCTTGTGACATTGTTTTCATATTTGGAAAAGAAAAATCTCGATTCCTCACAAAGTTTTTTGGTGATTGTCATTTTCTTGCTTTTCTTTTTGCTCACGGAATCACTCCTTGTTTTGTTATTCGGAAAATCTTTCTGAGTACGGCATTTTCCGTTCCGTCCTGCGATAATTCGCCGTTAAACAACTTCAGGGCTCCATTCAGAAGCGACATACAGTCCGTTACGGTCGAGTCAGCTCCGTAACACCAACGAGAATTCTGAAAAATCCTCTTTAAAATCCCCACTAACGGTTATTCTCCAAAATATCTTCGTCGAATAACCGTTAGTGGTTTGGCAGATTCAAAAAAATTTGTCTGCCAAAGTGACAGAAATACTGATGCGTTCAGACTTAAAACATCAGATATTTCTATCACTCAGTCCGACTTTTGTCGGACAACTGCGAAGAAAACAACATCCGTGTTTCCTACGCATCCCATACCCTTTCATCAGGCTATGGAGGGGGTGGCATTTCATTCAAAACAATTCCTCCTTAATTGAATTTTGTAACAGCAGAAATGATGATATTTAAGTCGCTATGATTAAATTCTGCCGTTGAAACGGATTCTGAAAACACCTCCTTGAATTGAATGCGGTTGCATATTACCGCATTAAAAGATGCTGAAATGCACTAAGGAATTTTATTTATCCAACCATAGTCGGAAACACTGAAAAAGGAAATCATATGAAACCAACCACATCGGATATCTGCATCTCCTGTCGTGATTGACTTTCACTTAAAGTATGTAAGACTGACATACCCAAAACGAAAAAACCACAACAAGAGCATTTACTCCTGTCGTGGTTTTGTATTCATATAAAGTATGTAAGAATAAGAATAGTAATAAAATAAGAAAATCAACTTTTCTTTAATTGCGATATACAAAAAGCGTATCCGATTCGGATACGCCTTTTTTGAACCCAGATCCATCGTAATTATGTACAAACACGAGCGCCGAAATTTGTCGAAAACAGAGAAACATTAGAAAATATCCGAGTTTATAAAAATTATTGTGTGATGTTTTTAAGTTTTTATCATATATATATAAATTGGTTTTTAGGAGGAAAAAATGAAAACTTTATTTGTTCAATTAAGTGATTTGCATTGCGATTGTTCTAAAGGTTTTCCAACGAATAAAATTGATATGGCAATCTCTGCACTGAAAACTTTAGGAAGTGTTGATAATGCGGTTTTAATTTTCACTGGGGATCTTACTAATAGTGCCGATGCAAATGAGTTTAAAACTGGCAGAAGAATAATAGGCAAGTTCTTAAAAGACATATCCCAGTCATTTAATTGTGGTTTTATCAAAACTAAAATCGTCCCAGGTAATCATGATATGTTTTTACCAGAAGGAAGTAGAGGTTCTAAAGAAATTGAATATTGGAACAAAGATGAGCACTTAATAGAAGAACTTGATAGACTAACAAATTTCTTTGATTATTCAAAAAGCAAAAATTGTTTTGATTCAAACAAACTATATGATGTCAAAACAGAAAAGATAGGCACTGAAAATATTCAGTTTTGCCTTATAAATTCGGCACCCTATTCTACACGCAGACATGAGGATAAACAACTTCATTATTTGCCTGAGTATGTCTTTGATAAACTCAATCGCAATCCAGAAACAGATTTGAAAATAAGTTTAATGCATCACAGCTATGAATGGTGTGAGTGGAAAACAAAAACTTCTTTGAAAAAAGTATTGGAACAAGACGATATTGTATTTTTTGGTCACGATCATAAATCAGAAGCATATTCAATGATTAAATCTACAGGAGAAACCATAAACATTATTATGGGTGGACGTTTTAATTTGTCTGTAGATCAAGAGAGTGCTTTTAATGCTTTGGTTTATGATTCTGACATTAAAGAGTTTCTCGTTTATAGATTTGAATGGAACATTGATTCACAAATATTTTGTAAACAGCATCTTGGAAACATTCCCAAAAAGTCAAATATTATGAGACCAACAGATGAATATCTTAATAAGCTACTTGAAGACAAACATAAAATAAGCGATTATTTTACAGATTATTATGTTTTGCCTAAGCTATATGCTGAAGGTGATATGTTTGAAGATTCATATATTGAACGAATAAGTGTTGAAAATATTTTTGAAGCTCTTGAAACCGAACGTATTATTAGAATAACGGGTGATTCCGGATCTGGAAAGTCATCACTTTTAAGATATTTATATTACAAATCAATTGATAATGGATATTTACCGCTTTTAATTGAAAAGAGAGATTATAAAGATAGCAATATTGAGAAAATGTTTAAAGAAATGTTTGTATCTCAATATGGTGAAAAAATCGATAATGGATATGATTTCTATGACCAAGGAGATAGAACGAAACAAATCATATTTATTGATGATATCGACTTGATTTCTAATCAAAGATCAAGAGAAAAACTTTTTTCGTATGTTTTAGATTCTGGACGAATACTGATATATACAACAAAAGAAACACTTCAAGATCTTGAGAATATAATTAAAGAAAGAATGCATGGCAAGAGAGTCGGTTCTTTAGAACTTTCTCCGTTTTATAAAGAAACACGTGATGAACTTGTATACAAAATTTGTGATCTTAAAGGAAGGAAAATCGAAGATGCTGAATCAACGATTATCGCACTTGATTATATGATTCAATGTCAAACATCTTTCTTTTCATTAACTCCGGGATGTATTCTCCAGTATATTAACTTTTTCTTAAATGGCAGTGCAGGAAAAGGGAAGGGCTTTCAAACAATTTCACTTGTCTTTGAGACCAACCTAAGAAATTCTATGCTTTCTTGTACAAATGATAATGATGCTGGCGTATACTTGACATTGTTAGAATTTGTTGCTAACAAAATGTATTTTGAAGATTATAAAGAATCTATATCAATTTCTTCATTAGAGGCTACTGTTTCTTTGTTTAATAACAATAGAAAGGCAAACGTTAATCCGAAACGTTTTCTGGAAGTATGTAAAAATTCAGAAATTTTAAAAGAAAAAGACGATTCATTTGATATTCAATTTTGCAATAAAAATACATACGCATATTTTGTGGCGAAATATTTAAGTAGAGAACTCGAAAAAAATCCTGACAATACAGAAAACCTACTTTATGTTATGAATCGTATTTGTTTTGGTATTAACGAAACTATTATTCTGTTTTTATCATTCATAAGAAGTAATACACGAATAATAATGAAAATAGCTTACAAAGCTTTTGATTTATTAAAAGACTACGATGAGTGGAATATAACAGAAAACAACTTGCCACTTTTAACACAACCGCTAAAGTTTTCCAATCAACTGCCGAGCGAAGAGGAAAGAAAAGAAGCGAAGCAAAATACGGAGAGAATGGAAAAAACAAAGCAAGAAATAGTGAAATTCAAGGGTGCATTAGATTTTAATGAAAACGATGTTGAAAAAGAACGTTTCGTTCTTTTACGATCATTAAAATTCATTATGCTTATTGCAAACACTCTCGTTGATCAGTATGGTTCTTTTGATACAGAAGAGCTTGAGTTAATGAGTTTAGCGCTTTATTCTTTACCTCAAAAATTAATTTATGCTTTTTTGAAGCCTTATCACGACAATTTAGATAAACATGTTCAAGAACTTATGGAATTTGCAAAAGAAAATTTTGACGATGAAAAGATTTCTGAAGATGATATAAAAGAAATGATTGGTAAGGCATCAGTAATTTATGCTTTAAATGTTCTGAATACCGTTGCATATAGAGCTTCAAATCAAAATACAATGATTGCTTTGAGAGAATTTACGTGTAAAACTCCCAATTACAGTATAATGAAACTAATGATGGAGGAGAATTCTAATGATTCAAATGAATTTGTGAGCAAGGCAATATCATTGTTTAAGGAAAACCATGGTCAAAATGATATGTTTGTTAAATCATTAATTTCTTTGATAACAAGAAAGCATATTATGTATTCTGATGTAGATAGAAGACAGGTTGATAAATTAATATCTGCCAAGGTATTATCTTCGAAAAGCAAAAAAGAACTTTTGCTTTCTCGCGGCAAAAAAGAAGAGTGCTAAACATTGTGTCGGACCTTCCCCGACTGGCCATTTTTATCTTGTAGATTATGGCCTAACTAACAAGATAAGATTTTGCATGTCATATAGCCACGCTGACAATGTTTAGCAATAATTATTTTATTATAATAATAATTGTTTTATTCATAGCTTCTTATTTTTTTGAAATATAATTTCTGTATGCTACAAGGGCGTTGAGGCAAAGGTCAATTAAATCCGGATCCATTTCTTCTACGGGTTTATCGAGCTCTTCATCAACAAGTTCGTCGAGTTTTTTTGCGTTGAGTCTGAGAGTTTCATCGTTCAGATATGTTCTTATAGCATTAAGACATCGTTTGTATTCTTTCAAATTTATCACCTCTGATTTTTGTCTTTTAACCATATATGACGAAAAAACAGATTTGTCACAAAAAATTTTTCGAAAAATATAATATTCCACAAAAAACAGCCTGCAGAGGAATTCTACCTCCGCAGGCCTTTTCTTGTTTGTTTTGTTTTTGTTATTTGCGATAAAGGTTTATGATTCGTTTTTTATTGTTTTCTGCGTATTTCATCGATTGATACGCACCGCCGAATTCGTTTTTGACATAAACAACAACCATATCAGATCGGTCGATCATATCTCGGTTTCTTGCCACAATTGCATATTTAAAATTGCATTCGGCAGATGCTTCGCAGATTTCTATCGAATCATAATAGTTTTCAAAAGCCTCAGTATTGTTTCGAAGCTCTGCTGTTTCATAAGGTAATACAAGGGTGAGATAAATGTTTTCTTTGCCCGTTTCTTTTTTAAGCCTGCGGATAACCGAAGCTGCCATCTGATCAAAATCTCCGTTTCTGCCGACGAGAAACTCAACCTCTCTGTTTTCTTTTTGCATTATAATGCGCAAAAGTTCATAGAGTTTGCTTTCGACGGCGTTATAATCTTCAATTATTCTGTGCCCGAAAAGACTGACGGTATATTTCTCTTTCATTTTCTCTCACCCAAAGGTTATTGCCGATGCACCAAAGCACATCGGCAAAATTTAATTTGTTTAGCAGCAAACGATATAATCACTGGTTATCAATGATGATTTTACATAGTCGCATCTGCTGCAGGTTTCAACATCAAAAGTTTCACGAAGGCATCGGGGTGAAGTCGCTTTGGCTTTGTGTGTTACTGCATTGACAACAGATGATTCAATTTTGTGACCGAAAAGGGTGCAGGTAAGTCCGTATGTGGTTGCACCCTCATCATCGTGATTAAAATAGTGAGCGATAAACTTATTGCGAAAGTCTTCGGTTGTATCTGCATCAAAAACAAAAACGGTTTCGTTAACGGTAACTGTGATTTCGTTTGCTTCATCAGCATAAGCAGCTATGGACATTGTTGAAAACAGCGAAACAACAACAAGAATAAGTGCAAGTATTTTCTTCATATCAGTTAATCTCCTTCAGATTTTCAATTATTCTGAAAAGATTATCTTCAGTGTCCGATTTAACTATATAACTGTTGTTTTTATAGATAAAATTCGCGTGTATGTATTGCGGAGTTTCTTCATAATATATCAAAAATCCTGCAATTTCTTTTTCTTTGCAGTTTAATTTATAGTCTTGCGATAAGCTATCATTAACTTCAATCGTAATACTGTGAATCGGATTATTGCTTTGCAGCACATATCTTTTCGATTCACTATCAATCAGATGCCTGATCTTGATAATCTTTTCGTTTTCGGGTAACCAAGACGGATATAAAATCTCAATTTCTTCGCTTTCTGCAAGCTCTTCAATTGAAGAATATGTCTTGGTTTCATCAGATTTGTAGAGTGTTATATCGCCGTATTCCTTCGGGCTTCCTTCAAGCAACTGATGAATAGAGTTGCCTATTTGTCTGAAAATTTCGCTGACGGTATTGCCTGAAGCAACGGCTATTATACCAAAAAGTGCAACGATTACCGCAAGAATTGCAGCTATAACAGCAAGTCTCTTGGCTCTTAACCTTTTCTTGGCGTATGAGCCTATTGCCGTTACCTTGCCCTTAAACGGTATTTCGTTAACTCTTTGTTCGATTTCTGCTTTGGTAAGTCTTTGTTTTCCTTCAAGCTCCATGAGAAAATCAACACATTCCGTTACAAGATCGCTGTCCATTTCCTTATAATCCTTTGAGGTTTCAAGCAGAATTATCGCCATAAGCTTGTCCTTTAAAGACTGTTTTTCGGCACTGAAATCTTGTCTGTTTCCCATGGATTTGTTCACCTCCTGTAGTTATGATTGATAAAACGCAATACCTCCCTTCATGTATATATGACGGGAATTGCATTTTGTCACGCAAAAATTTTATTTTTTTTGAAAAATTTTTAGAATCGCATAAAAAGAAGCAGAATTGCCATGAATATGAAGGCTGCTTTCTCTTTGATTTTCAATCTCAGTCTGTAAACTCTTGCCCTGACTGCGTGTTCGGAAATATCAAAAGCCTTTGCCAATTCTTTGTATTCCATATGTTTGGTGTAAACCATTTCAAAAAGCTCAAGTTCTTTTTCGCTTAATGAAGAAAGGATGCTCTTCTTCTTTTCCTCAAGTTCTTCCGGAGTCACCTTATTATCTTCTTCCATTTCATAAAGGATATCCGTGCTTGTTTGCGAAGCGAAAACCGTTCCGTAAATAAGCTCTTTTTCTCTCTTGGCAATAGCTCTGAACTGTTCTTTTATCTTGTTGTTGGCAACTTTATAGAGCCAAGCTTTTATGTATTCATCTTCAAGACCTTCATATTTTTCTTGAAATAAAAGAAAAACCTCCTGAGTAACATCAGCAACATTTTCTTCCTTTTTCAGTCTTGAAAGACAAAGATGATATATGTCGTTATAATATAAATTAGCAATCTCATTTGCTCTCTCATAACTTATCAACATATATCACCCTTTTTCGTCAAATTATTTACATATTTGTTTAATTATAACAGTTTAATATGTCGATAATAGAGACTAGCATATTATGGAAGTAGCAGAGAGTTTGCGGTTGGTGAAAGCAAATAAGTAAAGTTAACTTCAGTATCACTAGTCGAGCAGAAGCGATGAATTATAGTAGTTGCTTACGGGGACTGACCGTTAAAAAGGTGGTGTGTGTTGGCACATTCTAAAATATAAGTGGTGACTTAGGCTCCAAGGCAAAGTTCTTATATTTTGCTTTGGGGCTTTTTCTATTTTTTGCTAGTTTATAAAAGGTGGAGTTAGTCGTTTATATTCAAGAGTAAATATTCAAGGAGAAATAAAATGTATAAAAAAGTTGATACGAAGCTTGATTTTGCAGGCAGAGAACCAGAAGTTGTTAAATTTTGGAAAGACAACGATTTAATCAAGAAAATGATTGAAAAAAACAAAAACGAGCTTACCAAAACATTTCAGATAGGTATCACCTGTCCAGTTTCCGTTTCCATCGTTCAGAGTCAGGGTACCCAAGCCCTGTTTCTTGAGCACAGCATTGCCAGCGATACTACCAGGCTTTTTCTTATCGCTCTTAACTGCCTTCTCAAGATACTCAGCAGTTGCTGCAGCTCTCTCTGCTTCGGGAAGAGCCTCAACAGCCTTCTTCTCCTTCTTGGTAAGACCGAAGCCCTCGGTGAAGATGTTGTGGGGCTTGCCCATGTGAGAGCAAAGAACTACCTTTGCACCCTGAT